>JBEBHE010000149.1:0-10581 GCA_040081205.1 Burkholderiales bacterium | reverse complement strand
ACTGGCCGGGCACGATGTAACCGTACTGCGTGATGTAGCGCCTTCTTTTGAAACGCTGGTGGAAAAACTGCGCGGCGCGGACATCATCGTGGCCGTGCGTGAACGCACCGACTTCACCCGCGCACTGATCGAACAACTACCGAAACTCAAGCTGATCGCACAAACTGGCCGCAGCGCCCACGCCATTGATCTCAAGGCCTGCACCGATCACGGCATTGCCGTTTGCGCGGGTACGCACGCTTCGCCTTACACTGTTGCCGAGCACACCTGGGCGCTGATTTTCGCTTCGGTGCGGCACATTGCCGAAGACGCCGCGCTGATGAAAAAGGGACTGTGGCGCGACGCATTCAGCACCAGTCTGCGCGGCAAAACACTCGGTGTTTACGGTTTGGGAAAAATCGGCGAGCCGGTTGCCGCCACCGGCGCCAGCTTTGGCATGCGCGTTTTGTGTTACGCGCGAGACGCCACCGCCGCGCGGGCACAAGTGCTGGGCTACGAGACCGCAAAATCCCGGAAGGATTTTTTTGAGCAAGCCGACATATTGAGCGTCAATCTGCGCATGAGCGAAGCCACGCGCGGCATTATCACCGCTGCCGACCTCGCCTGCATGAAACCCTCTGCTTTGATCGTCAACACCGCCCGCGCCGAACTCATCGCGCCCGGCGCGCTGGTGGACGCACTAAAGAAAGGCCGCCCCGGCTTCGCTGCCACCGATGTTTACGAAAACGAGCCCGTGCAAAACGGCGACCATCCGCTGCTCAAACTGCCCAACGCTATCTGCACGCCGCACAGCGCGTGGCTGGAACCGGCAACCTACGAGATGTATTTCGGCGAAGCGTTTGAGCAAGTGGCGGCTTATGCTGCGAGCAAACCGCTTAAGCTGCTTAACCCTGAAGTAGTGCCGAAGAAATAATCCTGTTACCGCTTACGAATCGCGCCCTCGACTACAGCATCACCGCACTCAGCAGTCCCGCGTAGCGACTGTTTTTTCCGGAAGCAGGAATCCCGACCTGGTGTCAAGCGCCCGGGGCGCCGCTGGCGTGGTGCGGCAGGACGGGTGGCTGCGTCTTATGCGCCGCCTTTTTATCCTCATCATCGTACACACTCCAAATGGCCGATTCGTTCGAATCCAACGATGCGGCGGGAAGTTCAAGATGCCGTTTTTCAAGCAGCATCTTGCCGCAATCAATGGCAGGAACCGGTTTGGAAAAATAGTACCCCTGCATCTGATCACACCGGTTACGCGACAGAAAAGCAAGCTGCGCTTCGGTTTCAACGCCCTCCGCAATCACTTTCAGACCCAACTTGTGGGCCATGCTGATGATCGCGAGTGCGATCGTGGCATCATCGGCATCCGTGGTGATATCGCGCACGAAAGAGCGGTCAACCTTGAGCGCATCCAATGGAAAACGCTTGAGATAACTCAAGCTCGAATAACCGGTTCCAAAGTCGTCGATCGAAATCCGCAATCCAAGCGACTTCAGGTATTTCAGCGTTGCAATCGCCTCTTCGGTGTTATTCATCAGCGAGCTTTCCGTGATTTCCAGTTCCAGCAGACTCGAATCCACCCAATGCGCGTCCAGCGATCGCCGGATGGTCTGGGCGAGATTTTTGTCCGCGAACTGCCGCGCCGACAAATTAATGGCAATCGGGCGCGGCTCAATACCCTCCTGCCGCCAAGCGCTGATCTGCGCGCACGCCGCGTCGATCAGCCATTCGCCCACGGGCACGATGAGTCCGGTCTCCTCCAGCAGCGGCACAAACTCGGCCGGCGACACCAAACCATCATGGTCAGGGCGCTGCCAGCGCAACAACGCCTCAAAGCCCGTGATACTGCCGTCGCTCAGGTCCACCTTCGGCTGGTAGTGCAGCAAAAATTCCTGCCGCTCGAGCGCTTTTCGCAAGCCGTTTTCCATCTCAAGGTGATGCATCGTGCGCGTATTCATATCGCCGGTATAGAAACGGCAAGTATTGCGCCCTGCTTCCTTGGCCCGGTACATCGCAGTGTCGGCATTTTTGAGCAGATCCTGCGGATCATTCCCATCGGCCGGATAGACGCTAATACCCGTGCTCGCCGTCACATACAATTCATGCCCTTCAATGCAAAAGGGCTCGGCAAGCGCACTCAGCATCTTGTGCGCCACCACGCGCGCATCCTCGGCAATTCGCAGATCGCCCAGAATCACGCCGAATTCGTCGCCACTCAGGCGCGCCGCGGTGTCGCCTTTGCGAATGCTGTCAAGCAACCGCTGCGACACTTGCTGAAGCAGCAAATCACCGACTGCATGACCGAGCGTGTCGTTCGCCAGTTTGAAGCGGTCGAGATCGACAAACATTACCCCTACCGATGAATTTCGGCGCTGCGCCTGCGCCATGTTTTGCCGCAGGCGATCGTAGAAAACCACCCGGTTTGGCAGTCCGGTCAGCGCATCGTAATGCGCCAGATGAAGCAGCTTTTCCTCGGCCTCCTTGCGCCGCGTGATATCGGCGGCGATGCCCGCGATACGATAGGTATTGTTTTCGCTGTCCGTAACCGGGAATGCCTGATCGTGTATCCACCGCACCTCGCCATCGGGACGCACAATACGATATTCAATGTTGTATGCAATATCCGGCAACGCTTTCCGCGCTTCATATACGCGGCGGCGGTCATCGGCATGCACCACGCGTAGCCAGAATCCGGGATAAGTCGGACTCATTGCTCCTGCGCGGCCTGTAATCTTCTCGAATGCGGCGCTGACATAAAGCGTTTCGCGCTGCGCGACATCCGTAATCCAGAACACCTCCGGGATATTTTCCGCCAACTGCCTGAACTTCTGCTCGCTCTCGGTCAACGCGAGCGCAGCACGCTTTTGATCGGTAATGTCGCGATTTACGCCGACGATACCGAACACGTTTCCGGATTTATCCTGCAACGGCACCTTGGTGGTTATATGCCACATAACGCCATCGGCTTCCGACATACCTCTATCGTACGTCGTGCACTTTTCACGATTGTAGATAGGCGCCTTGTTCTGAATGACGTTCTGATCTTCCTGTGCGATACGCATCGCTGCATCGTACGGCAAAATGTCATAGGCCGATTTTCCGACGATCTCGCTGTCATCGTGGATGCCGTTTATTTGCTTTGCCGTTTCGTTCATCAGCAGATAGCGGCCCTCGTTGTCTTTGACATAAATGCGGTCCGGAAGATTATCGACGACCGTCCGCAATAGTGTCCGGTCACGCATCACCGCCTCTTCAGCCCGCTTGCGGTCCGAGATATCAACCATGACGCGCACGTGATAAAGCGGATTACCCGCCGAGTCCCGCACGACCGAAACCGTGCGGCTTACCCATAGGATACTGCCGTCCTTGCGCTTCAATGGACGCTCGGAGGCAAATGAACTGACCTTGCCTTCGTTCAGCGATTCAAACTGATTAAGGTCGGCGCCGTACTGATCGCCGGATATGATGTCCCTGCTCCTGAGCTTAAGCAGTTCCTGTTCGGTATAACCTAACATGTCGCAGAATTTGCGGTTGACGTACAGTGTGTGCTTGTCAAGTGCGGTATGCATGATGCCGACCGGCGCATATTCAACCGTGGCACGGTAACGTTCCTCGACATCCCGGCGCTCGGAAATGTCTTCAATGATGCCAATGAGGTGTAGCGGCTGCCCCGCCGAATCTCGCGCCGCTGAAACAGTACACCTCACCCAAACCGTCTGGCCATCGCTGCGGTCAATGCGCATGTCTGACGTGTAGACAGGGATTTCGCCCGCTAGCAGCGACTGGGTTGCTTTTATGCTGGCGGCATCGCCGGCTTCTACTATTTCCGCGCTATTCATCGTCAGCAGTTGTTCCTGCGTATAGCCGGTAATCTCACACAGCTTCGGGTTAGCCTGGAGTATCTGCCCGTCAAGCGCGCTGTGCATAATGCCTATGGGCGCTTGCATTATCGTCGCGCGATGATATTCCTCGAACTGCTTACGATCGGTGATGTCTTCAAGCACGCGAATCGTATAGGCAGCTTTGCCGGATTCGTCGTAAGCGATTGATGCCGTGCGCCGGATCCAGATGACGGTACCGTCCTTGCGAACGTAGCGTTTTTCACCGCTCACGCGGCTCTCGGCTCCGCTGCGCAGTCGTTCCCGGTTAAGGCGCGCCACGGGTAGATCATCGGGATGCGTAACCAGATCGCCGGTCTGGCCGATAATCTCCTGCCGGCTGTAACCTACCATCTCGCAGAAACGCTCGTTGACCATCAGGTAGTGCCCATCAAGGCCCATCTGCACAATCCCGACCGCCGCCTGATTGAAGGTTGCTTCAAATCGCTGCTCTATCACTTTGTGCGCAATCCGGGTTCTCAGCGTATTGACGCCGTAAGCGATGTCCTGCGTCAATTCAGTGAGTAGCGCGATTTCCTCATCGTCAAAAGCGTCCGGTTCGCGCGCATAGATACTCACGCCGCCGATGGTCCTGCCGTCAATCGTAAGCGGCAGGGCTATGGACGACTGATAACCACGATCGCGCGCGCGCGTATGCTGCTCGCTTCTGGTCGCGTCGGTCAGTATATATTGCGCGATGCATTGCTCGCCGCTTGCGATGGTGCGGCCCATGATGCTTTGTAGGCCAACGCCGTCCGCCCAGGTTCTTCTGATGGATTTCAGATAGCCCGCCGGGTAACCCGCTTCACCGGCGATGTGAATCGATTTTTCGGGGTCATCAAGAGCCAGTCCCACCCATGATTGTGTGTAGCCGCCCGAGTCAACCACGATCCTGCACATAGCCGCCAGCATGTCGGCTTCGTCAGTTGCATGTACTAATACGTGATTGCACTCCGCCATAACGCGGCGCGCCCGGGCAAGGCGCTGCATCTTCACTTCAACCCGTTTCTGCACGGTGATATCTTCGACCACGCCCACGAAACAGTCGGGTTGCCCGCCGTCATCGCGCGCCAGCGACAAGGTCAACCGGGTCCAGATGGCGCGGCCATCCCGATGAAGATACCGCTTTTCCCTCGATACACTCTCGACATCGCCGCACAGCAGTTGTGCCTTGCCCACTGCGCCACAGCCGCGTTCATCCGGATGCGTCAACTGGTACGGCGGCATCGCAAGCACTTCCGCCTCTTTGTAACCCAGCATGTGACAGAACCAGCGGTTTGCGCGTAGAAAATGGCCTTCGACGTCGGTGTGGGTAAGGCCCACGGCCGCGTGTTCGAACGTAGCGCGAAAACGGTCATCACCCGAACGCACGGCACGTCCCGCGCGACGCTCGTTTTTACCGGAGGCTTCCCATCGGGTGGACTGTTTTTTAAACATGGGCCAACCACCGGAAAGCGCGCCGTTCGATCTTACCAATGCCGGGCGCAGGGACACCGTACGCCGCATATCGCAGAACGCAGGCCGCACGCGACCTATCACACGGACTCAGCCGCGCCCGGCCACGCCGGTGCCGTTGGAAGCCGCGCAATCGTGCCGGTATAAATGTCGGGTTGCGGAGTCGCATGAAAAGATATCCTTGAGCAGATATAACGGCGCGTTTTTGCTGAAATGAAGGTGAACCATGAATCGACGGCAACAAGCGATCAAGGGCACAGCACTTACATCAAAGTAAGTATTTGTTTTTATTGTATTTTATTAACAAAAATCGCAGCCTGATGCCCTCCTGTAATCGCCATAGATCAATGCACGCCGGCGACGCTACCTGGTGTTTACGGTTCGGCTGCAAGCCATACTTCAACTCAAATGCCGCTTTTCGAGCTACAGTCATTCATGAGCCGGCTCATCCCTCCGCCCGTTGTCGCAGCCGTTGTCGGCCTTTTGATGTGGTCGATACACAAGACGCTGGCATTCGGCACGTTCGCGTCAGAACTCCAGAAACCGGCCGCACTGACATTGCTCTCCATCGGCTTGCTGTTAATAGCCGTGGCCGCAGGACAATTTATCGCGGCAAGAACCACCATCAATCCGATGAAGCCGTCGCGTGCGTCGAATCTGGTCACGACAGGCGTGTTCGCGTTTTCCCGAAACCCGATCTATCTCGGCGATTTACTGATGCTTGCAGCGCTCGCCGTGTGGTTTGGAAATGGGGTTAACGTCGTATTGCTGTTTCTGTTTGTCTGGTACATCAACCGGTTCCAGATCGTGCCGGAAGAACAAGCATTGGCTCAAAACTTCGGCGCCGCTTATCATGCTTACTGTTCACGGGTGAGGCGCTGGCTGTAGTTACTGCGGCTCGCAAAAATCCGGCGCCACGACAGATCAGGGGGAAAAATGTTTACGTTGGCGGGAAAAATTGCACTGGTGACCGGCGCATCGCGCGGGCTGGGATGGGCTATCGCCCAATCGTTCGCACAGGCGGGGGCGACCGTGTTGCTCAACGCGCGCGACGAAGCCGCATTACGCGCGCGACGCGATGCGTTGATCGCCGCTGGCTTCAAGGCTGAGATCGCGCCGTTTGATATAACCGATCACGCAGCAGGCGCCGCGTGCATTGCCGGCGCCACAGCGCGCCATGGCCGCTTCGACATCCTGGCCGCCAATGCAGGCATTAACCTGCGCGGGGCGATTACTGAAATGCCGGTCGAGGACTTCCGGCGCGTCCTCGATACCAATCTCACCGCTACCTGGGCGCTGGCAAAGGAAGCCGCAAAAGTGATGATCCCGCGCCGCGCCGGGCGCATTGTGTTCACCGGCTCGATGGCGGCAAACATCGCGCGCCCCACGCTGTCGGCCTATATCGCCAGCAAGGGCGCGGTACACGCGCTGACACGCGAGTTGGCCATCGAACTGGCGCCGCACCAGATCACCGTCAACGCGATTGCGCCCGGCTACTTCGCCACCGAACTGAATACGCCGCTGGTGCAGAACGCCGAATTCAACAGCTGGATCTGCAAGCGCACGCCCGCCGGACGCTGGGGAAAGCCCGAAGAGATCGGATCCGCGGCAACCTTTCTGGCTTCCGACGAAGCATCGTTCGTGAACGGACATATTCTGACGGTCGATGGCGGATTTTCAGCCGCGATGTAAAGGAGTTCCACGCATGCCTGTCTTAAAACAATCGGAAGCGATCATTGCCGCGCTGATGTTGTTGGCCGCCGCCACCGCTGATGCGCAAAGCTATCCGGCACGCCCGCTGCGCATGGTGGTGGGCGCTGCCACCGGCGGCACGCCCGACATACTCGCGCGCATCATCGGCCCGAAACTGCACGAGCAACTGGGACAGCCGGTGATCGTGGATAACCGCCCCGGTGCCACCGGCAACATCGGCGCGGAAGTGGTAGCCAAGGCCGCGCCCGACGGACACACCATGATCATGGCGACGTCGGTGTTATCCATCAGTCCTGCGTTCTATAAGAGCCTGCCGTTCGATCCGCTGACCGGCCTCGCGCCCGTCTCACAGTTGGTGTCGCAGGCCATGTTTCTGCTGGTGCCCGCTGAACTGGGCGCGAAGTCGGTAGCGGAATTCCTCAAACTCGCCAAATCGAGATCGCAACAACTCAACTACGCGTCTATCGGCAACGGCAGCCCGCAACATGTGGCAAGCGAATTGCTGCAAATCAACGCCGGCGTGAAATTCGTGCATGTGCCGTACAAGAGCGGCGGGCAAATGGTCACGGCGCTGCTATCCAACGAATCGCAACTGATGTTCCTGGGGCTGTCTCCGGCACTGGGCCAAGTGAAAGCCGGACGGCTGCGCGTGTTGGCAGTCGCCTCCGGCAAGCGCTCCGCCATGGCACCCGACGTGCCCACGTTCACGGAAGCCGGCGTGCCTGGCGTGGTGCTCGATAACTGGCTGGGCGTGCTCACCACCGGCGGCACGCCGAGAGCGGTGATCAATAAACTGAATGCCGAACTGGTGAAAGCCGTGCGCGCGCCGGACAGCGCGGAACGGCTCGCTCAACAACATCTCGATATTACGGCCAGCAGTCCCGCCGATTTCACGGCCTTTTTCAAAGGCGAAATCGCGAAGGTCGCCAAGGTGGTGCGCACCGCGGGCATTGAACCGCAGTAGCGCTGCAGATCAGAATCCAGCGCTTAACAGTCAAGCCGCCGCGCGCCAGTCCACCTGCGCCGGATCCAGACGGCGTGCCGCAATGTAGTAAAGCACCGCACCGGCTTTGACTTCGCTATCGCCCGCGGCGTTGGGACGCAAGCCGCTGCCCTCGGTATCATTGGCCACCGCGATCAGGGTGGCATTATGATGTTGTTTCAACGCCTGCAGCAATTGCCCGTAGCGCAGCACAGGTGCATCAGCAGGCACCCGCATGCTGAAGTTGTTCTGGCCGCCCACCACCGACAGCAAATCCCGATGCACGCGCGACGACCCCGGATCCAGCGCGGCGCGCACCATCATCTCGGTGGAAAGCGACACCATGGTCTCCGCGCGCGGGCAATGCGCTACCAACAGATCCGCGAATGACTGTTGTTCAAAGTGCGCCACCACGTGCGCATGTTTGTTGACCGATGACGCAGCGAGCGCCGCCGCCAGCGTGTCGTTGTCGTCGTGGCCCAGCGCCAGTATCACATCAGCACCCGCCGATCCGGCGCGACGATGCAGCCCCGCCTCGCTCAACGCCTTGTCGCGCACAAATTTAACTTTATCGGGCATCGGATTCTCGATGTCCTTGGTGGTACACAGCACGATTTCGCGCCGCGTCGCGCCCACGTCGGCAATGATCTCGTCCACCATGCGCTGCGTGCGCAGGCCTTGCCAGCCCAGAATAACAATGTGGTTTTCCAGATAGGAATAGTCGGCTTCTCCACGCATGCGTTTTCTCCAACGGTCAGCGATAAATTGAATGAATTTTGCGATGGATGCGGTGAACAGCATGATGCCGCCCGGCATGATCCACAACGTCGTAAACAGCCGCCCGCCCGGCGTTTTGGGCGCGATATCCCCATAGCCGATGGTGGTAACGGTCGTCATGTAGTAATACCAGAACGCCACGCGTTCGATGATTTCGCCGGTTTCGAAGAGGCGCATCCCCGCATACGACACCAGCACGTGTATCGCGATCAGCAGGAACAGCGCATCCCACGCCAGCCGCGTGAAATGCGAGTACAGGGTTTTCAGCAGATTAGAAAAGCGTGTCATCGGATCGCTACGTCTATCGGCGCAAAGGCCGTGTCAGCGCTATTGTAATTTATCCCGGCACCCGGTTTGCATATATTCCGGGGCTGGACCCCTCAATCGCTACCGCGCCCACCACCTTGGCATAATAGTCCGCCGGCCCCACGCCGCCGATGATCGAATACGCATAGCCCTGCTCCCGCTGCGCGTGCAGCGCGGCCAGCAACAACGCGCGGCCGATACCCAGCCCGCGCTGATCTTCGGCTACCGCCGTCGGGCCAAAAAAATTCGGACAAGTCGCGTCATAGCAGGCAAAGCCCAGGATGGCTTGTTCACGCATTGCGATAAAACACGTGACCGGCAATTGGCTGAACGCCGTTTCCACTTCCACCACCCACGACGGAAATCCGGCGCGCACCCACGCGACGGTAGGTGGCTGGTCCGCGCTCAAGGCGCGCCGAATGACGCAGCCGTGGTACGCCGCAGCAACCAGCGTCGGCATCAACGGCGGAAGATCATAGAGTTTCACCAGCATGTCGGGCATGGCGCGTCGTCTCGTGCAAATTCAATGAGGAAATGTCAGTATACGTTGCACTTTGCTTTGCGGCGCTGGGGGTGTTTACTGCGCTCCTGCACAATCCATGAAAATAATCTTCAAAAACAAATATTTATTATTATTTCACCGATTCAGCCACCCACCGCACATAAACATGCCCCGCCTGGAAAAGTCATGAAGCCATTGCTTGTTGCCTGCCTGTTGCTGATCTCGGGCTTTGCGTGCGCACAGCAAACCCACCCGTGTGCCGCGCCGGCAATCAAACAAGCCCGAGCGCTACTGCTGTTTCATCACGGCGCCGATGTGAATCTCGGTGTTGACGATTCGGCCAGAGTGATGCCTCCGGTGCGCAACCCCGCCGACAACAAACAACTACTAGACGTTCTGGAAGTCAACGGCTACGTCTATCGAACCAGCTACCGCATGCGCCTGATTTACAAACGGCCTCTCACCGGCTGCGCGCTGATGGGACAAGAAGTGTTGGAAAGCTCCAGCCGATGAATACGAGGAAGCACCGCGTAACCTTCGCCACGCTGCTTGGCGCAGCGCTGCTCGTAACCGGCTGCGCCACCCCGCGCATCGATATCACGCCGGTGCGCAACGCATGGCTCGGCGCAAGTTACGAGGAAGTCGTCTCCCGCTGGGGAACACCGGTGCGCAGCACCTCATTCAACGATGGACGGCTGATCTACACCTGGTTCTCCGAAGCCACCAGCCCGCGCAGCTCGGTACGCCCTTCCATCGGCGTATCCGCCGGCAGCGGCATGGGCGTGGGGATCGGCATCGGCGTAACCTCGGGTGCCCAGCGCGACGCTTACGTCACCTGCGAACGCACGCTTATTTTCAAGGATGGACGTGTGGTCGATCAGTCGTGGTTCGGGCTAGCGGATTTTTGCAGCACGTTCAAGCGAAACTGACGCGCCGCGCACCGTCAAAACACTTTCTTGCGCCGCCACTTCTTGGGGCGA
>JBEBHE010000451.1:0-2818 GCA_040081205.1 Burkholderiales bacterium | reverse complement strand
CGACGCCGAGCGCGTGATGATGAAAAATTACCCTAACAGCAAATATCTGAAGGGCACCGGCGGGCGTGACGTGCCGTGGTGGCAGATCTGGAACTAGTGTTAAAAATTATTTAAAAACAAATACTTAAAGTATTTTAGATTGCCTTATGCGGCGTCATAGCCCGCATCTTCGACGGCAGTCTTAAGCTGCGAAAGACTCGTAATCGCCGCATCGTACTGCACGGTTGCTTGTGCAGGGTCCAGCGTGACGTGTGCGTCGGCAACACCGGGTGTTGCTTTGAGTACACGTGCGACGCTGTTGACGCAGCCCATGCAGGTCATACCGCCGATTTTCAGTGTGGTGGATTCCATGTTGATTCTCACTTGGTTGATGAATATTGAACGGGCCGCCAACGCTTGAGCAGCAGTGCATTGCCGACGACCGACACCGACGATAGCGCCATCGCCGCGCCGGCGATGATCGGATTGAGCAGGCCGGCAGCGGCCAGCGGTATTCCCAGTGCGTTGTAGAAAAACGCAAAAAACAAATTCTGCCGGATTTTTCGCAGCGTAGCGCGCGACAACCGAATCGCATCCACCACGCTCATTAAATCATTGCGCATGAGCGTGATGTCGGAAGTCTGAATTGCGACATCGGCGCCGGCGCCGATGGCGAAACTCACGTCCGCCGCCGCCAATGCCGGGGCATCGTTGACGCCATCGCCGACCATGCCGACTTTTTGCTTGTCTTGGTGCAACGATTGCACGTGATTCGCTTTGTCCTGCGGCAACATGCCTGCATGCCATTGTGCGATGCCTGCTTCACGCGCGATGGCTTCGGCGGTCAAGGCGTTGTCGCCGGTGAGCATGACGGTTTTCACGTTAAGCACATTGAGTTCGCGAATCGCAGCAGGCGTGGTGGCGCGCAGGCGGTCGGCGATGGCGATGATGCCCAGCGCACGGCCCGCGCGCGCAACGAATATCACGGTTTTGCCGGCACGTTGGAGTGCGGCAATATCGGCAGTTGGCAAGGTCAAACCCAGTTCCGTCGCAAACGCCGGGGAGCCGAGCGCTGCCGCTGTGCCGCCGACGTTCGCTTGAACGCCCTTGCCGGAGATGGATTGAAAATCCGAAATGGTTTCCAGCACGATGGCGCGTTCCCGCGCGTGCGCAACTACTGCCTGCGCCAGCGGATGTTTTGAACCTTGTTCCAGCGCCGCTGCAACGGCGAGTACGTCGTCTTGACGGGTATGGTTGATCGCGATCACGTCCGTGACGACGGGCTTGCCTTCGGTGAGCGTGCCGGTTTTATCGACCACCAGCGTGTGGATGCCGCCGGCAGTTTCCAGTGCCGCTGCATTGCGTATCAGCACGCCGGCGCGTGCGCCGATGCCACTGCCCACCATGATCGCGGTCGGTGTCGCCAAGCCCAATGCGCACGGGCAGGCGATCACCAGCACCGCGACGGCGTTGATGGTGGCCGTGGTGAAATCACCGCCGATCAACCACCACGCGAGCCAGGTGATGACCGCAATCGCGATTACCACCGGCACGAAGATGCCCGAAATGACATCCGCCAATCGCTGGATCGGTGCTTTGGAGCCTTGCGCATCTTCCACCAGCCGCACAATAGCCGCGAGCGCGGTTTGTTGGCCGACGCCGGTGGCGGCGCAACGCAGCAGCCCTTGTTGATTGATGGTGCCGGCGTAGACGCGAGCGCCGGGTTGTTTCGCCGACGGCAGACTCTCGCCGGTGAGCAGCGATTCATCCACGGCTGATTCGCCCTCGATGACGTCGCCATCGACCGGCACGCTGTCGCCGGGCCGTACGACAAAAATATCACGCAACTGCATGTCGGCGACGTTGACTTCCACGCGCTCGCCGTTGCGTTCCACCGTTGCGGTTTTGGGTTGCAGACGAATCAACGCTTCGATCGCCGACGACGCTTTGGCGCGCGCGCGCATTTCCAGCACCTTGCCAAGCAGCACCAGCGTGATCACCGTGGCGCTGGCTTCAAAATACACGTGGTGCGGCAGCGCCCCAATCATCACTACTGCGCTGAACAGATACGCCATACTCGTGCCCAGCGCCACCAGCACATCCATGTTCGCGCCGCCGCCGCGCAGCGCATTCCAGGCACCGGCGTAAAAGCGTTTTCCGATCCAGAATTGCACCGGCGTGGCGAGCGCGAATTGCAGCCACAGCGGCAACCAATCGTGTTTGCCGAACAGCATGGCAACCATCTGTGCCATGAACGGCAAGGTCAGCAACGCCGAGATGACGAAGCGATTGAATTCGCCGTGATAGGCTTCGACGTGCTGGCGCTTCTCATCGTCGCGGGATTGCGCGGTTTTCAGGTGCGCGCCGTAGCCGGCTTTCTCCACGGCCTTGATCAGCGTATCCAGCGCTGCGGTTGCCGATGTAGCGTCCACGCGAGCGGTCTCGGTAGCGAAATTCACGCTGGCGGTTACACCGGGCAACCGGTTCAGCACTTTTTCCACGCGCGCGGCGCAAGCAGCGCAGGTCATGCCGGTGATGGCGAGATCAATGTGCGGCTTTGGATTGGGTGTGGCGGTATGCATGAGGACAATCTTTACCGCTATATGAGGGCGAGACACAAGAAAATAAAGAACTGTGTCGTTCCTTCAGTTCATGTTCGCGACACTAAAAAATGCTTTCCAGGCGCACGAATCGCGAACTGCGAAATGCCGGGTGACGCGAGCCAGCAATACTTTCCTGACGATAAGTATATAAAACTAAATAAAAACAAACACTTAGGAAATATTTTTTCGGAGCGAGTAGCACAACGACAAAACAGGATTCAGCCCGCGCTTGTGTG
>JBEBHE010000450.1:0-2821 GCA_040081205.1 Burkholderiales bacterium | reverse complement strand
ATCGAAAGCCTCACGCAATCCGCGCGGGAGCAGCGTGCGACCCTGATCACGACACTGCATCAGGTGGATGTGGCAACCCGCTTCGCGCGCGTGATCGGCCTGCGTGACGGCGAACTCCAGTTCGATCTGCCGTCACAGGACGTCACGCGCGAACGGCTGACAGCACTGTACGCGCAGTACGAACACGAATTGCACGGCGCGGCGCTCTCGCCAAGTGATGAAGCGGCGGGTAACAAACCGCCCGCAGCGATGTATTGCCGCTAACGTACCGTCTTGAATACCACCGCTTCCGCCACCATCCTGTCGCCGCAGTTACGTGATCCGGCGTGGCTGTCGCGCGTCTTTTGGACAAGCGCTGCTTTGGTGCTGCTGGTGCCCGCACTGGTGCTGACTGAATTCAAACCCTGGACACTGTTTGAACCGGAAACCCTCAAGTCAACAAAACGTTTCCTCGGCGATTTTTTCCCGCCCAAGGTTGAAGCCGAGTTTCTGCTGCTGGTCGCGCGTGAGTGCTGGCGCACCGTCGCCATTGCCACCTCCGGCATGGCGCTCGCGCTGCTGATCGCGATTCCACTCACGCTGCTGTCAACCAGCGCCCTGTCCATTTCCGCCCTGCCGGGACGCATGCATGCGATGCCGTTTGTCATCCGTCAGACGACGCGCTGGCTGCTCATCGTGCTGCGCAGCGTGCCGGAACTCGTATGGGCACTGGTGTTCGTACGCGTGGTTGGGCTGGGACCTACCGCCGGCGTGCTGGCCATTGCGCTCACGTACGGCGGCATGCTCGGCAAGGTTTACGGCGAAATTCTCGAAAGCGATGAGTCGCACGCCACCAACACGCTGCTGCGTAACGGCGCCGGGCGCCTGCAAGCGTTTTTCTACGGATTGCTGCCACAGAGCGCCGCGGAACTGACCAGCTACACCGTATATCGCTGGGAATGCGCGATCCGCTCCTCAGCGGTACTCGGTTTCGTCGGCGCGGGCGGACTGGGACAGCAGATGGATAATTCCATGAAAATGTTTCAGGGCGGCGAAGTCGCCACGATGCTTATCGTATTTATGCTGCTGGTGGGGTTGGCCGACTACGCCAGTTCCTGGCTGCGGCGGGTACTCGCATGAGCAATCCGCCCTTGAAACCGCCCATCACAGCGGCTAACGAAACCTACCGCCTACCGCCCAAGCTGTTCGATGCACGCTGCGCCGCGTGCTGGTTCTTGCTGGGCCTCGCCGCACTGACCGTCGCCAGTTTCTGGACGCTCGACCTGCAATGGGCCAAATTTCTGTCTGTCGATTCCGCACGCAGAATGGGCAAATTTCTGGGAGAACTGTTGTCTCCCTCCGTGAATCCCGCGTTTCTGCAAAAACTTGCGATGGCCAGCCTCGAAACGATTGCGATGTCGGCGCTTGGCACATTGCTTGCCGTCATCGCGGGTCTCGCGCTCGCGCTGCCGGCCAGCCGCACCCACGCCGACGACAAAGCGCTGTGGCGCGGCCCGACACGGTTGATCCTGAATGGATTGCGCTCCATTCCGGAGCTGGTGTGGGCAGCGCTACTGATTATCTCCGCCGGACTCGGCCCGTTTGCCGGGACGCTGGCACTAGGGTTACATACTACCGGCGTGTTAGGCCGCCTGTTCGCCGAAGCCATCGAAAATGCGCCGCCCGGCCCCGCCTACGCACTGCGGGTGCAGGGTGTGCCGGCGGGAAGGGTGTTTCTGTATTCGACGCTGGTGCAAATATTGCCGCAGTTGTTGTCTTACACGTTGTATCGCTGGGAAAACAACATCCGTGCCGCGGCAGTGCTCGGCGTCGTGGGCGGTGGCGGCCTGGGACAAATGCTCGCGTTTCACATGGGTCTGTTCCATATGAACGAAACCAGTTCAATTCTGATTGCGATGATCCTGCTGGTCGCGCTGGTGGATATTCTCTCTTACCTCTCGCGACGTCTGCTACAAAGGTAGCAACGCGCAGGCAAGCGTCGTCCATCGTCTTACCGCGGTTCGTGCCGCTTGAAGTCGGACAGACGGAACCCCAGCAGCCACAGGACAGCAAAATAAACGCCGGCACCCAACGTGACCACCCACGCCAGCCGAAGCACACGCCCCCACAGTTGCAGCGAGAGCCACAACGCGGTATCGCCCGCAACGCCCCACAGCAGCGCGCCCATGACCAAGACCGCCAGCAGCAGTTTCAGCAAAAACATCACCCAGCCCGGCCGCGGGATATGTATTCCGCGCTTGCGCAACAGGATGTAGAGCAACACCGCGTTCAGGCAGGATCCCAATCCGGTCGCCAGCGCCAGTCCCGCGTGTTGAAAAGGCCCGATGAACGCAAAGTTCATCAGTTGCGTAATCACCAGCGTAACCAATGCGATTTTCACCGGCGTGCGGATGTCCTGCCGCGCGTAGAATGCAGGCGCCAGCACTTTGACCAGTATCAGTCCAACCAGACCGACGCTGTACGCCATTAGCGCCGCACGCGTTGCATCGGCGTCGGCAACGGTGAACGCGCCATACTTGAACAACGTGGTAATCAGCGGCATCGCCAGCAGCGCAAGCCCCGCTGCCGCGGGCACCGCCAGCAAAAATGTCAACCGCAGTCCCCAATCGAGCAGTGCGGAATACTCATCACCGGACTGGTTAGCATAATGCTTCGACAAGCTCGGCAGCAGTATGGTGCCGAGCGCAACACCGAGCATACCCGCGGGAAACTCCATCAAACGATCAGCGTAATACAACCACGATACACTGCCCGTAAGCAAAAACGACGCGAAAATCACGTTCAACAACAGACTGATCTGCCCGACCGATACGCCGAACAG
>JBEBHE010000449.1:0-2835 GCA_040081205.1 Burkholderiales bacterium | reverse complement strand
TCGGTTACAAAATGAATGGTGTTGCACGTGACATACTGCCGTTCGGCGGCGAGCTGCTCGCGCAGTGCGAACCGGTCTATGAAGAAATGCCCGGCTGGTCTGAAAGTACCGTAGGTGTCACGCAATTTGAAAAATTGCCGAAAGCGGCGCAGAATTATCTGAATCGCGTGCAGGAAGTGTGCGGCGTACCGATCGATATCGTTTCCACCGGCCCAGATCGCGAACAAACCATCGTGCGGCGCCATCCGTTTGTGGATTAGTGCCATCAGCACACGCTGCGGAGTAAGGTTCGTAAAATGAAAAATGCGGAACGATTTTCATCGTTCCGCATTCGCCATCCAACTTTTCACACGGCTACTCACGCTACTGGTGCCCAGGAAGGGACTCGAACCCCCACGGTATTACCCGCCAGCACCTGAAGCTGGTGCGTCTACCAATTCCGCCACCTGGGCCTATGGAAAGCAGGCGGCGATTTTATCCGAATACATTGAATTGAGCAAATGAGAACACGTAAAAAAGAACCCCAATCCCGCAAGGCCGTCGCGCGCAGTACACCGCCCGGCAAAACCAAATCCGCAAAAAAATTACCCGGTGCAAGCACGTCGCGTGATCCTCGTGCGCCACGTGACTCACGGGCTCCGCGTGAAGCAAGAATACCGCGCACGCCCCGCAACTTGCACAAACCGAAATTGGCGGAGGCGGGCCGCGACCAACGCGATCCGCACTACGAGCGTGAAGCCAAGCGTTACGAACATCCGCTGCCGAGCCGTGAGTTCGTTCTGGCGACGTTGAAAGAGCGTGGCGTGCCGGTAGCCGAGCAGGAATTGACCGCGCTGCTCGGTATACGCAACGACGAAACCGAACCGTTTACACGACGGCTTTCCGCGATGGAGCGCGAAGGCCAACTCATGCGCAACCGGCGCGGCGATATCTGCATCGTTGAAAAACTCGATCTGATCGCGGGACGCGTGCAAGGGCATCCCGACGGCTTCGGCTTCTTGGTGCGCGACGACAAAGGGCCGGATATGTTTCTCGGCCCGGACGAAATGCGCAAAGTGCTGCACGCAGATCGGGTGATGGCGCGCATCTCCGGCTTGGATCGGCGCGGCCGGCCTGAAGGCAAGATTGCTGAGATTCTGGAGCGCGCTAAAACGAGTCACGTAGGGAGGCTGCAAAACCGCCACGGTGTGTATTTCGTGGTGGCCGAAGACAAGCGTATCAGCCAGGAATTTCTGGTGCCGCCTGATCAAATTGGCAATGCCAAAGCGGGACAGGTAGTCATGGTTGAGTTGATAGCCCAACCGGCGCGGCACAGTCAACCGGTAGCACGTGTAGTGGAATTGCTGGGCGACTATGGCGACCCTGGTATGGAAATCGAAATCGCTTTGCGCAAGCACTCGTTGCCGCATGTGTTTCCGCACGAGGTGGAAAAACTCGCGGGGAAATACGCTCCCGAAGTCAGCGCGCGCGATTGCAAAGGCCGGCTGGATTTGCGCGGCCTGCCGCTGGTCACCATTGACGGCGAAACCGCGCGCGATTTTGACGATGCGGTGTATTGCGAAATGCATGGTCGCGGCGAGTTTCGTCTGATCGTGGCGATTGCTGATGTCAGTTTCTACGTGAAACCAGGCGACGCGCTGGATGTTGAGGCGAAGGAACGCGGCAATTCGGTGTATTTTCCGCGACAAGTCATTCCCATGCTGCCCGAACACTTGTCGAACGGGTTGTGCTCCATTAACCCCGGCGTGGATCGCCTTTGTATGGCCTGCGACATGACTATCAATGCGCAAGGCAACATTACCGATTACTCGTTTCACGAGGCGGTGATGCGCTCACATGCGCGGCTTACTTACACGGTCGTCGCGGCGATGCTGGCAGATAAAGCCGCTGGCACACCTGCACAACAGAAGCTATTGCCGCAATTAAAAAATCTCTACACGCTGTTCGGCAAGCTGGTGAAAGCGCGCGCCAAACGCGGCGCGATTGATTTCGAGACCACCGAAACTGAAATCATCTTTAACGACCAACGCAAGATTGACCGTATTGTGCCCGTCAAACGCAACGACGCGCATCGCGTGATCGAAGAATGCATGCTGGCCGCCAACGTGTGCGCGTCGGATTTTCTTTCGGACAATGGGCAAGCAATGTTGTTTCGTGTCCACGAAGGGCCTACCAAGGAAAAGCTCGTGGCATTACGCGAATTCCTCGGTAGCTTCGGCTTTGATCTCGGGGGCGGTGACAAGCCCCATGCTAAAGATTACGCCGCACTGCTGGCAAAAGTGAGAGACAGGCCGGATGCTCAACTATTGCAAACCGTGATGCTGCGTTCACTTAAGCAGGCAGTTTATAGCCCGAAAAACGCCGGCCATTTCGGACTCGCATATGAATCGTACACGCATTTCACGTCACCGATCCGCCGTTATCCCGATTTGCTGGTGCATCGTGCGATCAAAGCCGTGCTGGCGAAAACGCGCTATGAGCCGGGCGACTGGATCGCACTCGGCGAACAATGTTCGATGACCGAGCGGCGCGCCGACGAAGCGACGCGTGACGTCACCAACTGGCTGAAGTGTTATTACATGCAGGACAAAGTTGGCGAAAGTTTTAACGGCAGCGTCAGCGGCGTTACCGGCTTTGGTATTTTTGTTGCGCTCGACGACATTTACGCCGAAGGCTTGGTGCATGTTTCCGATCTGGGTAAAGATTATTTTCACTTTGACGCGGCCAAGCATCAGATGATGGGCGAGCGCACCAAGCGCCGCTTTCGCCTCGGTGATCGAGTACGCGTGAAAGTAATGCGTGCCAATCTGGATTCTGCGCGGATTGATTTCGCGC
>JBEBHE010000005.1:0-36897 GCA_040081205.1 Burkholderiales bacterium | reverse complement strand
GCGCATCGCGCTGGCAGTCAACGAAAAAAGTTTAAGCCATCACAACATTCCGGAACCTGCCGATCTGGCGATGGCGCAATACAGCGTGCCGTTCAGCACGGCGCTGGCGCTGTTTTTTGATCCGACCGATCCTTGGGTGTTCTGCGACAAGAATGTGAACGATCCGCGCATCCGCGCGCTGTCCAAAACCGCCACGCTTGAGCCGATGCCCTCGGCCAGCAGTCAAGTCGGCATGGCGACACGCGTCACGCTGCATCTGAAAAACGGCAAGACGGTGAGCGCCGAGGGTGACAACTTCAAAGGCACGCCGACCATGCCGCTTACGCGGGGAGAATTGCTGGAAAAATTTCTCAAGCTCACCGCGCATCGTGAACGCCCGAAAGCGGAAAGACTGTTTTCGCAACTGGCCGATGCCGAGAACATCAAGGATATCAGCGCGCTGGATTTTGCGTTGTAATGGGTTGCTTAAGCATGAACTTCTTTTCTCTGTCGTTCCCGCGAAGGTGGGAATCCATGCATTGTCTCAATTGGTTCTGTGTTATGGATTCCCGCCTTCGCGGGAACGACACGGCGGTTTTTTCAAGTGAAACGAACACGTACACGGCGACGCTTTTCACGGCAATTGCTGCCTTAAGCGTCAGCATGCTGACCGAAGCCGCGGAAACGTATCCGGTAAAACCCGTGCGCATCATCGCTGCATTTCCGCCGGGCGGTTTCGTTGATCTGGGCGCACGCATAATTTCTGGCCCGTTGGGTGCAGCACTCGGTCAGCAAGTGATTGTTGATAATCGCGGCGGCGCGGGCGGCATTGTCGGCACCGAACTCGCGGCACGCGCAGCGCCGGACGGGCACACGTTGGTGGTCGGAAGCGTGGGCACGCATGCGGTCAACCAGACTTTGTATCGCAAGCTGCCGTATCACGTGCTGCG
Organism: Burkholderiales bacterium; assembly: GCA_040081205.1. Classification (GTDB taxonomy): domain Bacteria; phylum Pseudomonadota; class Gammaproteobacteria; order Burkholderiales; family SG8-41; genus UBA5216. The sequence goes on along the minus strand of JBEBHE010000005.1, from coordinate 35,968 downwards.
CGATTTTCAGCCGGTAACACGCCTGGCGGATGCGCCCAGCATTCTTGCGGTGCATCCATCGCTGCCGGCGCGGAATGTCAAAGAGCTGATTGCGCTGGCGCGCGCGCAGCCGAAAACGATTTTGTATGCCTCGGCGGGTTCGGGTACCTCAACCCATCTGGCTGCGGTGTTGTTCGAAAGCCTCGCACGCATACAACTGGTGCATGTGCCGTACAAGGGCGGCGGGCCTATGATTGTTGATGTGGTCGCGGGGCAAGTGCCGGTGACATTCGGTACCTCAGCAACGGTATCGCCGCATACCAAAAGCGGCCGGCTACGCGGCCTTGGCGTCACCGGGGGCAAACGCTCGGCGGTGCTGCCGGGTTTGCCGACCATCGCGGAAAGCGGGGTTCCCGGCTATGAAATGCTCAATTGGCTGGGACTGTTCGCGCCGGGCAATACACCTCGCGCAATCGTTGATAGATTGAATACCGAAGTGGTGCGCATTCTGCGCACGCCGGACGTGCGCGAACGGCTCAATGCCGCGGGCGCGGAACCGGCGGCTTTGGCCACCGATGAATTCACTGCCTTCGTGAAAAACGAAGTGGAGAAATGGGCGAAGGTGGTGACCGCCACGGGCATGGTGGCTGAATAGCGAGTGTGATTTGTTATAAGGGTAGAATGTTTCAGCCACGATAAATACGCCATCTCGCTTGATGCGATGGTTCCCCTGAAGAAGCCTGCACGCTTTAAGAAAAATGCCTTGCCTCACTATTTGGATGAGACCATGAAAGCCCGTTTGCCACGCCGCATCGGATCAGCGCTGCTGGCAGCCTGTGCCGCGGCGGCGGGCCTGGCGGCCGCACAGGATTTTCCCAATCGCGCAATCCGGATGATCATCCCCTATGGACCCGGCGGCCTCACCGACGTTACGGCGCGCATCATTGCGCCGGCGATGTCGGAGGATCTCGGCCAGCAGGTCATCGTTGAAAACCGACCAGGCGGCGCCGCGATCCCGGGCTTCGATCTGGTCGCGAAATCGAAGCCCGACGGCTATACCATCGTGGCTGCCACGACCGCCCTCGCTGCCCAGCCTATCCTGTTCAAGAAACTGCCGTACCAGGCAGACAAGGATTTCTCCCCGGTCAGCCTGGTTATCGTGGTGCCCACCATTCTCGTCATACACCCGTCGATCCCCGCGCGTAACGTGAAAGAGCTCATCGCGCTGGCGAAGTCCAAGCCGGGCGTGCTCAACTACGGCTCCGCCGGCAACGGCAGCGACAACCATCTCACGGCGGAAGTGTTCAAGAACGCCGCCAGGATCGATGCGCTGCACGTCCCGTACAAGGGCGGCGGCGCGGTGATGATGGATCTCGTTGCCGGACAAGTCGCATTCGTGTTCTCGCCAGTTCCTACCGCCCATGCTTACGCATCGAGCGGGCGCTTGCGGGCGTTGGCAGTAAGCGGGTTAAAGCGCAACGCCGCTTTCCCCGACGTGCCGACTGTGGCCGAGACCCTGCCGGGTTTCAACGTGAACGCATGGCTCGGGTTGTTCGGACCCGGGGGTATGCCCGCGAATGCCACCGACCGTCTCTATGCCGCTACCGCCAAAGCGTTGCAGCGCCCTGAAGTGTCGAAACGTCTGACCGCGATGGGCGCAGAAGTCATCGGTAGCCCGCCCGCCCGAATGGGTGCACACCTGAAGAGTGAGATGGAGCGCTGGGCCAAGCTCGCCAGGGAAGTGAAATTCGAATTGGCGGACTGAGGCTGCCGCGGCGCGCGATGCGGATATGCAGCCGCAGTGCGCTGATTCACGGCGCCAGTGCGCGCCACCCATCCCAGTGCACGCGCGCGACGACTTCGAAATCCGTACCCAGTGGTTTGACCACAGCGGCTTCCCCTTCCGCGAGATACGGCGCGCCGGCGGTGGCGTAAAACGGATTGCCGTGGCTGACGATGATGGTGTTTCTGTTGTTGCTGGGGCCTTTGTCGAACAGCGCGCGCAAGCCTTCATAGCGCGTCACCGGGTTTTCGGTGAATACACCGCCGCGCGCTTCCGGTGCGAGTTTGAAATTTCCAAACGCGAGCTTGGCCACTTCAACGGTGCGGCAGCGCGGGCTGGCCAGCACCTCGCCGATGGGAATGCCGAGTGCGCGCATGTCCTGCCCGATGCGTCGTGCTTCATCGCGGCCCTTGTCGGTGAGCGGGCGCTGGTTGTCGCAGTCATCGTCACTGCGTGATTTGACGTCATCGCGGCTGAAGTCTGTTGAGGTGTGACGAAAAAACAGGGTGTAGCCGCCGCGCTTCAGTTCGGTGAGCAACGCTGACGCGGAAAGTTCTTTTGCGGGCGTGGCGCTGCGACCTGCTGCAGGCGGGGGCACCGGCGCAAACTGCGGTGCTGTGGTTTGGGCAGCGGTGGTGTGCCATGGAAGTAATATTAAAAAATATAATAAAAACAAATACTTAGTTATATTTTGATGCATCAGGTATCCTCGCATTCAACCAGCCATGCGAGCATAACGCGGAATGAATATCTGGAAATCTGAAATAGTAAATCGAGCGATTGGTCATTGGCGTAACGCTGCACTCGCGCTGGTCGCGCTGACGGTGTACGCAGCGGCGCATGCACAACCCTATCCGACGAAGCCCGTGCGTCTCGTGCTGGGCACTGCGCCCGGCGGCGGCTTTGACATTACGGCGCGTATTATTTCGACGCCACTGGCCGAATGGTTCGGCCAGCAAATCGTGATTGACAACCGGCCCGGCGCGGGCGGTGGCATCGCGGCGACGCTGGTGGCGAACGCGCCGCCTGACGGTTACACGCTGATCATGGGCACGGTGTCGTCGCACGGCATCAATCCTGCGCTGTATAAAAAATTGCCCTACGATCACATCAAGGATTTTGCGCCGGTGTCGATGGTGGCGAGCGTGCCCAACGTGCTGGCGGTGCATCCGTCGGTACCGGCGAATAACGTTGGTGAATTTATAAATTATGCCAAAGCGAATCCAGGAAAAATCCTCTACGGCTCGGCCGGCGTGGGCAGTTCGCTGCATTTGTCGATGGAATTGCTCAAGTCGCTGGCGGGCATCAACATCGTGCATGTGCCGTATAAAGGCAGCGCGCTGTTCATGCCCGATTTGTTGAGCGGCCAGATACTGGCCATCTGCTCGAATATCCCGTCGCTGCTGCCGTACATCGCTGCAAAACGTATTCGGCCGCTGGCGGTGACTTCCGCCAAGCCTACGCCGCGCCTGCCGGGCTTGCCGACGATGATGGAATCCGGTGTGCCGATGGAAGTCATCGTGTGGTACGCGATATTCGCGCCGGCAGCGACGCCCAAGCCGGTGCTGGCACGGCTGCATGCCGCACTCGATAAAGTGCTTAACAGTCCGGACGTGCGCAAGCGCCTCGATGAGCAGGGTGTCGATGCGCGGCCTTCCACGCCTGATGAATTGGCCGCATTCGTGCGCGTTGAAACCGCACGCTGGCAGCATGCGGTGAAAGCTTCCGGCGCGACCGTCAATTGACGCCAGGCCACCGCACGCTCACGGAGTGGCTGCTGCTTGCTGCACTGGTGGCGATGTGGGGATCGTCGTTCATGTTCATCAAGCTGGGCGTGGCGACGGTGCCGACGTCCACGCTGGTGGCCGCGCGGCTGATACTCGGCGCCGTGATCCTGCTGGTCATCCTGTTCATGCGCGGCGCGCGTTTGCCGCCGTTCGGCAGGGTGTGGGGCTATTACACCATTCTTGCGTTGCTCGGTAACTGCATCCCGTTTACCTCAATTACCTGGGGGCAGCAACGCACCGACAGCGCGCTCGCGGGAATTCTGATGGCGGTGATGCCGCTGGCCACCATGGTGCTCGCGCATTTTTTCGTCAAGGGCGAGCATATGACGCGCTATCGCGTGATCGGCTTCATCCTGGGCTTTGCGGGCATTGTGGTGCTGATGGGCCCTTCGGCGCTCGATACCGTCAGCAGCATCGGCACCGCATCGCTCGCGACGTTGTCGCAACTGGCGATTTTGTTCGGCGCATTGTGCTATGCCGGCAACAGCGTGCTGACGCGTATCCTCGCGCGCGGCGATGACGTGCTGGTGGCGTCCACTGCGATGCTGTTGATCGCCAGTGTGATTGCGCTGCCAGTAGCGCTTCTTGTCGATCGGCAATGGCAAATGCAGGCCAGTGCGGCATCACTGTGGGCGATATTGTGGCTGGGCGTCGGTCCGACGGCGATTGCGACGGTGGTGTACTTCAGGCTGATCGCTTCAGCCGGGCCGACCTTCATGTCGCTGGTCAACTATATGAGCCCTGCGGTGGCGGTGTTTCTGGGCGTGGCGCTGCTCGGCGAAACGCCCGGCCTGCACGCCTATATCGCGCTGGCGCTGATTTTGCTGGGAATTGCGATCTCGCAATGGCGCCGCAGGACTTGAAAACCCGGTTAGCACCCCGAAATCAGACCTATGGCTGTGTTCCGGCCATTGTCCATGCGGTTCTTGTGGTGATTAAGGATGGTTGGTTATCAAGCCGTAACCGAAGTACCGGCTGGTGCGTTATAGGATCTGGAGGGCTCAATTGACGTTAGAAGGAGGTGGTTTATGAACGTGGTCTATAACAGCGATAACTACTACGTGGTCGAGTTTGCCGACCGGCGCGGTTTCGAGCTGGTGGACAAGCACGGTCGCCGCAGCACCTTCTTGCACGGTGATGTGGGCGAGAAGTTCGCCCAGTCCATCAACGGCGTGATCGCCGAAGATGCCTCTCCGGAACACATCGATGAGTTCCTGGGTAACTTTGATGTGCTGATGGGGCAACCGCTGGTGTTGCACTAAACGGCGGCACTAAACTGCGGCACTAAACGGTAGCCCTGAAACGCTGCGCACTACGTTCGTTGCAGTAGCGACGTATCGTGTACCGTCGGCGTCTGCCCCGGCGGCGGATTCGCGATGGCTTGTTCCAGCGATTTCGCGCCGCGCCATTGTTCTTTCGGGCGCGAAATGCCATCGGTGCCGACCTGATCAAGTCCCCAGTAGATTTCGAGGTTGTGGCCGTCGGGATCGAGAAACTCCACCGCAATCTGCACGCCGGCGCGGCGGCGTCCGTCAAACAGGACGGTCGCGCCGCTCTCGCGCAGATGCTTGCGCGCGCGGAACACTTCGTCGAGCGAGCCGACCTCGAACGCCATGTGGTGCATTTCACGCTTTTGCGATGGCCCCAGCGCGCCGCCGATCAGCGCCACCCCGTGATGGTCTGGATTGCAGCGCATGAAAACCATGCCGCCGGGCATCATGTCGTCGCCGTAAATATCCGACACCTTGAATCCCAGCACGCCGGTGTAAAACGCCACCGAACGTTTCAGGTCGGTGACCATCAGCACCACATGGCCGATTTTTTTTAAATCAAACGGCGGCGCTGTATCGCTGATGGCAGCGCGCAACGCTTCAGTATCGACAGGCATAATTCGTCTCCTTTGCTGCAATGCTTTCCGTAGCCCAGAGTCTCCTTCCCCATCAGGGGCAAGGGAACACTTGTAGCTTAGCAGAAGGCTGGGATGGGGGTGGGGCGTCAATCCAGCCGCGACCAACCCGGTTCATCGCGATCCAGCAGTCGTTTCAGTGCTTCAAGATGCAACGTGGCCTGCTGGCTTTCTCCATTCATCTGGTGTGCGGTTTTGGCGGCGATGGCGTCGGGCACGATGCGCAACGGCTTGCCCGTGCCCATCGCCAGTACTTGCTGCATGCACGCGCGTTCAAGGTAATACAAGTCGTCGAAGGTGGCCGATACGGTTGGCCCGCATACGATGATGCCGTGATTGCCGAGAAACAGCACGTCGGCAGTCCCCAATGCGCGGCATAGGCGTTCGCCTTCGGCATCGTCGAGCGCGAGGCCCTGGTAGTTTTCGTCATAGGCGACGCGATTATAAAACTTGAGCGCAACCTGACTCGCCCATTCCAGGCGTCCGCTTTGAATTGCGGTGAGCGCTGTCGCGTGCGGCATGTGCGTATGCATCACGCATGCCGCGTTGGCGTTGCCGCGATGAATCGCGCTGTGAATAAAAAATGCCGTCGGCTCGACGCTGTGTTTGCCCGACACCTTGCGGCCTTGCGCGTCGACTACTACCAGATCGGCGGGCGTGATTTCCGACCAGTGAAATCCCTGCGGGTTAATTAAAAAGTTTCCCGGCTTGCCCGGCAGCGCAACACTGAAGTGATTGCAGATGCCTTCGCCCAAACCCATGCGCGCAGCGCTACGCAACGCCGCGGTGAGATCGATGCGTGCCTGGGTTTCTTCTGATAAGGTTATCAGTGTCATGATGTTTTAACTATTTGTTTTTATTGATTTATTTTTATTCCAATCACCGCGCCTATGAGTGTGCGCATGTCAGCCATGAGTGCCTGGCCGGCCAGATCTTCCGCAACCACAACATCGCCACCTCGTGCAGTGCCATGGCGCGCAACCAGACTATAACGCGGCGTGGCGCTGAATACATTTTGGTAGCGCGCGCCGATGCGCGGTTCGATATCCGACAGGTCGGCGCGCGTTATCTCGCGCACGCGTGTGATGCGTCCGAAGACGCGCCGCTCGGTGCGTATGCTTTGGGCCGTGATGTCAACGCGCAATGAATTCGCCAGCAGGTAGATGGCGAGCATCGCAAAAACAACGCTTGCCAGCATAAACGGCGCCGCAAGCCCGCCGATCAGTGCCAGCGATAACATCGCGGCAGCATTGCCGGTTTCCAGCGGCAGTAGCGCGGACAATCCCAGCGCCGGCATCAAGCCGCACAGCAGCGCAAATATCCCCAGGCTCAAAGCCACCACTGGCGTGCGCAGCACCGGAAATTCCAGCGTGATACCGTCCTGCGTACGCCAGGCGCGAAAGCCGTTGCCGTTCGCCAGCGCAGTGGCGTCAGTCGAGCCGGATATTGGCAAACTTCGCAACCTTGGCCCACTTGTCCATTTCAAGTTTGGCGAACGCGGTGAATTGATCCGGCGCGATGCCTGACGCGAGTGCGCCTTGCGCGAGAAAACGATCGCGCACTTCCTGCGATTTCAGCATCGCGGATAGCTCCTGGTATACCTTGGCGACGATCTCGCGCGGCACGTTCGCGGGCATCACTACCGATTGCCACGAACTACCGTCGAAACCCTTGATGCCGCCTTCTTCCACCGTCGGCAGGCTGGGCATCGGCGGAAACCGCTCTTTGGTGGAAATCGCAATCGCTTTCAATTTGCCTGCCTGCGCGTAGGGAATAACCGTCGCCGCGGTGTTGAACGCAAGCTGAATCTGCCCGGCGATCTGATCCACGACCGCCGGTGCCTGGCCCTTGTATGGCACGTGCACCATTTTTACGCCGCTCATGGCGCTGAACATTTCCATCAGCATGTGCGGGCTGGTGCCGTTGCCGGTCGATGCGTAGGTCAATTGACCGGGGCTTGTCTTCGCCAGTGCAATCACATCCTTGACGGTTTTAACCGGTAACGCGGGATGCGTGGTGAGCATGCTGGGCAGCATCGCCATCAGCGTGATGTGGCTGAAATCCCGAATCGGATCGAAGGCCAGTTTTTTATAGACTGCCGGCGAGATCACTTGCGCAACGGTCATCATGCACATCGTGTAACCATCCGGCGGTGATTTCGCGCACAGTTCGGTGCCGATGTTGCCGCCCGCGCCGGCGCGATTGTCGGCGATGACTTGAACATTCCATGCGCGTGCCAGACGGTCGCCGGCGGTGCGTCCCATCAAATCAGTGGGCCCTCCGGGCGGAAACGGAATGATGAAGCGTATCGGCTTGGCGGGATAATTCGGCGCGTTTTGCGCGTGGGCGGATAACGTGCAGGCAAGCCCGCATCCCGCCAGCAGGGCGCGAATGGCAAATATCATGAAGCTCTCCTCGTTGTTATTGATCATTGACGGCCGGTTCGGCGCAAGTTTACCGCGATGGCGGGACCACGCAAGCACGGACGGTGGCAGCCCGGTGCGGGCACGCCAAAGCGGGTTATCATTGCATGATGCAAAAGCGTTATATCAGATTCATTCTGCTGGGCGCGTTGATGGCGTTGACAGCAATGCCGGCGAACGCGCTCGTCGGCATCGTGATGACCGTGGAAGGGCAGGTCAACGTCATTTCGGGCAAACAGGAGTGCGGTTTGCGTTACGGGCTTGATCTGGACGAGGGCGATACCGTGCGCACTGGCGAGAAGTCATGGGCGGTGTTGTCGCTGCTCGACGGAGCAAAGATTACGGTGCGTCCGTCAACGGAGGTGCGCATTGAGGCGTATCGATTTACCGCCAACGGCGAGGCGCTGCAGAATTTTGCAACGCTGGCGCTGGCGCATGGATCGCTGCGTGTCATTACCGGTGCCATTGCCAGAGGGCGCAACAGCGGCTATCGGGTGCGCACGCCTGAAGTGACGCTGGAAATGCGCGGAACGGATCACGATATTACCCACGTTGCCGCGCAGTTCACGCCGCAGCTTACGTCGCTCGGCGATGCCGCACCGGGATCGTACGGCAAGACCTATGCAGGCGAGGCCGCGATCAAAAGCGCCGGCGGAGAACTGATATTGCGTGACGGACAGGCTGCATACGCGGCGTTGCGCGCGCGCGCGGGCCCGCGACTGCTGACGGCGGAGCCGTGGTTTTTCAGTATGTATTTATCGATCGATCGCCGCGCGGCAGCGGTGGCCGATGCGTTGTCGGGTCCCAATTTACAATAAGCCGGACGTCATCCGTTTCACGACATTCAAGCCGCAAGACGGATAATTTTCGTGCCGTGCGGCGGTTTCGCCAAAAACCGTTTGAGTATTTTGTAGGTGTCTACATCGAAGGCTGGTGTCGTGCCGCCTTCGCTGTCGATGAGGTCATGCAACTCGGTTTCACTGCGCACGGTGCCCAGATGGCACCAGCGATCGAGGATGTGCAGCTCGGCGGTCTCGCCGTCGGCAGCCATTTCGCGAACCGCAATGCGTCCGCCGTAAGGCCACGGCAATGTGCGCAATGAGACCAAAGCCTGTTTCAGACGCAGCGCGTGTTGCGCACGCGATTCCAGCCCGACACAGGCGCCGTGACAACGCTTGATTTGATACGCGAAACAACTTCCTTCGCGCTTTTCCATGCCGAGCAGAATATTGCACAGACCGTGCGTCGCGGCGATTTCACGCAGCGCTTCGATTGCCGTGGCACGGGAACGGAATAGTCCGTATAAGTCTCCAAAATGCGCAGGATCGATATCGGCGGCGGTGGCGAGCCGCGGCGCACTTTCGCTGTCATCGTCACGCCAATGCCATGCGCACAACTGCGAATGGCGGCGCAGTTGGCGGTTATGCACCGGTGCCAGTTGCTTTACCAGGCGGGACTCCAGCAGCAGCGCGCCCAGTTCGCCGGCTGTTTGTTTCCAGTCGATGCGTTTGATTTGCTGTGCGATTCGCATGTCTTTGTTGACACGATGATCGCCTGAAAAGTGCGACATCACGCGCGAGCGCATATTGACGCTCTTGCCGACATACAGTACGACATCGTTATCGCCGTAGAAAAAATACACGCCAGGGGCTTGCGGAATATTGTCAAACGCAAGGTCGGGCAAGCCCGCCGGCACGCTTTGCGATTTGACCAGCACATCGACCGCCGATTGCACCAGTGCCGGCCCATGCTCCGCGGCCCACTTCTGCGCGAGCAACCACAACACCTTGGCATCGCCCAGCGCGCGATGGCGCGCCTCGCAATCCAATCCGTGTCGTTCGAGCAGTGTGTCGAGATTATGGCGCGGGTGTTGCGGATACAGTTTGCGCGACAGTTTTACCGTGCATAACACGCGCGCATTGAATGTGATGCCGCAGCGCCGGAATTCATTTTTGAGAAACCCGTAATCGAAGCGCGCGTTATGCGCGACAAACAGTTTGCCTTCCAGCCGTTGCAACACCTCGCGCTGGATTTCCGCAAACGACGGCGCGAGTGCGACCATCGTATTGGTAATGCCGGTGAGCGACTGGATCATCGGTGGAATGCTCATCTCCGGATTGACCAGCGTGGACCATTCGCCGATCAATCGGCCTTGATTGACCTCGATGATGCCGATTTCCGTGATGCGATCATGGGTGGCCGTGGCGCCGGTAGTTTCCAGATCGACAAAAACGACGTGTTCGTCAAGCATGTGAGGTGCGAGGTGTGGAGTATGAGGCGTGGCGGTCAGGGAATTCTAATGCAGAAGTGCTGTCTGATAAGCGCCAATTTCGATAAACTATACAAATGAAATCTGCCGCCGCACCCGTTATCACGGTCCAGGACATCGACGATGACGAAGACGTGTCGCCGCTGCCGCGTGGCGTCAAAAATTACATGACGCCGCGCGGTTATACGCGGCTCAAGACCGAGTTGACGCACTTGCTCAACGTCGAACGCCCGGAATTGGTGAAGGTGGTGTCGTGGGCGGCGGGCAATGGTGACCGTTCCGAGAACGGCGACTATTTGTATGGCAAGAAGCGCCTGCGCGAAATCGACCGGCGCATTCGTTATCTCACGCGCCGGCTCGACAACTCGGAAGTGGTTGATCCTGCGGTGCGCGGTGACACGGATCAGATTTTTTTCGGCGCCACGGTGGACTACGTTGACGACGCGGGCGAGCAACACACCATCACCATCGTCGGTCTCGATGAGGTGGACACCGCGCGCGGTCATGTGAGCTGGATTTCCCCGATAGCCGGCGCGTTGATAAAGCACAGCGCGGGTGATACGGTTTCGCTGCGCACACCGGCAGGCGCGCGGCAGATTGACATTGTGGATGTACGATACGAGGCACTCAATTGAACCCGCCATTGCATTCCCCGTCTTTTTTCAGCGTCGCGCTTTCGACGTGGCGCGCGGTCAATGCGCCCTATACCAAAGCGGGCCGCAGCGACGCGTTGCCCGACGGCATCGTCAAACTCAGTATCAAGGCGATAGCGGACGCGCGCAGCGCCGCCACGCTGGGCGCGGAGCGTGAAGGCACCGGCGTGGTGATCGATGCCAGCGGGCTGATACTGACGGTCGGCTACCTGATTATCGAGGCGGGCTCCATCCTTGCGATGGCGCCGGATGGCCGGGTGTTTCCCGCGAGTGTCGTCGGTTTCGATCACGCCACTGGCTTCGGATTGTTGCGCGCATCGGCGGGTGTGGCGACGCAGCCTTTGAAGCGCGGCGATTCGTCAAAACTGAAAACCCTGCAAAGCGTGCGCATCGCTGCGCACGCCGATGCCGGTGGTGTTTCCCCAGCATGCGTGTCGTCGCGCCGCCGTTTTACCGGCTGGTGGGAATACATGATTGACGACGCGATTTTTACCGCGCCGCCGCGCGGCGAACACAGCGGCGCCGCGTTGCTGGACGACGACGGCCATTTGCTGGGCATTGCATCGTTGTGGGTGAGCGACACGCTTGCCATCGGGGCTGCGTTTCCCGGCAACATGTTCATTCCGATAAATTTGCTGGATCCGATACTCGACGATTTGATTGCGCACGGACGGCGGCAAGCGCCTGCGCGGCCGTGGCTGGGTATTTATACCGAAGATATCGAGGGGCATGTGGTGGTGACGCGCACTCTGGCCGATGGCCCGGCGGATCGTTCAGGGGTGAAGCGCGGCGACATCGTGCTCGGCGTGGCTGGCCACTCCATCGGCAATCAGAGCGAGTTTTACGAGCGCCTGTGGTCGAGCGGCGAAGCGGGCGACGACGTGACGCTGCATATACTGCACGACAAGAAAGTGAAGCATCTGGTCGTGTATTCCGCCGACCGCACGGATTATTTCAAGCCGTGGATGGTACGGTAGTCAGATCGCTATTGCCGATCGTCAATCGCCAATCGTTTATACCCAGCCGCGCCCCGTTAGTTCCGATTTCAGATATGCATAAAACACCGGCGCGGCGATCACGCCCGCCAGTCCGAACGTGGCCTCCATCACCACCATCGCCAGCAGCAGTTCCCACGCCGAGGCCTGTATCTGCGAGCCGACGATGCGCGCGTTGATGAAGTATTCGAGCTTGTGAACAATCACCAGGAACGCCAGTGAAGCGATGGCTGCGTGCAGCGAAAAACTCAAGCTGATTACCACGATCACTGCGTTAGAAATCAGATTGCCCAGCACGGGCAACAGTCCCGCTAGAAACGTGATCAGGATCATCGTTTTGGTCAGCGGCAGATGCACGCCGAACATTGGCAGCACGGCGACGAGGTAAATCGCGGTGAGCAGGGTATTCAATGCGGAGATGCGCACTTGCGCGAACACCACGCGGCGAAACGCATCCGCAAGCCGTGCCGTGCATTGCGACAGCGCACGCGCCAGCGGTCCCGGCGTTTGCCCCGGCAGCGCTTCGCGCAAGGAAATCAGCGCGCCGATGACCATGCCGATCAGCGCATACACCAGGCCGTGTCCTACTTCGCCGCTCATGGCTTTGACTTCGTTGGCGTGCGCTCTGAGCCAGGCCACGAGTTGATCTTTCAGATCCGTGGCGTCGATAGGTATCCATTCCTGCATCGACGCCGGCAGCGTATCGCGCGCCTTGTCGAGAATCTCCGCCATTTTCTCCAGCAGCACCGACAGGCTGCCCGCGTCGCTGCGCAGGAACAGAATGGTCCCCGTGATCGCGCCGCCGATCACCAGAATAATCAGCGTGAGCAGCAGCGTCAGCGCCACGATCTTGGCGCGACCGGGATGATCCACGCCGAACATGCGCGGCGCCATCATATGCACCAGTTCATGCACCAGCAGACCCGCGAACAACGCCGGCAGCAGATGCAGCTTGATCACCGACGGCAGCGCCACTGCCATGAACACCAGCGAGGCGATTTCCGGGCGGCTTAACGCAATATTGCCGGTTAGATGGGCCATGGGTTTTTCTTAAGGATTATTCATGCGGCGATTTTTACGCGTCGCTTGACGGTGCGTGGCGCCGGCAGTGCGTTGGGTTGCAGCGCGTTGAGGAACAAGTCAACCAGCCGGTCGGCGTCATGGGCAACGGGGTGATAATCCGGATCCAGCACCCCGTTGCTGATCAGTCCATCCAGCAGCGCGCGCAATCCGATGGCGGCCTGCTTCGCATCCAGTGTGCGTGGCAACTGCCCTTTTTCCATCGCAGCGAGTAGTCCATCTTCGATTTGCCGCAGGCAACCGGCGCGCATTTCGTTGATGCGTTGCCATACCGGTTCCATTTCATCGACGTGCTCGCACTTGTGGAAAACGATATGAAACACGCGGCGCGCCTGCGGGTCTTCCGACGTCCAGCGCAATATGCCGATCATCATGGCGCGTATGCTGGCGAGCGGATCGGCGGCGGCACGATGATCGGTCTGGCAGGCAGGCGACTCCATGGGCATGGTGACGCGGGCGAACATATTGCAGAACAGATCGGCCTTGTCGGTGAAATGCCAATACACCGCGCCGCGTGTGACACCTGCGGCCTTGGCAATATCCGCCAGCGATGTGCGCGTGACGCCGCGTTCGCTGAAAACGCGCTCCGCTACATCGAGTATGCGATGCCGGGTTTCGAGTGCCTCGTCCTTGGTGCGTCTAACCACTGATGTTCCCGTTTAAGACGTAGATTCAATATCCCAAATACATAACCCACACACCTGATGGGGGATAAGTTTACCACTTTTGTGCTTTACATACATTCAAGACTGTATGTAAAATGGCCGTAATCGTTTGTTTGTATACTTTTTGTCCACATTCCTTCCACAGGTTGCAGATCATGACGCACCAATCCCCATTCCTTCAAAGACAGAAGGCCGCGTTGACGTGTCTGGTCGTGCTGTCTGCGCTGTTGGCAGGGTGTAACAAACCCGCCGGGAGTCCGCCGGGCGGCGGTTTTCCGCCAGCGCCGGTATCGGTGATTACTACCGAGCAACGCGACGTGCCGGTGCGTTACGAATACGTTGCGCAGACAGCGGGGTTTCGCGAAGTCGAAGTGCGTGCGCGCGTGACCGGCATACTCATGCAGCGCAGTTACCGCGAAGGCGCCGCAGTCAGTCGCGGGCAATCGCTATTTACCATTGATCCGGCGCCGTTTCAGGTGGCGCTTGCGAAGGCAGAGGCCGATTTGTCGGTGGCCGATGTGCGCCTGGCGCAGGCGAAACGTGAAGTCGCGCGGTTAAAGCCGGTGCTTGAAGCGCGCGCCGTAAGCCAGAAAGAGCTGGATGATTCCACTTCCGCCGAGCAGGTGGCGGAGGCAGAAGTTAAAAGTTTGCGCGCGCGGGTGAATGAAGCGCGGCTCAATCTGTCGTACACGCGCGTCGAATCGCCGATTGGTGGTATCGCAAGCCGCGCCGCGGTTTCCGAAGGTGCGCTGGTGTCGGGGCCGAACGTATTGCTTACCACGGTGACCCAGACCGACCCGATGTATGTGATTTTCGGCGTCTCTGATCGCGAACATCTGGCATTGCGCCGGGACGTGGAATTGGGGCGGCTGAAAATGCCCGCGGACCGCAAATTTCAGGCGCGCGTCAAGCTCGCCGATGGCAGCTTGTACGATGGCGTGGGGGCGCTTAATTTCACCGATGTGCGCGTCAGCACGCAGACGGGGACTTCGGAATCCCGCGCAGAATTTAGTAATAAAAACCATATATTACGAGCGGGCGAGTTTGTGCGTCTGATTCTCGACGGCGCCATGCGCCCGCAGGCTATTGTGGTGCCGCAACGCGCGGTGCTGGAAAGTCCTCAGGGTAAATTCGTTTATGTGGTGAGTGCGGACAGCAAAGCCGAGGCGCGTCCGGTGGAAGTTGGCGCGTGGGCGGACGACGGCTGGGTCATTAACAGCGGTCTCAAATCGGGCGAGCGTGTGATTGTCGATGGCGTGATGAAAATTGGTCCCGGTGCGCCGGTGCAGGTTGGCACGCCTGCTGATAAGCCTGCGGGGAAATCCGCAGATAAAAACGCCGATAAATCTGAAGCCAAACCCGACGGCAAGGGCGACGGTAAGTCTGCGCCCGCCACCCCCAAAAAATAAAGGCGTGAGAACACCATGATGTCACGCTTTTTTATAGACCGGCCTATTTTTGCGGCCGTGTTGTCGATATTTATCGTCATCGCAGGCTTGGCGGCTATACGTGTGCTGCCGATTGCGCAGTATCCTGAAATCGCGCCGCCGGTGGTGACGGTGCGCGCGGTGTATCCCGGCGCATCGGCCGCGGTACTCGAACAGACCGTGGCGGCGCCGCTCGAAAATCAGATCAACGGCGTCGAGAACATGCTCTATATGAGTTCGACTTCTGCCGCCAGCGGCGTGGTTGAAATCCAGGTCACCTTCGAGATCGGCGCGGACGTGGACAAGGCGGCGCTCAACGTCAACAACCGCGTCAAGCAGGCCGAGCCGCGCCTGCCGCAGGAAGTGCGCCGGCAGGGCGTCACCGTCGAAAAAGGCTCATCGTCGTTTCTGCAGGTGATCGCATTCACATCGCCCGACGGCAGCCGGGACGATCTTTTTACCTCGAACTACGTGACGTTGAATGTGCTGGACGCCTTGAAACGCGTCCCCGGTACCACCAACGTGCAGATCTTTGGTGCTAAGGATTACGCCATGCGCATCTGGGTGCGCCCCGACCGTCTGGCGCAACTAAAGCTCACGCCTTCCGATCTCATTCAGGCGCTGAACGAACAGAACGCGCAGTTTGCCGCCGGCAAAATCGGCCAGTCACCGACGGGCGGTCCGCAGGAACTCGTCTATACCATCACCACCAAAGGACGGCTCGCCGAGCCCGAAGAATTCGAAAACATCGTGGTGCGCGCCAATGCAGATGGATCGATTTTGCGCATGAAGGATGTAGCGCGGGTCGAACTGGGCTCCAAGGACTACGAATTTCTGGGGCGCGTCAACGGCAAGACGGCCACGCTGGTCGGCATTTTCCTGCAGCCGGGTGCGAACGCGCTGGCCACGGCGGATCGCGTGGGCGCCGTCATGACCGAGCTATCGGGACGGTTTCCCAAGGGCTTCGCGCATTCGGTGGTGTACGACACCACGCGTTTTGTGAAAGTGTCGATACGCGAGGTAGTGATCACGCTGGCCGAAGCGATGGCATTGGTGTTTCTGGTGGTGTTTCTGTTTTTGCAGAACTGGCGCGCGACGCTGATTCCGTTTGCCGCGGTGCCGGTGTCGCTGATCGGTACTTTCGCGGGGCTGATGTTGCTCGGCTACTCGATCAATACGCTGACACTGTTTGGCATGGTGCTGGCGATTGGTATCGTGGTGGATGATGCGATTGTGGTGCTGGAGAACGTGGAGCGCATCATGCACGAGGAACATGTCGATGCGCGCGAAGCGGCGATCAAGGCGATGCGCGAGGTTACCGGTCCGGTGATCGCCATTGTGCTGACGCTGTGCGCGGTGTTCGTGCCGATCGCGTTTTTGGGTGGCTTGACCGGCGAACTGTACCGCCAGTTCTCGGTGACGATTTCCATTGCGGTGGTCATCTCGGGTCTGGTGGCGCTGACACTGACGCCCAGTCTGTGCGTGCTGATTTTGAAACGCGAACACAAGAAGCCGGGTCGATTCTTCCGCTGGTTCAACGATCTGTTTCACCGTATCACCGGGCGCTACGTCGATGGCGTGACGTGGATGCTGCGGCGTGGCGGCGTGGCGCTGGTGTTGTTTATCGGCATGGTGGCGCTGACAGCGGGGTTGTGGCGTGCCACGCCCACCTCGCTGGTGCCGGACGAAGATCAGGGTTACTACATTGCGGCGGTGTTCCTGCCGGATGGCGCGACGCTGGAGCGCACCGACAAGGTGGTGCGCGAGGTCGTTGAGATAATCAAATCGAATCCTGCGAATGAAAACGCTGTGGCATTCACCGGCATGGATTTTCTCGGCGGCAGTTTCCGCAACAGCGCGGCGACCATCTTCGTCACCCAAAAGCATTGGGACGAACGCAAGGAAACCACACCACAACTGGTGGGCGAATTTTTCATGAAGACCGGGCATATCAAGGAAGGATTGGTGCTGGCTTTTGGCCCGCCGCCGATTTTTGGCCTGGGCAACGCCGGCGGATTTGAGTTCTATTTGCAAAATCGCGGCGAGGGTGGCGCGGCGCGCCTGTCGGAAGTGACGCAACAATTGCTGGGCGCGGTGCAGAAAGACCCGATGTTCGGTCAGGTCAACACGTTGTGGCGCGCCAATACGCCGCAGCTTTTCGTCGAGACCGACCGCGAAAAAGCCAAGATGGCGGGCGTATCGCTGGATGAGCTTTACGGCACGCTGGCGGCGACACTGGGCACCGCCTACGTCAACGATTTCAACAAGTATGGCCGCACCTGGCAGGTACTGATGTCGGCCGATCCGGCGTACCGCAAGCGGCCCGACGATGTCGGTGCGATGTACGTGCGTTCGGCGAAAGGTGACATGGTACCGCTGTCGTCCCTCGCCAAAGTGAGTTTTTCGGCAGGGCCGGATTCCCTTGGTCGCTTTAACAATCTGCCGTCGGTAAAGATTTTCGGTTCGGCAAAGCCCGGCTACAGTTCGGGCGAGGCGATAGCCGGCATGGAGAAAATTGCGCGCGAAACGCTGCCGCCGGAGTTCAGCTTCGACTGGGGCGGCGCCTCGTTCCAGGAAAAACGTTCGGGCGGCACCTCGGTGATCGCGCTGGGATTGGCGGCGCTGATGGTGTTTTTGATTCTTGCCGCGCAGTACGACAAGTGGTCGCTGCCGCTATCGGTGTTGCTGGCGCTGCCTTTCGGCACCTTCGGCGCGCTGGCGGCGGTGTGGCTGCGCGGATTTACCAATGACGTGTATTTTCAGATCGGCCTGGTGACCTTGCTCGGTCTTGCGGCAAAGAACGCGATTTTGATTGTTGAATACGCAGTGCTCAAAAAGCACGAAGGGTTTTCGACCGCTGCCGCCGCCATTGAAGCTGCACGGTTGCGTTTTAGGCCGATATTGATGACCTCTCTTGCTTTTATTCTGGGCGTATTGCCGCTCGCACTGTCCTCTGGCGCAGGCGCGGGCGCGCGACTTTCCGCCGGCACCGGTGTGATGGGCGGCATGCTGGCAGCGACGTTTCTCGCGATCTTTTTTATTCCGTGGTTTTACAAACTGATTGTGGATCGCAAGCTGTCTGATACGCGTTCGACGAAGGAGATCGAAGACGAAGTGCAGCATCATCGCGAGGCGGCGCAACGTGCCGTGCCGACTGCGCACCATCATCCCGTGGCCAAAGTGCAGGGTGAATAAGATGAGTAAAATTAAGTATTTGTTTTTATTGATAATTTTACCTTTGGTTGTAATGATGGCAGGTTGTAAGACGCATCCAGCGTACGAGCGGCCCAACGTGGATTTGCCTGCAGCGTGGGCAGGCGTGGCGGGAAAAAGCGCGTCGCCGGCGGTCGTTCCCGGCGAACGCTGGTGGACGCTGTACGGCGATAGCGCGCTCGACACGCTGGTGGGCGAAGCGCTCGAACACAACCGCGATCTCGCGCTGGCGGCGGCGCGCGTGGATGAAGCGCGCGCGTTGTCGCGCGCGGCCGATTCACTGCGTTATCCGTCGATAGATGCTACAGCGCAGCGTGACCGCACGCGTTCATCCGAGCGTTCACCGCTGCCGATTCCCGCAAACGCGATTGAACGCAATAGTTATCGCGCGCAAATCAACGTGGCGTACGAACTCGATTTATGGGGACGGCGGCGCGGCGCGGGTGACGCGGCGCGCGCGGAACTGCTCGCCACGCAAGCAGCGCAAGAAACGATACGCATCACGCTGGTGTCGGATGTGGTGAGCCGTTACTTCACGCTGATGGCGCTGGATGAACAACTGGCCGCGACGCAACGTTCGCTGGCGTTGCGCGAGGAAAATCTGGGCATGCAGCGTGTGCGTCATGGCGTGGGTTTGATCGGTGATTTTCAGTTGCGGCAGCTCGAAGCCGAAGTGGCAGCCGCGCGGGCGCAACTGCCCGCGCTTGAGCGCAGCCGCACGTCGGAAGAACTTGCGCTGGCCGTGCTGCTGGGCCGCAGCCCGCGCGCGATCACCGAATCGACGGTGCAGCGCAGTGCCGATCGCACTACGGGCAATGGACCGCCGCCGGTAGTGCCCGAAGGCTTACCCTCGGATTTGCTGTTGCGGCGCCCCGATATTGTTCAAGCCGAGCAACGGTTGATTGCCGCGAACGCGCGTATCGGCGTCGCGCGCGCTTCGCTGTTCCCGCGCATCGCCTTGACCGGTTTTCTGGGCAGCGAGAGCGGCGCGCTCGGCGATCTGTTTTCCGGCCCCGCGCGTATCTGGCAGTTGGCGTTCGCGCTGGCGCAGCCGATTTTTCAGGCAGGCAGGCTGCAAAGCGAAATCGAAGCGGTCAAGGCGCGCGAGCAGCAGGCACTCGCTCAGTATCAAAAAACCCTTCAGGAATCGTTTCGTGAGGTGCGGCAGGCGCTTTCCGCGCAAACGCGCTCACGTGAAATTTTTGAAGCCGAGACCGCGCGCGGCGTCGCGCTGCGCGACGCGTTGCGGCTGGCGCGCATTCGCTATGAGAACGGCCTCGTCAGCCAGTTGGAAGTGATTGATGCCGAGCGTAACCTGCTGGCGGCGGAATTGAACCGTCTTGATGCGCTGCGCGCGCAACGCGTGGCGGTGGCTGATCTGGTGCGGGCGCTGGGTGGCGGCTGGAGCGAGAAGTAACTGAAGCGTCCATCCAGTTCGTGTACGCGGTATCAAAAACACTGTCATTCCCGCGCAGATGGGAATGACGGGTCTCACTTCGGCGGATGTGCCCGCACCGCAGCTTCATTGACTTCTACGCCCCAGCCCGGGCGTGACGACAGCACGAATTCGCCGTTCTCGATCACCGGCGGAATGTCCACCAGTTCGTCGCGCCACGGCACGGCGTCCACATCGGTTTCCATGATGCGCATGTTGGGCACAGCCGCGCAAAAGTGCGCTGACATGATGCTCGACAGGTGGCCGTAAAAATTATGCGGTGCAACGTTCATTTCATACACCTCGGCCATCGACGCGATTTTCAATGATTCCATGTAGCCGTTCCACACCACATCGATGATCGCCACGTCCATTGCGTAGGCCTCGAAAAACGGTTTGAAATCGCGCCGCTCGCACAGTGTTTCACACGAGGCGATGGGCGTTGAGGTGCTGCGGCGGATGAGCGCCAGCGACTGCGGGTCATGGGTGTCCATTTCCAGCCAGGTCATGCCGATGGGCTCCACCGCCTTGGCGATGCGCAGGTAGCCTTCGGTTTTGTAGTTGAAATTCAGATCCATCATGATGCCCAGCGACGGGCCGCCGCCTTCGCGGAATGCATTGGCCGTTTTGTAAGCGCCTTCGACAATATCGTTGTTCCAGTTCAGTTCGGGGTAACCCTTGCTCGCGCCAAAGCCGGGGCGGTACGCCGCCAGCGTCTTGCCGTCGTGAATCATCACATTGGTTTTGCATGCGCCAAAGCCGCGGCGTTTGACTTCTTCGGCCAGCTTTGACAGATCGTCGTAGCTTGACACGCGCGGCACGCCGAGCAATTCAGGATAGCGGGCACGATAACTGCCGCAGTGCGACCAGTAGCACGGTATGCGCTTGCGCACTGCGCCGCCGAACAGGTCATACACCGGCACGCCGAGCGCCTTGCCCTTGATGTCGAGCAGCGCATTTTCAATCGCGGCCACCGCCTGACGGTTGATGCCGCCGCGCGATTGCACAGTGTGGGTGCGCAGATGGCAGTTGATGAGTTCGATATCGCGCGGGTCTTTGCCGATCACAATCGGCGACAGCGCCTCGATTACCGAACTCAGTCCGGCACTGCCGAAACTCTCGTTGTATTCCGACCAGCCGACGATGCCGTCATCGGTCATCACCTTGAGGAACGAAAACAGGCGCCACCCGGCGTCGCAGCGCAGGGTTTCGATTTTGGTTACTTTCATGTGCTTCTCCGTGGGAGGCTGGCCGGCTGTAATTTATTTTGCGCGCGGCTGATAATCATCCGCCACGCCAGGTGGTATTGGCGGATGCGCCTTCAAACTTTCCTGAAACGCCTGAATCAGCACGCGCAGCGGGCGGCGCGCCCAACTGTGTTGGGTCCCTGTATCGGTTTCTTCTTTCGGGTCTTGCGTGAGGTTGAACAGCCACGGCGTTTCCAAGTGAATCGGTCCGGTGTTGGGTTCGGTTTCCCACACCATGTGCATTTTCCAGTTGCGCCATTTCGCGGCGCGCAGTTCGTCCTTGATGTAATACACGAATCCTTCGCGCGCGGATTTTTCGGTTTTGCCGATAAAGAAATCACTTTGATCCATGCCATCAATGGGGCGGTCATCCGGCAATTTTGCGTCGGCAATGTTTGCCAGCGTGGTGTAAATGTCCGTGACATGCACGATCTCATTCGACACGCGCGCGGGCACGCGCCCCGGCCAGCGCAGGATGAACGGCACGCGCAATGCGCCTTCCATCGCCGTGTGATACGTGCCGCTCCACGGGCCGGCGGTGCCGCGCCATGGCCGACGAAACTCCGGGCCGTTGTCGCTGGCAAAGATAAGAATCGTGTTATCGCGTAATCCGGATTTTTCAATAAAAACAACTAGTTGATGGACTCTGGCATCCATCTCCGCCATCGCATCGGCAAAGTCCCCGGTGCCGGTCTTGCCTTCAAAGTCGCGATGCGGCAGCGTTGGATAATGCAGTTGCGTGAGCGGCACGTACGCGAAAAAAGGTTTCTTTGCTTTAGCTTGGCGCTGCATGAAATCGATGCTGCGTTCGATCAGTTGCGAATCGATCTTGCGGCGCATGTCGAGATCGTAAATCGCAACATTCTTAGCCGCTTCGCCGCGCCGCGCTTCCATCACATACGGCATCGGCACCACGGCAGGATCGAATCCCGGCGTGCTGGTGAACATGCTTTCGTTGGTGGTGCGTGGAATGCCGTACCACTCATCAAAGCCGCGATCCGTCGGATAACGCCCCGGCCGGTCGCCGAGATGCCATTTGCCGTGAATCGCCGTGGCGTAACCCTGCGCCGATAGCAATTGTGCCAGCGTGATTTCCCATGGCGTGATTCCCTGCGGTAATCCGGCGGGCACCGATTGCAGCGCGCCGGTGCGGATCGGATGACGCCCCGTCATCAGTGCCGAGCGTGTCGGCACGCAATCGGATTCGACATTAAAATTGGTCAGCCGTAACCCCTCGGCTGCCAGCGCGTCGATGTGCGGTGTCGGCGCGCCACGCAATATGCCGCCGCCGTAACAGCCGAGTTCGCCCCAGCCGAGGTTGTCGGCGAGTATGAGTAGTATGTTTGGAGGATTCATTGCTGTTGCCGGAGACTGGAGATTCGGCAAGTATAGCAATTCACATACAGAGCGTGATGCGAGGGAGTTGTGTTACCAGTTGTGCGCTGTGACCGAACGTATGGAATGTCCGGCGCCGCGCCATGCATCGGTGCCGCCGCGATACCAATAGACATTGGTGTAGCCCGCCTCGATGGCATGCAAAGCGGCGTTGTAGGAAAGCCAGCACTGCGAGTTGAGACACAGGAATACCAGCGGCCTGCGCTTGTCGCCACTGGTTAATTTTTCCATGGCGGAAACGAATCGGGATTTTTCAGCGGACCCGAATCCACTGCCTGCACCATGTATCCACACCGCGCCTGGAATGGTGGTTCTTCTGTCCTTCGATTCCAGGACATCCACCACGACAGCATTGGGTTGACTGTCGAGCAGCGGTTTCAAATCGACAGTGCGAATGGTTTTTCCGCCGGGAATTTCCAATGGCGTTGGCGCGTGAAACTGTGTGCGGCGCGGGCTACTGGTAGGTGACACACCAAAGTCCGTGTCTTCGCCTGCAAAAACGGCAGCATTTGTTGATGATCGTTGCGCGGACGCTGGCGCCGCCATCGCGACTTGCGTGGGCGGTTGTGCCGCGAGTGACTTCAATCGCGCCCGTGCCACGGTAACGAACAGTCCCTTTGGAAACTTTTCAACATAGGCTTCCAGCTCCGCCGGGTTTTTGGCGTCTTTGACCGAATCCCATAAAGCGCGGTCGTCCGCACGCGGGTCTGCGGGAGGCGTCGGCGCCGCAACGGCCACCTGTGTTCTGAACGCAAAATCGCCCGTCAGCGATGAGGCTGTCCACGGCACCTGTTTGCCGCCGGTGACGCGGGAGACTTCGGCAGTTACCCGTGTAAACACCTTATGAATGTCGGTGTCGGGTTCACGCAGGCTTTTCAAAAGATGTTCGGTGTATAAACCGTTGTTGCCGCTGCCGTCGGCGGCAACCGATCCCGGCGCCGTGGCAAAAGCCACGTAGCTGCCTTTGGCCGCATCCATCTGTGCAAGGCCGCGCGTCGCCGAGCGGAAACTGCGCGCAAACGGATTGTTACGGCAGGCGTCAAGTATGACCAGATTGACACGGTTGCCAGCGTCGTCCATGGCAGCGAGCATGCGGTTGGCGTCGATGGCCTCAAACTCCAGTTCTCCTTCGCTGGCGACATTGGCATTGACCGGTACCAGGTAATTGCGGCCTTTGCTCTGCACGCCGTGGCCCGCGAAATAAAACAATCCGACGCCGCCTTTTTTGAGTTCGCGCCCGAATTCGCCGATGGCTTCGATCATCTGGCGATAGGTTGCGTCTTTCCTGAGCGTGACGCGAAACCCCAGCGCCTGCAACGCCTTCGACATGTCCTCGGCGTCGTTGACCGGGTTTTTAAGCGGATCAACCTTGTATGCGGAGTTGCCGATAACCAGCGCGACGCGCGGTTCGTTTGCCGCCGCATCGGCGCCTAGCGCACTGGATGCGAACGCCGCCATCGCTGTGGTGCAAAGCCAAACTATGCAGCCGAAAATCAAGCGTGAACTCATCGTAAGCCTCCCCTTCGGCTATTGCCGAAAAATCATTCTGTCATGGCCGCAGGGGCGAATCAAGTCAGTGCGCGACACCGCGATTCGCGGCGGGTAGACTACGCGCGTGAACCCGAACCCGAGCAGGTGCCAAACATGATCACGCAAGACATCCACGTCAATGCCGATGACACCGTTGGTCATGTTAAGCGTCGCGGATTACCCGCGCGACATGCGGTCGTCGCAGGGCTGTCCATGCTGGTGTTGCTGTGGTTCGCGCCGATGGCGGCCGCGCAGTCGTGGAAGCCCTCTCGGCCGGTTGCCTTTATCTCGCCATCCTCGCCCGCCGGCAGTCTCGATCTCACCGCACGCCTGATGCAAAAAGTGTGGGATGACTCCCGCGCCATCGGGGTGCCGGTAGTGGTTATCAACAAACCTGGCGCGGGCAACGGCATTGCGTGGAATTATCTGAATGAACGCAGCGACGGGCATGCGATTTCCATTGGCACCACCAACCTCGTGTCGAATCCGGTAACGGGTGCGCACAGCATGGGTCATCGCGACGTAACGCCGCTGGCGCTGCTGCTTGAAGATTACTTTGTGCTGGTGGTGCGCGCGGATTCACCGCTGAAATCGATGGCGGATGTGCGTGATCGTTTGCGTGCCGATGCGGGTTCGGTAGCGATTGGTTTCGGCCCCGGCATCGGCGCGGGTGGGCATACCGCCGCCGCCGTGGCGTGGAAGGCGATGGGCGCCGACGTGCGCAAAGGGCGCTTCGTGCCGTATAAATCTGCAGGCGACGGCATCGTTGCGATGCTCGCCGGCGAGATTGACATGGTCAGTGGTACGGCGGTTAACATGCCGCCGTTCCTCGCGGGCGGGCGCGTGCGCGCGCTGGCGGTCATCGGCCCGCAGCGATTAATGGGTGTGCTGGCGAATGTGCCGACGATGAAGGAACAGGGCTTCGACGCCGTGTTTAACAATTGGCGCGGTGTGATCGGTGCCAAAGATATGCGGCGTGAACACATCGCGTTTTGGGAGCGCGCGCTGGCCAGCGTGAATGAATCCGAAGCATGGCGGCGCGAACTCAATCGCAATTTCTGGCGCGCGAATTTTATGACCGGGCCGAAGTTGCGCGAGTTTTTGGATCGCGAGGCAGTGGTGTTTCGTGCTTTGCTTACTGAGCTTGGGTTAAATAAGTGAAATCCTTTCAGTGGTTTAAAATGCATTTGACTGTGACCTTGCCTTTATCGATCCGCCATTCGCCATCCGCCGCCAATAGCGTTCTCATCAACGAGCGCCTCATGAATAAATCACTACTCCAATGTTCTCTTCATTCCCTCCGGCGAGCGGCACATCGCATCACGCTGATGCTGGCTGCGGGAATCTGCGCCTATGTCTATGCCCCGGCGTCGGGCGCGCAGCCTGCCTACCCCTCCAAGCCGATACGCCTGATCATTCCGTTTACCGCCGGCGGCGCCAGCGACGTGGTGGCACGCATTGTTACGCAGCGCATGTCGGAAAGCCTCGGACAGAATATTTTTATCGACAATCGCGGCGGTGCAGCAGGTAATATCGGCACCGAGATCGCGGCAAAATCGCCGCCTGACGGCTACACCATCGCGTTCGGTAATGTCAGCACGCACGCCATCAACGCGGCAATTTACAAGCTGCCGTTTTCGCCGGAGCGCGATTTCGCACCGGTCACCGTGGTGGCTGTGCTTACCAATATTCTGGTAGTGCATCCCACGCTGCCGGTGCATTCCGTCAAGGACCTCATCGGCCTGGCCAAGGCGCGCGCCGGGCAAGTTGACTACGCCTCTGCGGGCAGCGGCAGTCCTGCCCATCTTGCCGGTGAGATGTTCAACAGCATGGCCAAGGTGAAACTCAACCACATACCGTTCAGGGGCGGTGCGCTGGCGACCAATGATCTGGTCGCGGGTCATGTCGCGATCATGTTCAATGCCATGCCCGCAGCCATGCCGCATGTGCAGACCAACCGGTTGCGGGCGATCGCGGTGACGACGGCGAAACGCTCGCGCGGTGCACCGCAAGTGCCGACCATCGCCGAGGCCGGGATACCCGGATACGATTTGAGTTCGTGGAACGGTTTTCTGCTGCCGGCCGGCACGCCACGGGAGATCGTCACGCGCCTGCGCGACGAATCCGTTAAGGCCTTGCAGATCGCGGATGTGAATAAGCGGCTGGTCAGTATCGGAGCGGATCCGGTGGGCAATACGCCAGAGGAATTTGTGGCGATTATTCGCACCGACCTCGTGCGCATGGCGAAGCTGGTCAAGGAATCTGGCGCCAAGGCAGACTGAAATGTGCAATGAGCGACGCAACGCGTGTTTTATTTTTTAAGTCGTCTGTGTTCGCCTGCGGCAAATAAATTTCTCATAGTTCTTATAGCGAGCACAACATGAATAAATCCCGTCCCAATATCCTGCTAATCACCTCCGATCAGCAGCGCGCCGACTGCAACGGCTTTGAAAACAAAAACATCAAGACGCCGCACATAGACCGCCTTGCGCGGGAGGGCACGCGCTTCTCGGCGTGCATCACACCCAACCTCGTTTGTCAGCCTTCGCGCGCATCGATACTCACCGGCATGCTGCCGCTCACGCACGGCGTGTGGGATAACGGCGTCGATCTCGATCCGCGTGTCGGAGAGAACGGTTTCGCGGGTACGCTCGCTCGCGCGGGTTATCAAACCGGCTTTATCGGCAAGGCGCATTTTTCGACCAAGGCAACCTTCGCGCCTACGGGTACGCCGGAGTGCAACAAGAGTCAGGCCCAATACGGCCCCGACTGGTTCGGGCCGTACATGGGATTTCAGCATTGCGAGTTGAATGTGCTGGGGCATTTGCATCGCACGCGTCCGCTAGAGCAACCACCGGCGGGGCATTATGAACGCTGGCTTTCGTCGCGTGGTATTGACGGGGAAGGCATCAAACTGTGGGCTGCTGAAACGCGCGCGGGCACCGGTGCGGCGCAAACGTGGTTCTCTGCATTGCCGGCGGCCTGGCATTCGAGCACGTGGATCGGTGATCGTGCGATTAGCTGGATCAATGACGCCAGTAAAAAAGATCAGCCCTTTTGCGCCTGGGTATCGTTTCCCGATCCGCATCATGCGTTTGATTGCCCGGAGCCGTGGAGCCTGATGTATGACCCGAAAGACATGGTGCTGCCGAAGCACCGTACCCGCGATCTCGAACGCAGGCCGTGGTGGCATAAAGCGTCGCTGGAAGGTAAACCGCAGCTTGACGATCCAGTGATGCTGAAATTTCGTGCGGAGGGTTCACGCGTGCCTAACCAAAGCGACGCGCAACTCGCCGAGATGACGGCCAACTACTACGGCATGATTTCGCAGGTGGATCACAACGTTGGGCGCATGATGAGCGCGCTCGAAGCCGCAGGCGTTGCCGACAACACGCTGGTGATTTACACCACCGATCACGGTGAACTCTTGGGCAATCACGGCTTGTATTTAAAAGGTCCGACGCCGTACGAAGACCTGCTGCGCGTGACGATGGTGGCGCGCGGGCCGGGTGTCGCGAGCCGGCAGTTGGTGGTGGAGCCGGTATCCACACTCGATCTGGCAGCAACATTTTACGAAACCGCAGGGGTTGCAAAGCCTGCTGAAATGCAAAGCCGCAGCCTGGTGAAGCTGTTGCGCGGCGGCGCCGAAACGCGCGATGTGGCGTACAGCGAGTGGCATGTGCATCCGTCGCGCTGCGGTGTGGCGTTGAAGCTGCGCACGGTGCGCACCAAAACGCATAAGTGTACGTTCGAACTCGAATCGGGTGCGGGCGAGTTATACGACCTGGCAAACGATCCCGGTGAGATGAACAATTTGTTTGATGACCCGGGGTACGCCCATGTGAAGCAAGAATTACACGATATGATGCGGGCGCGGCCCGGCGCGATCGTTGCGCCGCTGGCAGAGCCGATAGGGATGGCTTGAGGGCAAACGAGTGAACGATTAACGGTGTGGAGAATCACGTGAAACGTAAGTATTTGTTTTTATTTAATATTTTTTGCATTCTTGGTGCGGGTTTGCCTGCTTTTGCGCAGACCTATCCGAACAAAACGATACGTATCCTCGTCGGCTTCGCGCCCGGCGGTTCCACCGATATTGTGGCGCGCTTGATCGCGCAGGAGATGACCAAAAATGTCGGCCAGCAGGTGGTTGTTGAAAATCGGCCTGGTGCGGGCGGCAACATCGCTGCCGAGCTTGCGTCGAAAGCAGCGCCCGACGGCTACACGCTGCATGCCTGCACCACGGGCGTGTTCGCGATTGCACCGTTTATTTATTCAAAGCTGCCGTACGACCCTGAGAAAGGCCTCGCGCCCGTGACGCAGACCGGTTCGCTGCCGTACATCATTGTCATGCATCCGTCGCTGCCGGCAAAAAATGTGAAAGAATTTATCGCTATCGCCAAAGCGCGTCCGGGGCAAATCAACTATGCCTCGTCGGGCGTGGGCACCGCTTCGCATCTTTCGGCGGCGCTGT
The DNA here is from genome assembly GCA_040081205.1 of Burkholderiales bacterium. GTDB lineage: Bacteria > Pseudomonadota > Gammaproteobacteria > Burkholderiales > SG8-41 > UBA5216. The sequence goes on along the minus strand of JBEBHE010000005.1, from coordinate 7,707 downwards.
TTGCATCGGCCAGCGGCATCAGCATGACGCACGTGCCGTACAAAGGCACGGGCAATGCCATGAGTGATTTGATCGGCGGGCAAGTCGTGCTGATGTTCGATCAACCGGTGAGTTCGTTGCCGCATGTGCAGGCGGGAAAACTGCGCGTGCTGGGCATCAGCAGCGGGCAGCGGTTTTCAACGCTGAAAGATATTCCGACGGTCGCCGAACAAGGGCTGCCGGGCTTTGAGGCGATTTCGTGGGCGGGCATCTGTGCCCCTGGCGGAACGCCGAAGCCGATTGTGGATCGCGTTTACAGCGAAGTGGCCAAGGTGCTGAAAGTGCCGGAGTTGCGTGATCGTCTGCTGCGTGACGGTATCGAGCCCATCGGCAGCACGCCGGAGCAATATGCCGAACACATCAAAAAAGAAGCCGTGAAGTGGAGCAAGGTAGTGAAGGATAGCGGGGCGCGAGTAGATTAAGCGCGCCGATTTCACGTTGTAAACCAGGAGGCGTCATGAAGGCAATCAAGTTACTGTCGATAGCATTTTTTGCGGCGCTGGCCGGCTGCGCCAATCAAGCGCCTATCGCGTTGAAGTCGATGGGATCGTTTCACATCGGCGGCCGCGAGGTCACCATCAGCGGCAAGCCGATAAAAGAGGTTGTATTTACACCGGGTGGCGTGCCGGCGAAGGTGGATCCGAACGGCGTGTATCAGGTCGAGCAGATGTATGTGCAATATTTTATTCCGCAGGATCAGCGCGGCACGCTGCCGTTGCTGATGTGGCACGGCGGCGGGTTGTCCGGCGTGACATACGAAACCACGCCCGATGGCCGTGAAGGCTGGATGAATTACTTCATCAAAAAGGGTTGGCCGGTTTATAACTCGGATGCCGTAGAGCGCGGCCGCTCGGGCTGGGCGATGTATCCTGATGTGTTCAAGGGCGAGCCGCTGTTTCTTACCAAGCAGGATCCGTTCAACCGCTTTCGCATCGGCGCCGGGCCGGGTTCCTATAACAGTGATCCCGCGAAAATGAAGTTAAAGCCCGGCAGCCAATTCCCCGCCGAAGGCTACAACAATTTCACCAAGCAGGGCGTGCCGCGCTGGGTAACGACCGACGATGCGATCATTCGCGCTTATACCGAACTCGTCGATAAAGTGTGCCCGTGCGTGGTGCTGATCCATTCGCAAAGTGGATCCTTCGGACAGATCGTTGCGCAAGCGCGCCCCGATAAAGTGAAGGCGCTGGTGCTGGTGGAACCGGCGGCGCCCGGCAACCCGGCGCTCGCGGGTAATCTGAAAAACACGCCGATACTTGCGGTGTACGGCGACTACATCGAGGAAGATGCGCGCTGGCCGACGATACGCGCCCGCGAACTGACGTTTCTTGAGCAAGTGAAAGCAGCAGGTGGCCGCTATGATGTGGTGAATCTGCCGCAGATCGGCATCAAGGGCAATTCACACATGATCATGATGGATAAAAACAGCGATCAGGTGGCCGACGTGATTCAGGCGTGGCTGGCGAAGCAGGGCTTGTATCGTTAGATGAAAGTCGGCCTCTTCGTCACCTGCCTCGTGGATCTGATGCGTCCGAGCATCGGCTTCGCGACGTTGAAACTGCTGGAGTCGGCGGGTTGCGAAGTGGTGGCGCCGCAAACGCAAACCTGTTGCGGGCAACCGGGCTACAACGCGGGTGACCGCGTATCGGCGCTGGCACTCGCGCGCAAAGTGCTGGATGAATTTGAAGTGTTTGATTACGTGGTGGCGCCATCGGGTTCGTGCGCCGGCATGATACGCACACATTATCCGGATCTGTTTCGCGGCGAGCCGGAACTTGCGCGCGTGAACGCGTTGTGCGCGGTGACGTATGAACTGACGGAGTTTTTGGTGGATGTGTTGAAGGTCAGTGCCGCGGTAATGCCACTACTAACGCCGTCAAAAGACTCATCAAAAAAATCAATAAAAACATATACTTATCATGACTCCTGTTCCGGGCTGCGCGAGCTGGGTGTCAAGTCGCAGCCGCGTGCGCTGCTGGCGCAAACCGCAGGCATTACGCTAAAGGAAATGGATGAATGCGAAACCTGCTGCGGTTTTGGCGGCATGTTCGCGGTGAAATACGGCGACATCTCCACGCATATTGCCGACCGCAAATGCGAGAACATTGCGAAGTGTGATGTGGATGCTGTGGTACTAGGCGATCTCGGTTGCATGCTGAATATCGAAGGCCGTTTGCGGCGGCGCGGGGACATGAAGACGCAGGTGTTGCACGTGGCGGAAGTGCTGGCCGGAGACGAGTTTCGCTGATTTGCGCCGCACCGCCGAACCATACACCCCATGAACCTCCCGCAGTTGACGATACGCGGCATACGCGCCACCGCGATCAAAGTGCCGATGACGTATGTGCTCGGCACCAGCGCGCAGGCCGTGCGCGAGGCGCCGTTGCTGCTGATTGATCTCGAGACCGAAGAAGGCATCACCGGCCACGCGTATCAATTTTGCTACACGCCGGTGGCAGCGGGCGCGATTCAGATTTTTTTGAACGATGCATTGAGCGCAATCAAGGGCGCGCGCGCCGATCCTGATGAAGTGTGGCGCGTGTTGGCAAAGCGTTACATCCTGATCGGCGTGCAGGGTGTTGTGCGCATGGCGATGGCTATGATCGATGTCGCTTGCTGGGATGCCGCAGCGAAGGCCGCTGGTTTGCCGCTGGCGGCCTATCTCGGCGCGGAGTCGCGGCCGATTCCTGCCTACAACAGTTGCGGGCTGGGTTTGATGGCACCGCAGGCGGTCGCCGATGAAGCGGAAAAACTCCTCGCGGATGACGTAAACGCATCGGGCTTTCGCGCGGTAAAGCTGCGGCTGGGCTACGCAACATTTGAAGAAGATTTGGCCGCGACACGCGCGGTGCGCAATCGCGTAGCGGATTCCGTGATGATTATGACCGATTTCAACCAGGCGCTTAGCGTGGAAGAATCGCTGATTCGCGGGCGCGCGCTCGACGACGAAGGCATTTACTGGATTGAAGAGCCAGTGCGGCATGATGATTATGTCGCGAGCGCAGCGCTTGCGCAGGAAATCGCCACGCCGGTGCAGCTCGGCGAAAATTTCTCCCAGGTTTATGACATGGAAAAAGCGCTGGCGGCAGGCGCATGTGATTTTGTGATGCCTGACCTGGAGCGTATCGGCGGCGTTACCGGCTGGCTGCGCGCGGCGATAGTAGCGCGCGACGCCGGCATGGAAATGTCGTCGCATCTTTATCCCGAAGTCAGCGCACATCTGCTCGCGGCGACGCCAACGGCGCACTGGCTGGAGTATGTGGATTGGGCCAACGCATTTTTGACGGAGCCGCTGCGTATCGTGGATGGCTACGCGATGCCGGGCGACAGACCGGGTAATGGACTGGCGTGGGACGCCGATAAGGTCCGGCGGTATGCTGTGTAACGCGCATCGTGCGCGAAAATTTAACGAGAACTCGAATGAGTAATGTGACCCATCCATCGAACAACCCCCCGGCGCTGCTGGATGCCGACGAACCGGATAGCGTTCGGCTCACGGAGGCCGAAGCCCGCGCCATCGGCGAAACCGCCGTGCAGCGCATCGGATATACCGCAGAAGATGCGCGCATCGTTGTCGATCAGTTGATTGACAACATGTTGTGCGGTTACAAATTTGCGGGCCTGCCGCGCATCCTGGCGATGGCGGGTGACGAGAAAATCAAGCTCGGTCGTACGCCGATGCGCGTGGTCAAGGAAACGCCGGTGTCGGCGTTGATGGATGGCGGCAACCAGATTGGTTACGTCACGTGTTATCACGGCGCACACAAAGCCATCGAAAAAGCGCGAACGCACGGCATCAGTTGCGTAGGTATTTACAACACCTACTACAGCGGGCGCAACGCCTACTTTGTCGAACAAATTGTCAAGGAAGGCTACATCGCCATGCACACGGCGAGCAACAAGCCGCGCGTGGTGCCGCCGGGCGCGACGGTGCCCGCGCTGGGCACCAATCCGATCTGCTTTGGGTTTCCGTCGGAAGAAGGGCCGGTCACGTTCGATATCGGCACGGCATCTCTGATGTGGGGCGATGTCATGCTGCACGCACACGTTGGCGAACCGTTGCCCGAAGGCGTCGGCTTCGACGAAAACGGCAGGCCGACGCGCGACGCGGCTGCAACCTTGAAAGGTGGTGTGGCGCCGTTCGGCGGCAAGGACCATGTCTACAAGGGCTACGGCCTGTCGTTTGCGATACAGGCGCTCGGATTGCTCGCGGGCTCAGCGATCATTCGCGATCAGGTGCTCGACTACGGTTTTTTGTTCTGGGCGGTTAACCCGGAGATCATGCTGCCGGGCAACGACTTCAAGCAGCGCATGTCGCAGTACGTGCGTGAAATGAAAGCACTGCCGAAGCAGCCGGGTGTGAGCGAGATTCGCGTGCCGTCAGAGCGTGCGAGCCGGGAGCGCGAGCGGCGGCGCGTGGAAGGCGTGGTGGTGAAGCGCAAAGTGATCGAATCGCTGCAGGCTTTGTAAGAATGATTCATTTGAACGTTTAGTGAGTCATTATCCACTCTGTCGTTCCCGCGAAGGGGGGAACCCATAACACAGTGCCATAGGGCGCATCGTATGGATTCCCGCCTTCGCGGGAATGACGAGAAAGAAAGATTTTTGCGATCAAGGCAAAGTATGGCGCAAAGCACCGATACTCCTGAAATCTACGTCAGTACCGACGTGGAAACCGACGGCCCGATTCCCGGTCCGCACTCGATGCTCTCCATCGGCTGCGCTGCGTATCTGGCAGACAAAACACTGGTGAGTACGTTTTCCGCCAACCTTGAAACGCTGCCGGGCGCGAGCGGACATCCCAAAACCATGGCGTGGTGGCAAACGCAAAAACCCGCCTGGGAAGCGTGCCGCAAAGATTGCGTGCCGCCTGAAAAAGCCATGCGTGATTGCGTGGCGTGGATAAAAACATTACCTGGAACGCCGGTGTTCGTGGCGTATCCGGTGACCTTTGATTTCATGTTTGTGCAGTGGTATCTGATTCGATTTGCGGGTACCAGCCCTTTCGCGCATTCGGGCATCGACATGCGCACGCTGGGCATGGCGCTGACCAACTCAACCTGGCAGCGCTCGTCGAAGGTGCATTTGCCGCAGCGATGGTTTGATCCGCTGCCCCACACGCATGTGGCGCTCGACGATGCGCTGGAGCAGGGTGCGATGTTTTGCAATATGCTGGCGGAACTGCGGCAGCGACATTAAAAAGCCGGACGGCCATCACGACGATTCGGTCGATGTTGCGGCGCTAAAGTAATTTAACTATTTGTTTTTAAACGAATATATGAAAATATTGGTAATGGGTTCCGGCGGTGTCGGTGGCTTGTATGGCGGGCGTCTGGCGAACGCGGGTTGCGAGGTGACATTCGTCGCGCGAGGCGCGCATCTGGCGGCCATGCGCGAGCGCGGCTTGCTGATTGAAAGCGACGCTTACGGCAACGTGCTGATCAATCCCGTCAGCGTGACTGACGATCCATTGTCCGCGGGCACGCCTGATCTGATCATCTTTGCCGTCAAGCTGTGGGATACCGAGGCGGTCGCGCGCGCATTGAAACCCATCGTCGGGCCGCACACCGCCGTGCTGTCGCTGCAAAACGGCGTGGTGAAAGATGACATTCTCGGCGGCGTGTTCGGCAAGGAGGCGCTGATGGGCGGCGTAGCCTATGTCGGTACGCATATTTCGCGCCCCGGTGTCATCAACCAGGTGGGCACGCTGCAACGGCTGGTGTTTGGTGAGTACGATGGCAAAAAATCCGCGCGTTCGGAAGCGCTGCTTGCAGCGTTGTCGAAGGCCGGCATACAGGCCGAGTTGTCGCATGACATCCGCCGCACGCTGTGGGAGAAGTACACATTTCTCGTCGGGTTGTCGGGTGCAACCGCGAGTATGCGCGCCACTATCGGCCCGGTGCGCGACAATCTACAGACGCGCGCGTTCCTGCTTGACCTGATGAAGGAAACCGTCGCGGTCGGCCGCGCACTCGGTGTGGCGCTGCCGGAAAACTATGCGGACGACCGATTGAAATTTGCCGACAGCGTACCGGGCACTATGGATTCATCGCTGCACCACGATTTGAAAAATGGTAATCGTCTTGAAGTCGAATGGCTGGCCGGTGGTGTGGTGCAGTTGGGCAAAAAGGTTGGTGTGCCGACGCCATGCAATCGGGCGGTTTGGGATGTGCTGGCGTTGCAGGCGGCCGGCAGGCGTTCATAAAGCTGAGGGCGCCTGATCCGTGCCTTTTTTCGTTTATTCTAAAACTTATGGATATCGAAAAGTGCTGGTAAATTTATTTTTACTTTCTCGTATCTATATTTCGCGTTGGGCTGACTTGGCATTGGCACAGCGAGAGGAGAGGCGCAAATGATTGGTACAGGCGGGATTACTTTATCGAAGACGTGCTTTATCTCCGCCCCTGCCGGAGTAAATCTCGGAGTGCTTAGAAGTGCTCTCGAGTCTCGAGGACTCCGTGTTCTCGTGCCTCACGACCTTACTATTGGTGCAGATTGGGCATCCGAAATACAGAAACAGCTCTCGCAAGCTGATCTTGTGGTTGGCGTTCTCACCTCTGAGCGACAGTCACCGTGGGTTCTCTTCGAACTTGGACAAGCCTCGGCGCTTGGCCGTCGAATCGTACTCATAACGTCACCCAAAGCCGACCCAATCCCCTTTTCACTTCATCAGTTTCTCGTCCTTCGGATTGACTTGGACAATGAGGACGCCATCAGATTCGCTTTGGATCAACTACTGTCTGCACCTGACTCGTTGAGGAAAACGCGTGAGGCGAAGACGAGGCCCTTCCAGGGGCTTGGTACGAAGGCAGACGACCTCATGTTGGCATTGGGGCAGGCACTTGCTGCGAGCGATGGAAGAGCAGTCGAACGTGTGGTTGCGGATGCGCTTAGTTCTTCCGGCACCGATGTCGTTGTAACGTCAGCAGATCGCGATATGGGTGCCGACTTCGCGGTCTGGTCTGATGTCTTGGAGCCGTTCGTCGGGAACCCGCTTTTAGTTGAAGTAAAAACTAAGATTAAGAGCAAGGCTGAGGCAACGCGGGCAATCCGGCAACTGGCATCATACTTGGGTGTGTCGGGCTCGCGATGGGCTCTCCTGCTCTATGGTGACGGTCCCGATCTAGCTGGCCAACCGTGGCTTGGGAGTGCTCCTAATATTCTCGTTTTGTCGCTTCGCTCTCTCCTTGTTGAACTGAAGACGCGGGGATTCCCGGAGTTAGTGCGCGATCTCCGCAATCGACGGGTCCACGGCGTGAGTTCGTAATGGCTGCGATCTCGCAGGTTACGGTTGGAGGCTACGTTCAAGCCGGTGCGAACGGAGCTACCACGGTCGACAAGGGCCGCGCTTTGGAAGACTTGATCTGCTACGTTTTTTCTCAGGTACCCGGCATTTCTATAACCAAACGCAATGAGATGAACGTGTTCCACACGGAGGAGATTGACGTTGCCTTGTGGAACGATTGTGAAGCGGATGGGTTGTTCTTCCTCCCTAATATCATCCTCGTCGAGTGCAAGAATTGGTCGAACAGCGTAGGCAGTTCAGAGGTTAACTGGTTTGATACGAAACTTCGGAATCGTGGTCTCAATTTTGGCGTTCTTGTGGCGACGAATGGGATCACAGGTGATGCCAATGATCTAACCGCCGCACACAGTATCGTTGCTGCG
>JBEBHE010000148.1:0-10739 GCA_040081205.1 Burkholderiales bacterium | reverse complement strand
GGACGGACTGCAGCGCAGTGTCTCGGGCTCCGGACGCAACGGGCCGGCCATGTATGCGTTGTCGGCCATCGACATTGCACTGTGGGACATCGCCGGCAAAGCGGCGGGACTGCCGTTGTACCGTCTGCTCGGCGGCTCGCCGCGCAAGGAGTTGCCCGCGTATGCCAGCCTCTTGCGCTACGGCGACGCCAAAGAAGTCGCAATGTATACCGAACGCGCGTTGAAGCGCGGTTACAAGCACTTGAAGTTGCACGAGGTCACCGAAGCGCCGGTCAAAGCCGCGCGCAAAGTCGCCGGGCCGGATATTCCGATCATGATCGACTGCAACTGCCCGTGGACGGTGGATCAGGCAATCAACATGGCGCAGGTGCTGGCACCGTATAACCCGAAATGGCTGGAAGAACCGGTGTGGCCCCCGGAAGACCATCGCGGGCTCGCCAAAGTACAGGACGTCGGCGGCATCGCCACCGCCGCCGGTGAGAATGCGATGCTGCACGACTTTTTGAGCCTGTTCGAAAATGATGCGATTACCTATGCGCAACCCAGTGTGGCAAAGGTCGGCGGCGTCACCATGATGCGCAAGGTGATGACGTTGGCGGAAACCTTCGGCGTGAACGTAGTGCCGCACTCCGCGTATTTTGGGCCCGGCTTAATTGCTTCGATGCATTGCATCGCCGCCATGGCCGCCGACAGCGTGGTAGAACGCTTCGACTGCGACTTTAAAGAGACGCCGATGGGCGACTGGATCAACCCCAAGAAAAACGGCTGCTACGATTTACCGCAAGGGCCGGGATTGGGCGCTGATCCAGATCCGAAGCTGATTAAGAAATTGCGTATTGCGTAATTTACGATAGCCATTACTAGCACTGGAGAACACCATGAACGCCCCCGACATCAGATCCGATTCCCATTTTCAGTATTTCCCCGGCAACTACCGCTGGTCCGCCGAAATGCTGGTGGTGCTTTCCACTGCCCCTTTCGGTGGCGCCGAAGTGTCGGAAGTCATGCGCATCGGCAGCCGGCTACGCGACAAAGTCGGCGACGATGAAGCGTGGTTTGATGAATGGATAAAAGGCGCGGATTTGCGCATGCAGACGGCGCAGGCCGCCGAGGCCAAGGGCCACAAGTTCACAGCGGCACAAAACTATCTGCGCGCGTGCTTTTACTATCAGATTGGCGATCACTCACGCCAGCCCAAAGACGGCATCGCGATGGCTGCATACAAAAAATCGCTGGAGTGCTTTCGCAAGTTCGCGGCGCTGACGGATCGCCCGCGTATTGAGGTCGTGGAACTGCCGTCCAAACATGGCTCGTTCGCTGCGTATTACATCCACGCCGAAAACACTGCAGGCAAGCGCGCGCCGTGCGTGGTGCGCTTCGGCGGCTTTGATACACAAAAAGAAATTCAGTATCTGCGCGGCGTGCCCGATCTGGTGCGGCGCGGTTTTTCGTGCCTGCTGGTGGACGGCCCGGGGCAAGGCGAAGCGATTCGTTTTCGCGGCATGCACATGCGTTATGACTTTGATATCGCAGGCAGCGCTGCGCTTGATTACCTTGAAACACGCGACGACGTGGATATGAGCCGCGTGGCCATACTCGCGATGAGTCTCGGCGGCTATTACGCGCCACGGTGCGCTGCGATGGATTCTCGGTTCAGCGCGTGCATCGCCTGGGGCCCCATCTGGGACTATCACGCAACCTGGGTGAAGCGCTTGCAAAAAATCAAGGAAGCCGCACTGCCGGTGCCGGCGGAACATCTGCTATGGGCGTGCGGTGTTGAGACGTACGACGAAGCGCTGAAAAAACTCGAAGGCTTCAAGAGCGCCGATGTCGCCGGCAAAGTCACGGTACCGTTCCTGCTGCTGCACGGCGCGGAAGACGCACAGGTCTCCACCGCCGACGCGGAAAAATTATTCAACGCGATTGCGGCGAAAGATAAAACCATGCGCGTGTTTACCGCCGAAGAAGGCGGCGCGCAGCATTGCCAGCGCGATTACCTCACGCTGGCCTGTGACACGGTGGCGGATTGGCTGGAAGATAGATTTAAAAAATAAGAATAAAAACAAATACTTAAAATTAATTATCCTAGAGGCCACCCATGATCGAAATCAAGGAAAAGTCCGTCACCGGCCAAACCATCCGCCTGCATGACGCCGACAACGTGGTGATCGCGCGTACGGATCTCGCGCTGGGCGCCAAGATCGAAGGTGGGCTTACGTGTCGCGGCCAAGTGCAGGCCGGACACAAAGTGGCATCGCGCGCCATCGCGCAAGGCGAACCGGTACTGAAATACAACGTGGTGATTGGCTTTGCTGCTGTGGACATACCCGCGGGCAGCTACGTGCATTCGCACAATATGCAGTTCCGCGAATTCGACCGTGACTACGCTTACGCGGAGGAATTCAAACCGGTGCAAATGGTGCCCGAAGCCGAACGTGCGAGCTTCATGGGCATCGTGCGCGCCAACGGCCAGGTCGCGACGCGCAATTTTGTCGGCATATTGTCCACCGTCAATTGTTCCGCCACGGTAGCGCACAAAATCGCCGAGTATTTCACGCCCGAGCGGCTGGCCGATTACCCCAATATTGATGGCGTCGCGGCCTTCTCCCACGATACCGGCTGCGGCATGGAAATGACCGGCGAGCCGATGGATTTACTGCGGCGCACGATGGCGGGCTACGCGCGCCACGCCAACCTGGCCGGATCGATGATCGTGGGCCTCGGCTGCGAACGCAATCAGATCAAGGGACTGATGAAGGAACAGAAACTCGACGCCAGCGACAGGCTGCACCTTTTCACCATGCAGGACACCGGGGGCACGCGCAAAACCATCGAAGCCGGCATCGCAGCCGTGAAGGAAATGTTGCCTGATGCAAACAAAGTAACACGCACGCGCGTGCCCGCAAGCCATCTGACGATCGGCCTGCAATGCGGCGGCTCGGATGGTTTTTCGTCAATCACGGCGAATCCGGCGCTGGGCGCGGCGATGGACATCCTCACGCAGCACGGCGGCACAGCGATCCTGTCCGAGACGCCAGAGATTTACGGTGTCGAACACACGCTCACGCGTCGCGCGCGCAACCGCGAAGTCGGCGAAAAACTGATCGAGCGCATCCGCTGGTGGAAAGATGTTTATACCGTCGGCCGCGACACGCAGATCAACGGCGTGGTCAGCCCCGGCAATCAGCACGGCGGGTTGGCGAATATTCTCGAAAAATCGCTGGGGTCGTCTATGAAAGGTGGTACCGGGCCATTGATGGAAGTGTATCGCTACGCCGAACCGGTGACGCAAAACGGATTTGTGTTTATGGACACACCGGGCTTCGATCCGTGTTCCGCCACCGGCCAGATCGCCGGCGGCGCGAACATGATCATGTTCACCACCGGGCGCGGCTCGATGTTCGGTGCGAAGCCCGTGCCGTCGATCAAGCTTGCAACCAACACACCGATGTTCCGCAGGCTCGAAGAAGACATGGATATCAACTGCGGCGAAATACTCGACGGTACCTGCTCTTTGCGCGAGATGGGGCAACGCATATTCGACTTGATGCTGCGCACCGCATCTGGCGAACAAACCAAAAGCGAGTTGCTGGGACTGGGCGATCATGAGTTTGTGCCTTGGAACATTGGTGTGGTTGGCTGAGGCACGACTGTGAATGCCGTCAATAGCATTTGGCTTGGCGTATTCGTTGCCGCAACGGTTGTAGCGGCGCCACTCCAGGCCCAGGACTGGAAACCCATCCGCAATATCGAGATCACCGTCTCCTCCGGCGCGGGCGGCGCGGCGGATCGCGAAGCGCGTGAACTGCAAAAGCATCTGCAGATGCTGCCCGGCATGCCGGCCATCAGCGTCAACAACCGTCCCGGCGGCGGCGGAACGATTGCGTGGTCGTCGCTCAATCAGCACATGGGTGATGCGCACTGGATCAGCACCATGAATGTGGCGCTGCTCACCAACCATATCCTTGGTGTGTCGCCGTTGCATTATCGCGATCTCACGCCGCTGGCGATTCTGATGCGAGAATACGTGGTGATATGGACGCATGCGGCATCGCCGATCAAATCGGCGAAAGACTTGCTCGCACGGCTCAAAGCCAATCCGTCGTCCGTGAGCTTCGGCCTCTCGCCCGCGCTGGGCAATCAGAATCACATCGTGCTCGGCATGCTCGCCAAAGCGGCAGGCGTCGATCCCAAGCTGTTGAAAATCGTCGTCTATTCGTCGGGGGGCAGCGGCACCACCGCTGCGCTCGGCGGGCATATCGACGCTTGGGTAGGAACGCTGGGCGGGGCCATTCCGCTCGCGCAGAGCGGCAAGGTCAACGTGATGGGCGTCAGCGCCGAGCGGCGCCAGCCTGGCAAAGCCGTTGCATTGCCCACCTTTCGCGAGCAAGGCATCGATGCGGTGTACGCGGCGTACCGCGGTATGGTGGGCCCCGGTGGCTTGTCATCGGCGCAGCGCGCCTACTGGGATGCCACTTTCGCAAAGGTCGTCAACAGCGATGAGTGGAAAAAAACCCAACTCGAACACGCATGGGACGCCGATTACAAAAACAGCGCCGATACGCGCAGGCATCTCGATGCCGAATACGTCGCGTTGCAAAAAATCCTTGCCGCCTTGGGTGTGACAAAATAATCACATCCTGCTGCCATCGGCACAATTGACCACCCTGTGGCCAGGCGATACAGTCCCGCTGGGTCAAAAGAATCGTATGCCATTCCATCCGACGTAAAAACTGGGGGAGCGTTGCTTTGAAAAAATTATACGGGATGACGCTTGGTGCGTTAATTGGCCTGACGGTTGCCGCATCCGGCGCGCACGCGCAGGCATGGCCGGTCAAGCCGGTGCGGTTCATCATTCCCGCGCCGCCGGGCAGTGCGCCGGATTTCCTGTCACGCATCCTTGGACAAAAACTTTCCGAGGTGTGGGGCCAGACGGTGGTCATCGACAACGTGGTCGGTGCGTCAGGCCACATCGGCACCGAACGCGCGGCCAAATCGCCGCCGGATGGCTACACCATTTTATTCAACACCATCGGGCCGATCGCGGTAAACAGCAGCTTGTTCAGCAAGCTGCCGTTCGATCCGATCAAGGACTTTGCGCCGATCACGCTGGTGGCGCTGACGCCCAACATTGTTTGCCTGCATCCGAGCGTACCCGTCACAAACGTGAAAGAACTCATCGCGCTCGCGAAAAGCAATCCCGGCAAGATGCACTACGGCTCGGGCGGCCCCGGCACCACGCAGCATCTCTCCGGCGAGCTGTTCAATGTGTTGGCGGGCGTAAAAATCGTGCATGTGATTTACAAATCGAGCGCGCAGATGACGATTGACACCATCGGCGGCCAGATAGACCTGATCTTCCACAACGCGCCGGTGGTGCAGCCGCACGTGAAATCGGGCAAGCTGCGCGGCATCGCCGTCACCAGCGCCAAGCGGCTGGCGGGCGTGCCGGAACTGCCCACCATGATCGAGGCCGGACTGCCCGGGTTTGAAGTCACCGCGTGGTTTGGTTTGCTGGCGCCCACCGGCACGCCGCCAGCGGTACTCACGAAGATACACTCGGATACCGTGCGCGTGCTCAACATGCCGGATGTTCGTGAACGTTTCCTGTCGCAAGCCGCCGTGCCCAGCGGCAACAAGCCGGAGGAATTTGCCGCATTCATCCAATCCGAAACCGCCAAATGGGCAAAGGTCATCAAGGCATCTGGCGCGAAAGTCGATTAAGCCTGCAAAAATTTATCCACAAGGAGTTTCAGCCACATGTCACGCAATGATTTTCTGCCTGCCTTTCTGTTATTTGTAGCGGGCGTTTTTTCACCGATCCATTTACATGCTCAAACCGATACACCGGCATCGGGCGCCGCTATCGCCGTCAACGTGGTCAACCCGGAAGACCTGCTCGACTACTCGAAAACCATCGTGGTGCCGACGGTGTATTTGTCAATGTTGACCGAGGGCCGCGTCAGCGCGGTCAAGCAAAGCGGCATGTTCCAGAGCGGTAACGCCACCGCCAGGGCTAGCGCTAATTACAAGGTCAGCGGCATCGACAAAGCATTCGCGCAAGGCTTGGCGCAAAAAGCGTATGACGATTTTGTCGCCAAATTGCGCGCGGCAGGTTACACGGTGCTGACCTATGCCGACATCAAGGATCGAGATTACATCAAAAACGCCCAACGCGAAAAAGGCGATTCGGCGCTGGGGTTGCCCACCAAATCCGAACAAAGCAACACCTACGTGATAGCGGCGCCGTCCGATGAGCAACATTTCAAGTCCGCGCTGGGATGGGGCATGTTCGCGGAATTCGTGCAGTCGGCAAAACCGGTTGTCACCGACGCCACCATCGTCATTCCGCAATACACCATCGTGGCGCCGCAGGTGTGGGGGGAATCGAGTCGCGGCTACAGTTCCGTCTCGGCGGAAGTTAAAACCGGCCCCGGCATGAATCTGCTGAACGCATCCGCAAACTGGATGGGCAAACCCAAATCACGCGTAATGCGCGGCGCGCCCGGCGTGCAAACCAAACAACAGGTTATCAACATCACCGAAAAAGCCGGCACGCTGCAACAAACCGCCGACACCACGCCGCAAGCCGCTAACGCCTTGAGCGGCGTTCTCAGCATGCTGAGCGGCGCGGGCAACATACAGCGCTCGTCCAGCGAACTTGCGTTTACCATCGACCGCGATGCCTACACCACCGGTGCAATGAACGGTATCGGCCGCTTTAATGCCGAAGTCGCCAGGGCAGCAGCGGACGCCAAACCGTAGCTGCCGACGACGCCGGATCGCGTAAGCTTCGTTATGATTCCGATTGCCATTCAACAGGAACTGTCATGATAAATGCCAATACCGCCCGCATGTTCACGCGCTACAACGCGTGGTCGAACAACATCTGGTACGACGCGATTGCCGCGCTGCCGCCCGGCGAAGCGCTTAAAGAACGTGTAAGCCTGTTCAAAAACATGGTGCATACGATGAACCACAATTACATCGTGGATGTCATCTGGCGCGCGCATCTCGAAGGCCGCGACCACGGACTCAGCGCGCGCAATACCAAGGATCATCCGCCGCTCGAAGAACTGCGCCGCATGCACGCAGAAAGCGATGCCTGGTATGTCCAGTGGAGCGACAAACAAACCGACGAAACCATCGTGGATCGCCGCCCGGTCACATTGATCGGGGGAAACCGCGTGGTGATGTCGCTGGGCGAAATGCTACTGCATCTTTATCATCACACCGCCTATCACCGCGGTTACGTCGGCGACATGATGTTCAATGTGCCAGGGCATCGCGCGCCGGTCACCGACCTGCCGGTGTTCCTGCGCGAAGCGCCGCAAAATTACTTTTAAAACAAATAGTTATGGAAATAATCATGAGCGAAGCAAAGGAAGCAAGCCTCAGCCCGGAAACCGTCCTTGCTGAAATGAAAAAAGGCGGCATCACACACGTAGTGTGGCTGCCGGACAGCGAGACCAACTGGCTTTATCTGCTGATGAAAGCCGATCCATCGTTGACGCTGGTGGCGGTGCCGCGCGAAGGGCTGGCGTTTTCGTGCGCGGCGGGCATTTATGTCGGCGGCGGCAAGCCGATCATTCTGATTCAGAACACCGGCCTGATGGAATCCGGCGATTCGATGCGCGGCTGGACGATGGGGCTTAACATTCCCGTGGTGATGATGGTCGGGTATCGAGGTTACACACGCCACGGCGTGAACAAAGATACCGCCGCGACTTACACCGAGCGCTTTCTGAATGCATTCAACATTCAGTATTACCTCGTCGAACACGGCAGTGATGCACCGCGCATTTCAGTCGCGTTCGAGGAAGCGCAAAAAACCAAACGGCCGGTGGCGATACTCGTGGGTGATGAGTACCACGGCTTTAACCGATAGCCCTGGAGAAAATCATGATTGCCATGGAAGAAATGTTGAAAGTGTTTCAGCAGCACCGCGGTGACGCCATTGTGGTATCCGGGCGCGCCAATCGTCACTGGGACAAAATCAGCACCCGGCCCAATCGCGACTTGGCGCTGGGCGATCCGGCGATGGGTGGCCACGCGTCGTTCGCGCTGGGTCTGGCGCTGGCGCAACCGAAGCGGAAAGTTATTGTGTTCGATTCTGAAGGCGATTTGCAAATGAGCCTTGGTGTTCTGGCGATGATCGCCGAGCAGAAACCAAAGAATTTTTATCACTTCCTGCTCGACAACGAATGCTACGCCACGACCGGCGGCCAGCCTGTGCCAAACGCCAAAGCCATGGCGTACGACACCATTGCCAAGGGGTGCGGTTACCCCACGGCCTACGCTTACAACAATCTTGAATCGTTTTCAGTCAACGTGGGACGCATATTGTCCGAAGGCGGCCCCACGTTGATCGCGATAAAAATACTGCCTGAAATCGAAAACACACCCATCGGCCAGCGGGCGCCGCGCTTGCGGCGCACCAAGGAACAGGGCATTGCGGATTTGCGGGCGGAACTGGGCGTAAGCCATTAATTTTGAAACAACGTTCGACGGAGTAAGTCATGGCAGTCATGCTCGGCTTTGAAACACTGCGCGGCACATTGTCGATGCCTGACGTCATCGATCTGCTCGAACGCGCCTTCGCACGCGAAACCACCGGCGGCACGGCGGTTTCGCCCAAATTCATTACTGATTTCGATTCAGGATCGATGCGCATCCTGTTCGCCGCCGATCATCAGGCCGGTTATGCGGCGATGAAGGCTTATCACTCCGTCAAGGGCGCCGGCACGCGTTATGTGGTGTCGCTTTATAGCCTGAAAGACGGCGAACTGCTGGCGCTGCTCGATGGGCAATTGATTACCGATTTACGCACCGGCGCTTGTAGCGGAGTCATCGCGCGCAAGGTTGCCATTGATGGCCCGTTGACCGTTGGCGTGATCGGCTCCGGCAATCAGGCACATAAACAACTGGAGTGTCTGGCGTCGGTTTACAAACTCGACTCGATTGCGGTGTACAGCCCCACCGCCGCGCATCGCGAGCACTTCGCACGGGAGATGTCAAAACAACTCGACGTGCCGGTAACGCCCGTAGACAGCGTTGAATCTGCGGTGCGTGGCAAAAAAGTCGTGGCGTCGGCCAGCAGCGCGCGCACGCCCGAACCGATACTGCGCGGCGAGTGGCTGACCGATTGCCGTTTGCTGTGCGCGGTGGGCAACACACGCAAGCAATACGCCGAAGCCGACGTACAATGTTTTCGCAACGCGAGCCTGGTGGTGGTAGATACGCTGCATGCGCTGGAAGAAGCCGGCGAATTGCGCCAGGCGGTGGAGGCCGGCGCATTGCCCGAAGCAAAACGGGCGACGCTGGGACAGATTGTCACGAGTACGGCAAAGATTCCCGAAAAAGGGCTCGTCGTGTTCAAGTCGGTCGGCTCGGCGTTGCAGGATCTGGCGCTGGCGGCGCGTTATTACGAGGTATTGGGTTCGCGGCCAGGACTGCCGTCGGTTGATGATGTCGGCAGTCTGCGCCGCCCGGCATGGCAGACTATGGACTAGAATAGGCGTTACAACATGAACCTGTATTCTTTAATGCGCTCGCTGCTTTTCGTTCTGCTCACCACGCTGTCGTGGGCCGCCGTTGCGCAGAACGCGTGGCGTCCGGATAAGACCGTCGAGATCATTGTGCCCACCGGCGCCAGCGGCATCAACGACGCCAACGCGCGGCTGCTCCAGAAGTCTTTTTCGGAACTGAAGCTGCTGCCGACACCGTCCATCGTTAACAACAAGCCCGGCGGCAATCAGAGCCTCGCGGTGGTTTATCTCAATCAACATCCGGGCGATGCACATTATCTTTTTTACGCCACCGCGACGATATTCACCAATCAAATCGCCGGTGTGACGCCGCTGCATTACGCCGATTTCAGTCCGCTGGCGCTGCTGCTGGTGGATTACAGCGTGATCACCGTCGCCGCCAATTCACCGATGAAATCCATGCGTGACCTGGTCGAGCGCCTAAAGGCCGATCCGGAATCCATTTCGTTCGGCGTGGTCGCACGCGGCGGGCCGAATCATCTGGCCGCCGCGCAGGCCATGCGTTCGGCAGGCATCGATCCGAAGAAACTCAAAATGGTGGTGTTCAAAACCAACGCCGAATCGTTGACCGCCGTGATAGGTGGGCACATACAAGCCGTGGTGTCGTCAGTGAGCGCCGCGCTGCCGCAGGTGCAGGCGGGCAACGCGCGCATGCTTGGCGTCACCGCGCCCCAACGTATCGGTGGCGGTAGCGGGCCGCTCGCCAATGTGCCGACGATGCGCGAACAGGGCATCGACGCGATGGGCATTTCCAATTGGCGCGGCATCTTCGGCGCGAAAGGCCTGACACCCGCACAGATTGCATTCTGGGAAGACGCCATAGGCAAAACCACGACGACCGACGACTGGAAAAAACAGCTGGAGACCAATAATCTTGCGTCGCGTTTCCTGCGCAGCCGCGAGTTTGCGAAATATCTTGATGCCGAGTACAACAGCACCAAAGCAGTGATGGCTGATTTGGGGCTCACCAAGTAACCACTCATATCTATTTGTTTTTATTGATAATTTTAAACGATGCGACGGAGGCACTATGTTGACCCCGATTAAGTTGAAAGGCGTGATGCAGGCACCGGTAACGCCGATGAAAGACGATTTCAGCTTTGACGGCGACGGCTTTGCGAAGATGGTGGATTTTCATGTGCGCAACGGCGCACCGGCGATCGCGTGGCCGCATCACAAGGCCGAGTCGCT
>JBEBHE010000147.1:0-10743 GCA_040081205.1 Burkholderiales bacterium | reverse complement strand
CGGCATTGGCGTGAATTCCGGGGTGATGCGCGTGGGTGACATGGGATCCAAGATACGGCGTGCCTACACGGTGATGGGCGACGCAGTGAATCTGGGATCGCGGCTCGAAGGCATTACCAAGCAATATGGCGCCGATATTCTTGTTGGCGAAGCCACGAAGGCGCTGATTTCAGGGATCGTATGCCGCGAGATTGACCAGGTACGGGTGAAAGGTAAGGATGAGCCGATAGCGATTTTTCAGCCCTTGGGGCTCGAAGGCGAGGTCGCTGAATCGAAGCAGGCGCAAATTGACATTTGGGCCGAAGCGCTTAGGATGTATCGTGCGCAGGATTGGGACGGCGCTGAGGCGCAGTTGCGCAAACTGAAGGCAATGGAGGATGGCGACGAGTTGTACGACATCTTTCTGGAACGGGTGGCGGACTATCGCGCCAATCCGCCTGGAGCAGAGTGGGACGGCGTGTATAAATTCGAGACCAAGTGATGAAGTTACGAGTACTGGGTTGCAGTGGCGGTATCGGCGGTCATTTACGCACGACATCGTTGTTGCTTGATGATGACGTATTGATCGACGCCGGCACCGGCGTCGGCGATCTGTCCATGGAGGCCATGGCAAAAATCGACCACGTTTTTGTCACCCATTCGCATCTTGATCATGTCACATCAATTCCATTTCTGGTGGACACGGTGGGCTGGATGCGCGAGACGCCATTAACCGTGCATGCGCTTGCCGAAACCATCGACGTGCTCAAGACCCACTTGTTCAACTGGAAGCTGTGGCCCGATTTCACACAAATACCCGCGCCGGATCGGCCCATGCTGCGATTTTCGCCCGTATCGCTGGGTCAGGGACAGGTGATAGCCGGCAGGACGATTACGCCCCTGCCGGCCAATCATGTGGTCCCGGCGGTAGGCTACCGGCTGGATTCCGGGGCCGCCAGCCTGGTTTTTACCGGAGATACCACCAGCAGCGACGAATTGTGGCGAGAAGTGAACCGAATCGAGAATTTGCGGTATCTTATCGTTGAAACCGCGTTTTCCAACGCGGAGCGGGAGCTGGCGATTCGTGCTAAACATTTTTGTCCCAGCTTGCTGGGCGAGCAACTCGAGTTGCTCACGCGGCAGGCAGAGATTTTTATTACGCACCTCAAGCCAGGCGAGGGTGACATGATTATGCGAGAAATTACCGAAGGCGCATTGCGTTGGAGTCCGAAAATGTTGCAGCATCAACACGTATTCGAGTTCTAACCATGACTATTGTGCAGTTAGCGTTGATTGCGGTGGAGGTGATATGAGTTCAGTACTCCAGGCGAAACCGGTGGCGCAGGATCCCATGGCAGAGAAGCTGGGTTTTCAGCAGCGGCTGCAAGGCGTTACCAACAAGATTCACGCATCTAAGAATATCGATGAGATCATCACCGATCTTTCGGTCGAGCTTTGCGGACTTTTCTTTGCCGATCGATTGACGATATATCTGACCAGCGATGACAAGGGTTCGATCATATCGAAGGTCAAGACCGGGCTGCATTCATTCAAGGACATCAAGCTGCCGATCAACGAGCAGTCGATAGCCGGCTTTGTCGCGGTCAACAAGCGGGTCGTGAATATCCGCGACGTGTACGATGAAGCCGAACTCAAGACGCATAGTCCGCAGCTTAATTTTCTGAAAGCGGTGGATGCCAAGACGGGCTACCGTACCAAGCAGATGCTGGTAGCGCCGATTCTGGAAGCGAAAACCAAGGATCTGATCGGCATTATTCAGATCATCAACGCAAAGAACGGCCAGTCCTTCCAGCAGTACATGGAAGAGGGCGTGCTGCATCTGTGTGAGACGCTGTCGATAGCGTTCCGTCAGCGCCAGGGTCCGGGCATGCAGGTGCGCGGCAAGTACGAGTCGCTGGTGACCAATGCCGTTATCTCCGCTGAAGAGCTGGAACTCGCGCAGCGCTCCGCCCGGCGCAAAAACCTCGACCTCGAAACAGTGCTGACGGACGAGTTTCAGGTGAAAGTGCCGGCGTTGGGTGATGCGCTGGCCGCATTTTTTGGCGTGCCCTACGAGTCTTTCAAGCAGGAACGCATCAAGCCGCCGGATTTGTTGCGCAATATGAGCCGTGAGTTCTGTTTGACCAATCAATGGGTGCCGCTGGAGGACGGGCCACAAGGTATCGTTGTGGTAACGCCCGATCCGGAAAAGACACGCGCGTCGCGCATGGTGAACAACGTTTATCCGAAGAGCAAGGTTGTTTATCGGGTTACCACGCCGGGCGAATTCGTGCAGACGCTGGACCAGATGTTTGGTGGCAATAGCGCGCTCGAGGATTCGGGAAACATCGACGACCTTTTGGGCGGACTCGACGAAGAGGGCGAAAGCGGGGAGTCGGGCGGCGACGATATCGCGTCGGCGGCCAGCGACAATGAACTGGTTAAGCTCGTCAATAAAGTGATTATCGATGCGTATCAGCAAGGCGCGTCGGATATTCATATCGAACCTTATCCCGGCAAGGCCAAGACGGAAATCCGCTTTCGCAAGGATGGTTCGCTGACACCGTACATTCAGGTGCCTGCAAGTTATCGCAATGCGTTGGCCGCGCGGCTAAAAATCATGTGCGACCTCGATATCTCCGAGCGCCGCAAGCCGCAGGACGGCAAAATAAAATTCAAGAAGTTTGGTCCGCTGGACATCGAATTGCGGGTGGCGACCATCCCGACTGCGGGTGGCGTCGAAGATATTGTGATGCGTATTCTGGCGGCGGGCGAGCCGATACCATTGGATAAGCTCGGCCTGTCAAAACGCAATCAGCAGCTGTGCAAGGGCGCGATTGAAAAGCCCTATGGCTTGTTTTTCGTTTGCGGGCCTACGGGTTCAGGGAAAACCACCACGCTGCATTCGGTGCTCGGCTATCTGAATAAGCCGGACACGAAGATATGGACGGCTGAAGACCCGGTGGAGATCACGCAAAAGGGTTTACGTCAGGTTCAGATTAACAAGAAGGCGGGCCTCGAGTTTTCCATGGTGATGAAAGCGTTTTTGCGCGCGGACCCGGACATCATCATGGTGGGTGAGATGCGCGACAAGGAAACGGTATCGACAGGCATTGAAGCGTCGCTGACAGGCCACTTGGTATTTGCCACGTTGCATACCAACAGTGCGCCGGAATCGATTATTCGTTTGCTCGATATGGGTATGGACCCCTTTAACTTTGCCGACGCGCTGCTGGGCATTCTTGCGCAGCGTCTTGCCAAGCGTTTGTGCAGCAAGTGCAAAGAGCCCCACGCTGCGGCAGACGACGAGATTCACATGCTGCTGGAGGAATACTCCCTTGAGTTGCTGAATACGGCGCCGTGGAAAAAAGATCCGCAGGGCGAGCGTACCAAATTGCTCGAGTTCTGGACCAAGGAATATGGCAACGAGAACGGGCAGCTGGTGGTTCATTCGCCCAAGGGCTGCGATACCTGCGGCGGATCGGGATACAAAGGCCGCGTTGGTCTGCATGAACTGATGATCGGAACCGACCGCGTGAAGAAGAACATTCAGGAGCATGCGCGCGTGGCGGAAATGTTTGCGACGGCGCTCGAAGACGGCATGCGCACTTTGAAGCAGGACGGCATCGAGAAAGTACTGCAGGGCGTTACCGACATGCAGCAGGTGCGCGCGGTGTGTATCAAATAGATTACGCAGGATCACCATGAATCAGAGCGCGCTGGCTTCCAGCCCCAATGACCTGACCGAGCGGTTCGAGCAATTGCTGGGTATTGGCGTCGCGCTGTCGCGAGAACGCGATATCAACAAGTTGCTGGAAGCCATATTGCTCGCGGCGAAGGACGTGACCAACGCCGACGGCGGTACGCTGTATCGCATGACCGACGAGCGCGCATTGAAATTCGAGATTGTGCGCAACGACACGCTGGGTATCGCCATGGGCGGAACCACGGGCGTGGAAATTCCGTTCTATCCGCTGCACTTGTTCAACGAGAGCGGCGAAAAAAACCTGTCGATGGTCGCTGCCTGGAGTGTTCATAACGACAAATCGGTGAATATCGCCGATGCTTACACCGAAAAAGGATTCGATTTTTCAGGCACCAAGAGTTTCGACAAGAAGACCGGCTACCGCTCGCAGTCTTTTTTAACGGTGCCGATGAAAAACCATGAGAACGAAATCATCGGTGTGTTGCAGCTTATCAATGCCAAGAATGGTGATAGCGGCGCGGTAAGACCTTTTTCCGACGCGGATCAAAGGCTCGCGGAATCGCTCGCGTCGCAGGCGGCGATCGCGCTGACCAACCGGCTGCTGATCAACCATCTTGAAAATCTGTTTGAATCGTTTATCAGCCTGATCAACGCCGCTATCGACGATAAATCACCGTACACGGGCGGGCATTGCGAGCGGGTTCCCGAACTCACCATGATGCTGGCGGACGCGGTGACCAAATGTACGGCAGGGCCGCTCCGCGATTTCACCATGACCGAGCGCGATCGCTATGAATTGCGCATTGCCGGATTGCTGCACGATTGCGGCAAGATCACCACGCCCGTGCATGTGGTCGATAAAGCGACCAAGCTCGAAACGATTTTTGACCGCGTGGCGTTGGTCGATACCCGCTTTGAAATCGTCAAGCGCGATATGCAGATCGCGGGATTACGTGCAGGCATGAGCGATGCGGATGTGGCCGCAAAATTTAAGGCGGTGGATGATGACCGCGCGTTTATCCGTCACACCAATGTCGGCGGAGAGTTCATGCGCGACGAAGATGTCGAGCGTGTGAGGCAGATCGCTACTAAATACCGCTGGGTTGACCCTACGGGAACTGAATGCAATTTTCTGTCGGATGATGAGGTTAAAAATCTGACCATACGCGCCGGCACACTGACGGGCGACGAGCGCGAGGTCATTAATCATCACATCGACCTTACCATTGAAATGCTCGAAGCCCTGCCGTGGCCCAAGCACCTGACCAACGTGCCTGAATACGCGGGCGGCCACCACGAGCGCATGGACGGCAAAGGCTACCCGCGAGGACTCACGCGCGATCAAATGTCAGTGCAGGCGCGCTGCATGGGCATCGCGGATATTTTCGAGGCGCTCACCGCCAAGGATCGTCCATACAAGAAGGGCAAGACGCTGACCGAATCGCTGACTATTCTCGGTAAAATGAAACTGGGGCAGCACGTAGACCCGGATTTGTTTGATATTTTTATGTGGGAAAAGGTGTACGAAACCTACGCCAAACACTTCATGGGGCCGGAGCAGATTGACGACGTGGATCTGAGCAAGATACCCGGCTATGTGCAGCGTCCTTCCTGAGGCAGTGTCTGAGTGACAAAAATTGTCAGTTGGTGACTTTAAGCGTCAGTTTGTTGTAAGCCCGGAACAGATTCGATGGCACGAAAGGCGGCATTTAGCGGCGCTGGAAGCGAATTATCCGAATTTATCTCGTTATCAACGGCTGTAATCGCTTTTATATGTATAACTATTTGTTTTAAATGATAAATTTATTTGTGATTTATTTGGCTGAAAACTGGCACCAAATTTGCATAAGATAGCCCTCGGTAGTAACCACGTTGTTTTTTGTCCAACCCTAAAGGAGATTTTTAATGAAACGTATGCAAAAAGGTTTTACGCTTATCGAACTGATGATCGTGGTAGCGATTATCGGTATTCTGGCCGCCGTGGCGATTCCGCAGTATCAGGATTACACCGTGAAAGCCAAGCTGTCCAAAGTGGCCGGGTTTGCCGCGCCGATCAAAACCGCAATAGCGATTTATGCGCAAGAGCAAGGTTCTTATCCGGCGACAGCGGATGCGTGGGTCTCGCTGGGTATTGCAGCAGCTGGCCCGACTTATACGCCTGAAGTGTCGCTGGCTGCGGTTGCCGCCAACACCGGCGCGATCACGCTGACGATTCGTGGCGTCAAGGCGACCACGATTGATGGTTTGACCGTCGTCATTACGCCTGCCGCGATTGCTGCGGGTCAGACGGCGATTGTTTGGACCAATACCTGCACCGTGACCGATCCGGTTGCGATCAAGTATTTCGGTTGCTAATACGCCTGATGCCGGGCCGGTTACTTCGGCCTGGGTAGAAAACGCCTCCCTTCTGGGAGGCGTTTTTTTTCGATTGTTCCAATAGGTTAAATTCCAAAATGCTGCCCTTTGCCGGTGTTTTCAGGTGGATTCGTCGAGATGTGCTGCGGATAACGGTGCCGCGACTCTGTGCCGTGGCGCTGGCTGCGCTGGCCGGCGTGGTTTATGTGCCCCATCTCGCCAATCCGCTGGTATTTGACGACTTTAATGTCGTCAACAGCACGGATTTTCTGGACTACGCATTTTCGTTCTACCCTGCGCCACGCTGGCTCACATACGCCACGCTGGCGCATACCTATGCGCTGACTGCCGGCAGTATTTCCGCTATGCGCTGGGGGAATCTGGTTTTGCATGCGGCCACCGTTGTTGCCGTGTTCGTGTTGCTGCGTGAAATTTGCCTGGCGGTTCTCGACAAGGAACTGAACGCAAAAGACCGCGAGTTCAACGCGCTTTTTGTGGCTTCGCTGGCTGCGGCCTTGTTCGCGGTTCATCCGGTAGCAGTTTACGACGTCGGCTACTTGGTACAGCGCACCACGGTGATGGCGACGCTGTTCATGCTAATGATGTTGATTGCCTATCTGCGCTGGTTGGTGACGGGACGCACCGCGCTCTGGGTATGGTCCGCGGTTTGGTACTTGTTGTCGGTGTTTTCCAAGGAACATGCCGTAATGGCGCCGGCGGCTGCGTTGGTGTTGACGTTGTTGATGCAACGCCCTTCATGGGCGCTGGGGCGCCGTCTGATCCCGCCTTTCGCGGCGTACACCGTTATCGCTTTGCTGGTGATCTCGATGGTTAAAGGCGTGTTGGGGTCCGCGTATGAGCCGTTGGCGCTGGACATGATGAAGGAGTTGCAAGGGTTTGATGATGTGCGCACCGCTTACTCACTGAGCGTGATTACGCAGATGGCGCTGTTTTTCAAGTATTTGTTTTTATGGATAATTCCGAACGTTGACTGGATGTCCGTGGATATGCGCGAACCGTTTGCGATATCCGTGTCAGCGTGGCCGTATTGGGCCGCTGCGCTGGCGTTTATGCTCTACCCGCTGCTTGCGATAGGCATGATGCTGCGCGGCGGCCGCATTGGAATTGCAGGCTGGGTTCTGGTATTTCCCTGGCTGATGTTCGCCACCGAGCTGTCAACCGTACGCGTGCAGGAGCCTTTTGTTCTGTATCGAGCCTATCTCTGGTTTCCCGTGTTCGGGGCGTTGGCAGCCTTGGCGCTGTCGTGTCTAACCAGCCGGCTTGCAGTGGCCTTGGCACTGGTCATGACATGCCTGCTGGTGCCGTTATCCTGGAACCGGCTGCATACGATGTCGGACCCCCTGCTGATGTGGGAGGACGCCGCGAAGCTATTGGTGCACGGTAACGAACCCGGAGCGGGACGTATCTATTACAACCGTGCGCTAGCGCTTTCCGCTAAAGGCCGCAAGCAGGAAGCCTTGGCAGATATGAATCGCGTGGTGAAGCTGCACCCGAAGCTTGCGCCCGTGTATTACACCCGGGCGCGGGTAAATTTTGACTTGAAGCGCTATGCCGAGGCTGTGGAAGATTTGAATGCGTCCATCGCGCTCAATTCCAAACGTTCTGCCGTGTACTACGCGCGTTTTATTACGCTCCGGCGACTGGGCCGTGAAGATGAAGCGTTACAGGATTTGCGCAAGAGTTGCGACATGAAAGATTTGATCGGTTGTTTTGCGCTGGAGCGGCACAACCAGAACGCTTCCAAGGCGCCGTAAGCAGGCTAACGCCGAGCGCTTTTAGCTGTCGGCTGGTTCGGTGGCGCCTGGCGTATGGTTGTATTGCGGCGCAGGTAATCTGCAATGATGTCCCACACCGGTTCTCCTGCTATGCCTTCGCCGACCGGAGCCCAGCTCGCCAGCTTGTAATGTTTCGAGGCTTCCAGCGGCTTTCCGCGCAGCGTCAAGTTGCTGATGCGCTGGCCGATTTTCTGTGCGGGGTCGATGGCATATTGCAATCCGCCAACGCGCACCATGTCGCCGCCCTGCTGATAGTACGGATCAGGATTGAACAGATTGTCGCAGACGTCTTCAAGTAGGTTCTTGATAGCCTCACCGGTCATTTCGTTGACGGTGACGTGCGGATAGGTGATGGCGGTTTGGTTCATTACGTCTTCAACGGTAATGGCTTGCCCGGGCAGCAGGCTCGTGCCCCAACGAAAGCCGGGCGAGAATGCAATCTCCGCGTTTTTGACTTGCATCAGCGCGTCGACGATGAGTTGGTCGAAGGTGCCGTTGAAGTTACCGCGCCGGTAAAGCAGTCCTTCGGTGACCGCGAGTTTTTCGGAGAGTTTAGCTTCGAACGGCGCGCGGACTTTTTTTATTAGCGCCGTCATGCCGGCGTCCGGCGCGATCAGGTTGGCGAACACCGGCAGTAGCCGGTACCGAAAATCCTGCATCTTGCCGCTGCGTACATCCATATCCAGAACGGCCAGAAATTTTCCGTTTGATCCTGCGTTGGTCACTACGGTCTTGCCGCTTTTGTTGCTGACGATGAGTGGCGCCGGTATCGCGTCATGCGTGTGTCCGCCGAGGATTACATCGATGCCGGTGACGCGCGAGGCAAGCTTCAGGTCAACGTCCGCGCCGTTGTGCGACAGCAGTATCACGGCTTGCGCACCTTTGGCGCGTGCTTCTTCCACATTTTTTTGCAGCCGTTCTTCCTGAATACCGAAGGTCCAGTCGGGAACAAAATGACGCGGGTTGGCTATGGGTGTGTAAGGGAACGCCTGACCGATGATGGCGACAGGTACGCCATTAATCTCGCGCAACGTGTAACTTTTGAAAACGGGGTCGTCAAAGTCGGATGTGCGAATGTTCTGCGCCAGAAATTCTATTTTTCCGGCGAAGTCTTTCTCGACGATTTCTTTGACGCGAGCAGCGCCATGGGTGAATTCCCAGTGGCCGGTGGTGATGTCCACGCCCAGCAGCTTGCAGGCATCAACCATGTCCTGCGCCTTGGTCCACAGCGCGGTGGCGGAGCCTTGCCAACTGTCGCCGCCGTCGAGGAGCAGTGCGCCGGGCCGTTGCGCACGCAGTTGTTTGACGAGTGTGGCGAGATGGGCGAAGCCGCCGACTTTGCCATAGGTGCGCGCGGCTTGAACAAAATCAAGATACGTGAATGCGTGTGCGTTCCGTGTGCCGTGCGGAATGCGAAAGTACTTGAGCAACGCGTCGCCGGTGAGATGCGGTGGCTTGCCGAACGCGGCGCCGGCACCGATGTTGGTATCAGGTTCGCGAAAGTAACTCGGCAGTAGCTGCGCGTGACAGTCGGTAAAGTGCAGCAGCGACACATTGCCAAAGCGCGGCACGTCGTAAAAACCCGCGTCGCCGCGTGGTTGCGCCGCCAGTGCATCCCGATGATTCAGTGCCATGCCGGACACCGAGGCGGCGACGAGTATTTCGAGAAACTCCCGGCGTGTTATGTGCATCGCAATTTGCGAAGGCTACTCACGAGGATATATATCGTAAGTATTTGTTTTTATTGTTATTTTTTATTAACAGGGGATTGCGGATCAATGAGATAGGCAACCACATGCGCGATCTGGTCCGGCGTGAGAAAGCCGCTGGAACCCAGGCGCGGCATATTCGAGCAAGGCATAAACGCCCACGCATTGAAAATTCTTTCGTAGGTGTAACGCGCAACGGCTTCCGAATTACCGCGTTGCGTACCGTATGCGACGAGTGCCGGGCCAACGTTGCCCGCGTTTACTTCGGTGGGATCCATGGCATGGCAATTGATGCACAGCGCGCCGTTTTCCTTCAGGGCTTCGACCTTGCCATTGACGATGCGTTGTCCGCGACCGTCGGCGATTAATTGCGCGCCGACTTTCCAATCACCGGTGAGTTTGCCGGATGCCGGATATTGGATGCTGTCGCGAGCGGCTTTTACAATAGCGGCCGCTTGCTCCCGCGACAATTTTGGTCCGCCTACGGCACTGCACATTTGCTGTGAGGCATCCTGTACTGTACGGCGATTCAGGTCGGGCCCGGTGATGGTGTGTGCTTCACGCACCATCTGCTCGGCAAATTTGGCGGTGGTATCCGCGTCCGGAAACGTGGCGCAACCGACGACCCAGGCGGCCAGAGTGGCGAGCAACAGCAGTAGTTTAATTTTCATCATTCCCGTCCCGCGCTTCAGCGCCGCACACCCGGCAGTTTGATCTCGCCGCCGTTTGCTGAATGATTAAGGTAAGTTGTAATGGCTACGGACAGGTCCGATGCAAATCCCAGATCGGGCAGGCGCATCTGCCAGAAACAATCGTAGAGCCGGTGCTGCATAGTGCGCACCGTGCTGTGCGTGCCGCGATAGGCCGGCCAGCCGGTAGCGATGATTTCACGCATTTCTTCCGCCTTGGTCATGTTGGGCAACTCTTGCAGGCGTATGCGTTTGCCGGATTCGCCGTGGCAGGTGACGCAGGCAAAATCCAGCGGGCCGTTGCGGCGATAGAACAGATACTCGCCGGCCTTGTACATCTCGCGTTCTTTCGCGTGGCCGAGGCGCACGTCCATGCGCATACCGTTGGATTGCGAGCCGATGTAGCTTACCAGCGCTTCCATATCCGAATCGCGATCCAGGTTGCCGAAGCGCGTGCGAACGATGTCTTCGCGTTTGAAGCCCTGCAAATTGACCATGCAGGTGAGCAG
>JBEBHE010000448.1:0-2870 GCA_040081205.1 Burkholderiales bacterium | reverse complement strand
AGCTTGACCGCTACCGGGAACGATACCGGACATTCCTTGAGCGCGAGGATCGCGGCTAGCGAAAGCAACACTTCCTGGGTGGAGGGAATACCGTAGCGCGCGAGGCATTGCTTCGAAACGTGTTCCGCCAGTGCGCCGGTGCCGCTGCCGAAGTCGAGCGTTTGCGTTGCAACGGGCCTTGCTTCCGGTTTATCTCCGCGCGCAAGATACTTCTGCCGCTTCATCGCAAAATCGGTAAACAAGCCGACGGCGCGCCCTGCATCGGCCGCGAAGCTCGGGCAAAAAATTCCATTCTTCTCAAGCTGAGTTTTAATGTCGAGGTCGAGTCCGGGCACGGGTGACCAGCCCACGATAATGGGCTTGTCGCTACGTTTGGCGATTTCCAGAAATTTCGGCAGCCACTCTTTAAGCACCGGGCCGCCGGCGCTGCGCACGTACAGCATGTCCCAGTTGGGTTCATCGACGATGATTTCCAGCACGGTGTGCTGCTTGCCGTACACCGGTGTGGTGTCGATGGGGTTGCCGCGCGAGCCGTAGTCGGCCACCACGGTTTTTAACTTCTCGGCGGTTTCGGGGGACGGCAGCGGCAGATTAAGACCGTTGCGCTCGTACGCTTCCGCCACCATCACGCCCCAGCCGCCGGAGCCGGTAAGCACGCCGATGTTACGGCCCTTGGGGTAACGGCCGCCGAGCACGAGCTTGGCGGTGTCGGCAAGCTCGTGCAGATCCTGCACTTCGATAAAGCCGCCTTCCCGAAACGCCGCTTTGAACAGCGTGTAGTCGGCAGTGAGCTTGCCGGTGTGCGAGCCCGCCGCCCGCCGACCCGCGCCGCTGTTGCCGACCTTGAGCAGAATAATCGGTTTGCCCAGTTGCAGCGCGCGCTGTCCGAGTTCGCGCAGCTTCACGCCTTCGGTGCTGGATTCGAGATACGCGGCGATGAGTTTCACGTCATCCTGACCGAGCAGCGTGTGGCAGAAATCAAAAAAATTAAGATCGGCTTCGTTGCCGCACGACACAAAATAACGGGTATCGACGCCGCGCGCGTGCGCGTGCGCCATGATGCTCAAGCCCACGCCGCCGCTTTGCGACACTACCGCCACCGGGCCGGGTTCGAGGCTCTTGTCGTAGAGCGCGCCGCCAAACGCGCAGAACGCGTGCGTGTCGATGTTGGCGACGCCGACGCAATTGGGGCCGACCACGCGCACGCCGCTTTCCTTGATGGCGGCATCCAGTTCGCGTTGCATCGCAGCGCCCGCCGCGCCGATTTCCGCGAAGCCTCCCGCCAGTACCACCGCGAAGGGAATACCTGCTTTGCCGCAATCGCGCAGCGCCTGCGGCACCTGTGCCGCGGATACAGCGATCAGCGCCACATCGCAGGGACCGGGGATGGCTTGTGCGTCAGGGTACGCTTTCACGCCCTGCACTTCATCGCGCTTGGGATTGACCGGATAAATTTTCCCGGCGTAACCGGCTTCCAGCATCAGTCGCAGCGGCTGTCCGCTGATGGACGTCGAGTTGGTGGAGGCGCCGATGATGGCGATGGAAGCGGGCGTGAGTAATCTTTTGAGATCGACGTGGGTGCGAGTGTTCATTTTTTAATGTTATTCCCGCGCAGACGGGAATCTATACGGTGATTGCCGGAGTGAGGTGTGTTATGGGTTCCTGCCTGGAAGGGAACGACAGGCTTGGGGGTTGCGACGTAGGCGGGAAGGGGATTTGAATTTAAGGCCGCATCGTAAACGAAGCACGCCCCGGCGTCAGCAACGGTTCCGCTAACTGGACAAACTCGCACAACAGCTTGCGTGTGTCGCGTGGATCGATGATTTCTTCAACCCAAAACGTTTCAGCGGAGCGGAACGGCGAACGCAGTTTATTCAGCCGGTCTTCGATTTCGGCAAGCTTGGCTGCAGGGTCGGCAGCGGCATCAAGATCCGCGCGGTAAGCGGCCTCAATGCCGCCTTCGAGCGGCAGCGAGCCCCAGTGGCCTGACGGCCAAGCGTAACGCAGCGATAAACGTCCTGGCGGCTGATGCAGCGCACCCGCTACGCCAAACACATTGCGCACAATGATCGTACACCACGGCACGGTGCATTGATCGAGCGCCGTCATGACGCGCACGCCGGCGCGGATGGTCGCGGTTTTCTCGGCTTCAAGGCCCACCAGAAATCCGGGGCAATCTACCAGATGCACCACCGGCAAATGAAACGTCTGCGCGAGATCAACGAAACGAATGATTTTGGCACAGGCGTCCGCTGTCCACGCGCCAGCGTAATGATACGGGTCGCCGGCCATCATCGCCACGGCGCGGCCTTCGATGCGCGCCAGCCCGGTGATGATGGCGCGGCCGAACATCGACCCCATTTCGAAAAAACTGTCGCGATCCACCAGCGTTTCGATGATCGGGCGCATTTTATAAACGCGGCGGCGGTTTTTCGGAATGACGTTGAGCAACGCGTCATCATTGTGCGCGTCGCCTTGGTTGTATGGCATCACCGGCGGCGTGGCGTAAATCGATTGTGGCAAGTAAGACAAAAAGTGCCGCGCGCAGGCGAATGCTTCCGCTTCGGTATCCACGGCGTGATCCACCGCGCCGGCCTTGCACTGGATTTCCCAGCCGCCGAGTTCCTGTTTGGTGAGTTTCTGCCCGATGCGTTCCACTACCGGCGGCCCCGCTACAAACATCGCCGAGGTGGTTTTGGTCATCACGGAGTAGTGGCTGGCTGCGAGGCGCGCCGCGCCCAATCCCGCCACTGAACCGAGCCCCAGCGCCACCACCGGCACCGTACCCAGATTCACCGACGCAAGGTGGTAGCCCGCTGTGCCGCCCACACGCCCCGGCAGGTTGGCGCGCCCGGCGGTCTCGATGGTTT
>JBEBHE010000146.1:0-10806 GCA_040081205.1 Burkholderiales bacterium | reverse complement strand
TACAACACCGGCAAGGATTTGTTACCGATCATGGAGATTCTGCGCCAGCCGTTCGTGCTGGTAGTGCCCGCAACCACCGGCGCGAAAACACTGAATGATTTGATTGCAATGGCGAAGGCCAAGCCCGGTGCGATAGCGCTCGCCAACACCGGCATCGGCTCCGGGCCGCATCTTGCGGGCGTGCTGCTGGCAAACATGGCGGGCGTGTCGTTCAACTATATTCCCTACAAAGGCGGCGGCCCGGCGATTCAGGACCTGATCGCAGGCCGCGTGCAGGCGTTGATCACCACGCCGCTGGCCGCGATGCCGCACGTGCAGACGGGCCGTTTGCGCGCGCTGGGTGTGACGTCAGGCAAGCGCGCACGAACGTTGCCGGAGCTTGCAACGCTGGCGGAATCGGGCGTCAGCGGCTACGACGTATCGACGTGGTACATGTTGCTTGTGCCTGCGGGCACGCCGGCAAACGTGGTAGCGAAAATTCACGGCGATGCCACAGCGGCGTTGAAACAACCGGATGCGGTAAAAATTCTCGCTAGCGAAGGCGCCGATATGGTGCTTTCATCTTCGAAAGACGCCTCGGCGTTGCTTGCGGTAGAGCTGGATCGTTGGGCCAAAACCATCAAATCCGCCAACGTCAAAGCCGAAGACTGAGTGATGTTGCTGGGCTGTATCGCCGACGATTTTACGGGTGCAACCGATCTTGCCAACAATCTGGTGCGCGGCGGCATGCGCACGGTGCAAACGGTCGGAATTCCTCGCGAGTTGTTGCACGAAGAGGTCGATGCGGTGGTGGTGGCGCTAAAGTCGCGCGCCATTCCGGCGGCGGACGCGGTTGCGCAATCGCTGGCTGCGCTGAAGTGGCTGCAACAACACGGCTGCAAGCAGATTTATTTCAAATACTGCTCCACGTTTGATTCAACGCCGGCAGGCAATATCGGCCCGGTGACCGAAGCGCTGATGAAAGCGCTCGGTTGCGATTTCACCATTGCGTGCCCGGCGTTTCCCGAAGCGGGCCGCACCGTGTTTAAAGGGCATTTGTTCGTCGGCGACGTGCCGCTAAATGAATCGGGCATGCGCAATCATCCGTTAACGCCGATGACGGATGCGAATTTGGTGCGCGTGTTGCAGGCGCAGATGAAAGGCAAAGTCGGGCTGATTGGTTACGAAGACGTCGCGCGAGGGCCGGACGCGATCCGTGCGCGGATTAACGCGCTGAAAGCTGCCGGTGTGAAAACAGCGATTGTTGATGCCGTGAGCAACGATGATTTGATGCGGCTGGGGCAGGCGGTTAGCGACATGCCGTTGGTCACGGCGGGTTCCGGCGTGGCGATAGGCTTGCCGAGGAATTTTGTGCTTACAGGCGCTACCGCGACAACACTGCCGCGAGTGAGTGGTTATCGCGCGATAGTGTCCGGCAGTTGTTCGGTGGCGACCCATGCGCAGGTGTCGCATTTCATTCAATCGGGCGGCGCAGCGCGTGTGCTAGATCCCGTGAAACTGGCTTCGGGTGAACGTGAATTCGAAAATGAAGTCGAGCGTGCGCTGGATTGGGTGAAGCCGCTGCTGGCGGAAAGTCCGGTTTTGGTGTACTCAACAGCGGAGCCGGCGCAGGTGCAGGCGATACAATCGCAATTGGGCGCAAGCAAGGCCGGGCAATTGATTGAGCGCGCCATGGCGAAAATTGCACGCGGGCTGATCGATGCGGGTGTTGATCAACTGGTGGTTGCCGGCGGTGAAACATCGGGCGCGGTGGTGCACGCGTTGGGTATCGAGGCGTTGCGCATCGGCCCTCAGATTGATCCCGGCGTGCCGTGGACCATGAGTGTCGGTGAAAAAAGAGTAGCGCTGGCGTTGAAATCCGGGAACTTCGGTAACGATGATTTTTTTGTGAAAGCCTTTCGGGTATTGCAATGAACGCTCAGTTAAGTGAATCGCAGTTACGTGATCAAATGGCCGACCTCGGTAAGTCACTGTACGACCGCGGCCTCGCGCATGGCAGCGCTGGCAATATCAGCGTGAAACTCGCGGATGGGTATTTGCTGACGCCGACGAACTCATGTCTCGGCAGACTGGATCCCGCAAAAATATCCCGGCTCGACGGCAACGGCAAACTCCTCAGCGGCGATGCGCCATCCAAAGAAGCGTTCCTGCATCTGGGCATGTATCACGAGCGTCCCGCCAGCACGGCGGTGGTGCATTTGCACAGCTTGCACGCGGTAGCGGTGTCGTGCCTTGATGGACTCAATCCCGATGATGTGTTTCCGCCGATTACGGCTTATGCCGTGATGCAGATCGGCAAACTCGCGCTGGCGCCGTATTACGCGCCGGGTGACATGGCGCTGGCGGACGCCGTGCGCAAACTTGCTGGGAAACATCATGCGATTCTGCTGGCGAATCACGGCCCGGTGGTGGCGGGCACATCGTTGACGGCGGCGGTTTATGCGATGGAGGAACTGGAGCAAACGGCGCGGCTGATGTTGCTGTTGCAAGGACACCCGACGCGCTTGCTGACGCTGGAACAACTGGCCGATCTGAATCGCAGGTTTCCGGGATAAGTATGACCAGCGTCAAGCATTTCGCGGTGCAGCCCGTGTAAAATTCGCGTTGTGTGTATTACTGCGGATGCGTTGCCCATGAACCTTGCCCCGTTTCATCTCGCTTTTCCCGTCAACGATCTTGCCGACGCGCGCGCTTTTTACGGCGGGCTGCTTGGCTGCGCCGAAGGCCGCTCGGATGCGGATTGGATCGATTTTAATTTTTTTGGTCATCAGATCGTCGCCTATCGCGCGCCACAGGAAACGGGAAAAAGCAGCACATCGGGTGTGGATGGCGATGCGGTTCCGGTGCGGCATTTTGGGTTGGTGTTGCCGATGCGTGATTGGGAAGCGTTGCGCGACCGGCTGGTAAAGGCAGGCACAAAATTTATTATCGAGCCGCAGGTGCGTTTTGTGGGCGAGATCGGCGAGCAATCCAGTTTGTTTTTTCTGGATCCCAGCGGCAACGCGCTGGAGTTCAAAGCGTTCAAGGATCCGGGCAAGCTGTTTGCGAAAGCGTAAGTTGCTGCCGCGGGGGAAAGTCCCTACACTGCGCGTTCCATGTTATGGCATACCTATCAGGAGATAAAAATGTCTTTTATTAACAAATGCTTAGCAATTTTCGCGGCCGCGGTCGCAATGCCTGTCGCAGCACAGGACAAGCTCAATATCTTCATCGCCACAGGCCCAACATCGGGCGTGTATTACCCGATGGGCGGCGGTATGGCTGACCTGCTGACTAAGTACGTGCCGTCGTTGAACGCGACCGCGGGTACTACAGCGGGTTCGG
Organism: Burkholderiales bacterium; assembly: GCA_040081205.1. Lineage (GTDB taxonomy): Bacteria > Pseudomonadota > Gammaproteobacteria > Burkholderiales > SG8-41 > UBA5216. The sequence continues at coordinate 7,482 of JBEBHE010000146.1, read as the reverse complement.
TTGCCAATTTGCAACTGATGCTGAACAAGAAAGCAGATATTGCGTTGTCGATGGCGGACGCGGGCTGGGATGCCTATAAGGGCCAGCACAAGTTTCAGGGCAGCGCCGTGCCGGTGCGAGCATTGATGGTCCTCTACTCGAATCGCATGCATGTGGTGACGGTCGAGGGCACGGGCATCAACAAATTTTCCGATCTCAAAGGCAAGCGTGTTTCGACCGGCGCGGTGAACAGTGCTACTGAGGTGATGGCATTGCGCCTGACGGAAGCGCACGGCATGACCTTCAAGGATTTCACGCAGGAACGTCTTGATCCGGGCAAATCGGCCGATGCAATCAAAGATAAAAAACTCGATGCATTTTTTTGGGTGGGTGGTATTCCTACTGCCGCGATCACTGAATTGGCGGCGACACCTGGCGTCAAGCTTAAACTGGTCGATCATGAAGATGGCGTGGCCGGCATGAACAAGGCCTATGGCCCTCTGTATGTGCGGGACGTGATTCCGGCCAAGGCTTATCCGGGGCAGGAGCAACCCAACCGCATCGCGACGGTGTGGAACGTGCTGCTCGCGCGTGCCGACGTGTCGGATCAAGTCGCTTACGATATTGTAAAAACCATGTTCGAGCGCAAGGCCGACATGGAGCGAGTGCATCCCGAATCGCGTAACTTTGATTTGAAATACCAGACCAATGCCGCTTCGGTGGTGCCTTTTCATCCGGGTGCGATCAAATATTTCGCCGAGAAGGGCGTAAAAGTTCAGTAGTAAAAAACAACACACGTTTATCGCAACCCCGCTACCCCGCTCTCGTATCGAGGCGGGGTTTTTTGTATAACCCGTGTTATCCGAGAAGAATAATTTGATGAGCACGCCCGAAACCCAAGCCGCCGTCGTCAGCGATGAAGCGCTGAAAAAAGCCGAGGAATTCATCGAGGCCGAAGAAGGCGCCTCCAACCGGCTCACCGGTTGGCTCGGTACGATGGTGGTGATACTCGCCATCGCAATGTCGTTGTTTCATTTGTATGCCGCGATGACGATTATGCCCACGCATATTTTGCGTGGCATTCATGTCGCGTTCATGCTGTTCCTGGTGTTTTTGTTGTTCCCGGTGGCGAAACGTTATCGCAATCGCGTGTGGTGGTGGGATTGGCTGCTCGCGATTGTTTCGCTGTACGTGATGGGACATATGCTGTTCGGCGGCGATGCGTTTCTCGAGCGCAGCACGGTGCCGAGCATGCTGGATACGGTCTGCGGTGTGGCGCTGATGGTGTTGATCCTCGAAGCGGTGCGGCGTTGCTCCGGCTGGATCATGCCCTTTGTGGTGCTGCTGTTTTTGTTCTACGCCATCATCGGCTCGAAGCTGCCGCCGCCATGGACGCATCAGGGCATGGATGTCGCGCGCATCGTAGGCCATATGTACATGACGCTCGAAGGCATTTTCGGCACCGCGATTGATGTGTCGTCGACGCTGATTATTCTGTTTACGATTTACGGCGCGTTTTTACAGTATTCCAACGCGGGCAAGTTTTATATCGATTTTTCGTTTGCCGCGATGGGCGGCAAGCCCGCCGGCGCCGGGCGCACGATAGTGCTTTCGTCGTTTTTGCTGGGCGGGCCCTCGGGTAGCGGCGTGGCGACCACGGTAACGCTGGGGTCCGTGGCGTACCCGATGTTGGTGAAGGCGGGATATGGCAAAGATGCCGCGGGAGGATTGCTGGCGGCAGGCGGCCTTGGCGCGATTATTTCACCGCCAGTGCTGGGCGCAGCGGCGTTTTTGATCGCCGAGTTTCTACGGGTGACCTATCTCGAAGTGCTGTTGATGGCGACGATACCGACCTTGCTGTTTTATTTTGCCTTGTTTCTGATGGTCGAAATCGATGCGCGCAAATTCGGCATGAAGCAGGTGGAAATCAACAAGGCCGATACGGTATGGAATCTCACCAAGCGTTTTGGTTTTCACTTTTTATCGCTGATCGCGATCATTGCTTTCATGTTGTGGGGATTTTCGCCGCTGGCGTCGGTGTTCTGGGCAACCGTGGTTGCGTTTTTGGTGAGTTTTTTGCATCCGACCTGCGCGCTGATTCCGTATGAGGTGTTTACACGCAAGACGGCCTTTGTGAAAGGACTCTGGAATTCGGGTCTGCGCAAGGCGATGGAAGGCGGCTCGATTGGCGTGCTGAACGTGGCCGCCACCTGCGCAGCAGCGGGACTGATTGTCGGCGTGGTGACGTTGACCGGGCTCGGTCTCAAATTTAGTTCTATCGTGTTGACTTACGCCGACTCGTGGAGCACTTCTATCGTCAATGGGCTGGCGCTGGTGGGTGTGGCGCCCACGCCGGCCTTGCTGCATGATGTAAAGTTATTGCTGACGGCACTGATGACGTCGCTCATTGTATGGATCGTCGGCCTCGCGGTTCCGGTGACGGCGAGTTACATCATTTGTGCGGTGATTGCGGCGCCGGCGTTGATCCAACTGGGCGTGGCGGATTTCGCGGCACACATGTTTATTTTCTACTATGCCGTGTTGTCGGAGGTTTCGCCGCCCACAGCGTTGTCGCCGTTCGCGGCGGCAGCGATTACCGGTGGCGATCCGTACAAGACGACGCTGCAATCGTGGAAATACACCATGCCGGCGTTCCTGGTGCCTTTCATGTTTGTGTTGGACCCGGCGGGACTGGGCTTGCTGCTGATGGGCTCGTTCAAGGCGCTGGCGAAGGCGTCGGTGGTTGATATCGCGATTGTGAGTGTGACCGCGATGATCGGTATTGCGGCGCTCGCGGCAGGTGTGCAGGGCTGGATGTTCAAGCAGACCACGCGGTTGGAGCGATGGCTGTTGATTATCGCGGGTCTTGCGTTGGTGTATCCGAAAGCGATGTTCGACGTGATCGGTATCAGCTTGATCGTGGTGGCCATCGTGCTGCAAAAACTGCGCAAGTTTGATGCGCGGCCGGCGGCAGGATAGGTCGGAGTAACATTGCGCATGTTGCTCGAAACCCATCATGCAAAAATTGCAACGCCGTTTGCAGTGTTGGGCATACGCACGGTGGGCGAGCTATTGACGGATATCGAATACCTGCCGCGCGGCGTCGCGACACTCGCGCCGCTGAACAAATTGGCCGAACGTGCGTGTCGTCAAATCGAGCGTTATGTGGATGATCCGCACTATCGATTCGCCTTGCCGTTTGAATATCGCGGGACGGATTTTCAGTGCCGGGTGTGGCGCGAGATATCAAAAATTTCCGTAGGAAAAACAAATACTTACAAAGAAGTGGCGCTACGCATTCGTAATGCGCCGCGTGCCGTGGGCGGCGCGTGCGGGAAGAACCGCTTGCCGTTGCTGATCCCGTGTCACCGTGTGCTGGGGTCAAACGGCATCGGCGGTTTTATGCATGCGCGCGCTGGTGATCCTATCGCGATAAAAAAATGGTTGCTCAAACATGAAGGCGTCCGACTCGCCGCTGATTGATGAGTTTTGTGACGCGTTGTGGCTGGAAGACGGCCTTTCGCGTAACACGCTCGACGCTTATCGGCGTGATCTTGCGCAGTTCATGCTTTGGCTAAAGCAGCAGCGCAGCAAAGACTTGTTGGCTGCCGATCATGGTGATGTGCAGGCCTATCTTGCTTACCAGTTCCGGAAAAAAATTCGTGCATCCAGCGCAGCGCGATTACTGTCGAGTCTGAAGCGTCTGTTTCGCTGGTTGCAGCGGCAGAATCGCATCACGATTGATCCGACGCTCAATATCGACACACCCAAGCTGCCGCGTTCATTGCCGAAAAGTCTGACCGAGAAAGATGTCGAAAGCCTGCTTGCCGCACCGGATGTTGAGACGCCGCGCGGCGAGCGCGACAAGGCGATGCTGGAGACCTTGTATGCGAGCGGCCTGCGCGTTTCGGAGTTAGTCACGCTGAAGCTGCCGCAAATCAGTCAGGACATGGGCGTGGTGCGCGTCATGGGTAAAGGTTCCAAGGAAAGGTTGGTGCCGCTGGGCGAAGAGTCGCTCGCATCGGTGCGGCGCTACATTGCTGTTGCGCGTCCGGCGCTGCTGGCAGGGAAAGCGAGCGACGATCTTTTCGTGACCTCACGCGGGGGCGCGATGACGCGGCAGTCGTTCTGGCAGATTATCAAACGCTATGCGTCGCAAGCAGGTTTGAATGCGACTATCTCGCCGCACGTGCTGCGGCACGCATTCGCCACGCACCTGCTGAACCACGGCGCGGATTTGCGCGTGGTGCAACTGCTGCTCGGGCATTCGGATATTTCAACCACGCAGATCTATACGCATGTGGCGCGTGAACGATTGAAGCAATTACATTCGAAGCATCACCCGCGCGGGTGAATTTAGATTCGCTACGTTCGCTTTCCCCGCTCGATGGTGACGCCCAGCCGCTTTACGTTTTTCAGCGCAGCCAGCTTGGCGACGCTGACCTTGACCCACGGTGCTTTGAATTCGCCGGTGATTATCTGTGCGATATCTTCGGTAAGCTTTTCCACCAACGGAAAATGCGCGTCGCGCGTCATTGCTTCAATACGCGCAACGACTTTGGCGTAATCGATGGTGTCGTCGATCGAGTTGGTTTGCGCCGCACGCGCATTGGACGCATCAGGCAAGCCGATTTCCAGGTCGAATTGCACGGTTTGCGGCGCAACTTTTTCCCACGCGTAGATGCCCAGTTTGACGCTCAAACGTAATTCGCTGATGAAGATGATGTCCATTCGGGCTCGTGCTGAATTAAATAAATCGGATAGAATCGCCGTCGATTCCATGGATTTTATTTGAAATGATATGAGCACGGTAACATGAACACAGCGCTTCTGGCAGTGGCGGCGTATCTCATCGGATCGGTGTCGTTTGCCGTGATCGTAAGCCGCGCGTTCAGTTTGCCCGATCCGCGCACGTATGGCTCGGGCAATCCCGGCGCCACCAATGTGCTGCGTTCCGGCCGCAAATCGGCGGCGGTCATTACGCTGCTGGGCGACGCGCTCAAGGGCTGGCTAGCCGTGTGGGTTGCCGCGCGCTTTGCGGCGCCGGGTGATGTCGAGTTAACGATGGCGCTGGCCGGCGCGCTGTCGGTTGTCGGGCATATGTTCCCGGTGTTCCATCGTTTTGAGGGTGGCAAGGGTGTCGCGACCGCGCTGGGCGTGTTGTTTGGATTCCATTTGTATATTGCGTTGGGCGCGATCAGCACGTGGATCATCATTGCGGTGTTTTTTCGTATGTCGTCGCTGGCGTCGATCACCGCAGCGGCGTTCGCACCCTTTGCGACATGGATGTTCTATGGATTCACGCACCCATTTTTCGCGAGCGTGGTGATCGTCGCCGTGTTGCTGATCTACCGTCATTACGCGAATATCCAGAAAATTCTCGCCGGTACGGAAAGCAAACTCGGCCAGAAAGCCACGCTGTAATGTCTTAGGCTGGGCGCAGTTCTTCGAGGTCCCAGCGCGGACGCACGGTGAAGGCATAGCCGTCGCAATGATCGGTTTCGTTCGCTCCTAACCGCAGCGCTCCCGAATCATCACGCAGCGGGGATGCCAAACGCAGCGCCCCCGCTAGTGCAATCATCGCGCCATTGTCGGTACACAATTCCAGCGGCGGATAAAACACACGGCAACCTTGCTGCGTGGCTTGCGCCGTGAGCCGTTCGCGCAGCAGCCGGTTGGCGCCGACGCCACCGGCAACGACCAGTTGATTGAGACCGGTTTTTTCGATCGCCGCCAGCGATTTTGCCACCAGCACATCGACGGCCGCTGCCTGGAACTCTGCTGCCAGATCGGCTTTGTCCTGATCTGTCAGCGTCTTGCCACGCACCGCCGTCAGCACGGCCGTTTTGAGTCCACTGAAACTGAAGTTGAAATCGCCGCTGGCAAGCATGGGCCGGGGTAATTTAAAGCGGCCGGACGTCCCTCGTTCGGCGAGTGCGGCGATTTTCGGCCCACCCGGATAGCCGAGGCCAAGCAATTGCGCGGTTTTGTCGAAGGCTTCGCCGGCGGCGTCATCCACGGTTTCGCCAAGTAACGTATAGGTGCCGACGCCCGCGACCTGCATCAGTTGCGTGTGCCCGCCTGACACCAGCAGCGCGACAAACGGAAACGTCGGTGCCGGATTGGCCAGTAGCGGCGACAGCAAATGGCCCTCAAGGTGATGAATGCCAATGGCCGGTATCTCGAGCGCGTACGCCAGTCCGCGCGCGATGCTGGCGCCCACTAACAATGCGCCAGCGAGCCCCGGTCCTTGGGTGTAGGCGATGGCGCTGAGGTCGGCAAGAGATTTGTCTGCGTTGGCCAGCAGCTCACGGGTGAGTGGCAGCACGCGGCGAATGTGGTCGCGCGAGGCGAGTTCGGGCACTACCCCGCCGTAGTCGGCATGCATCGCGACTTGCGTGTGCAGCTTGTGGCCCAAAAGTCCGCGTTCGGTATGGTACAGAGCTACACCGCTCTCGTCGCAGGATGTCTCAATTCCTAGTATTAACAAAGACTTAACCTATTTTGAGAAACGCAGCCCAAGGGTAATTAAGCTTGAAGGGTCTTTAAAAAAAGCAGTTCGCTTGGTATAATAGTCGTTTTTTCCGACTCGGCACGGGCTCAGCACGTTCAGCACGAATTCGCGACGAGTTTACCAAGGAACCGAAGGTACTCATGACTACTGTCCGCATCAAGGAAAACGAACCCTTTGAAGTCGCCCTGCGCCGTTTCAAGCGCACGGTTGAAAAAACAGGCCTGCTGACGGATTTGCGCGCGCGCGAATTCTACGAAAAGCCTACTTCCGAGCGCAAGCGCAAGCTGGCTGCTGCGGTTAAGCGCACGCACAAGCGCCTGCGTTCGCAAACGCTGCCGCCGAAGATGTACTAAACTTTCTGCCGCCTTCCGAGGAAGGCGGTGGAAGTCCGAAGGGCGAGGGTACGATGCCTTCGCCCTTTTTGCTTTTGGGAGTCGCTATGCCGCTCAGAGAACAAATCACGAACGATATGAAGGAAGCCATGCGCGCGGGCGATACCCGCAAGCGCGACGCTATCCGGTTGCTCACGGCGGCGCTAAAGCAAAAAGAAGTGGATGAGCGTGTGACGCTGGCGGATGCGGACGTGGTGACGATCATCGACAAGATGATCAAGCAGCGCCGTGATTCCATCACGCAGTTTGAAAAAGGCGGCAGGCAGGATTTGGCCGACACCGAAAAATATGAATTGGGCGTGTTGCAGGCGTATATGCCGCAGGCACTGTCTGAGGCTGAAATCAATGACGCCGTTGCCGCGTCGATTCAGGAAAGCGGCGCCAACAGCCCGGCGGATATGGGCAAGGTAATGGCGTTGTTAAAGCCCAAGTTGGCGGGGCGTGCCGACATGTCTAAAGTGTCGGGTTTGGTGAAGGCAAAGTTGGTCGGCTGACCTGAGGTGTAAATTTTTAACTATTTGTTTTTAAATAGTTTTTTAAGTCGCGAGCGCAGCCGGTTATGTGCGTGCGCTGGACTCGACTCTGAGTCAGAATACT
>JBEBHE010000447.1:0-2875 GCA_040081205.1 Burkholderiales bacterium | reverse complement strand
CTCCACCGCCGCAGCCGCCGATTATCGTCGATGGTTTCGAGGTACACGTGAGTCAGCAGGGCCGCTACGTCGTTGCCACCGTGGACGGCAGGGCGATGCCGGTGCCGGTGGACGAATACCGCGCGGGTCTGTCGGCGCGGCTGACTGCCGAATGCCCGACCATAGAATCGTTCCGTGCGCGCTGGGTCAATCCGCCGGCGCGACGTGAGATGATCGACGCCATCGTCGGCGCCGGCTATTCGCCCACCGTACTGCGCCTGCTCGATGACATGAACGATTACGACCTTTACGACGTGCTGGCGAGCACCGGCTACGGTCTGCTGCCGCGCACGCGCGAAGAGCGCGCGCTGGCGTTCCGCTACAAGCACGCGGGTTGGCTGAGCCAAAAGCAGCATGACACCAAGGCGGTGATCGAAGCCATTGCTGACCAGTTTGCCCTTGGCGGCACCGAAGGGTTGGAAAGTCAGTACATCTGGCAAACCCCCGAAGTCGCCGCTGCCGGCGGCCTCCATGCGCTTGGCGCACAAAATCAACCCCGCGACCTGATTCGCGAGACCAAAGAACGGATTTTTGCAGCATGAGTAACAACATCTTCCTTCAGGAAGTCAACGCGCAATACCTCCTTAGGGAGTTAACAAAATGGCCTCGCGCGAGACTCGGTGAAATTGCTGAAATCAACCCGAGACGTACCGCCGGGCTGAATCGTGCCGATGATGAACTGACTACGTTTGTGCCAATGGAAGCAGTGGACGCTCAGTCAGGCGCAATTACTGGCGCGACTCTTCGTCCTTACCAAGCGATCAAAAAGGGCTACACATACTTTGAAGAAAACGATGTGATTTTCGCCAAGATTACACCGTGTATGCAAAACGGGAAGCACGCGGTATGTGAAAACCTAAAAGATAGCTTAGGTTTCGGGTCAACTGAATTTCACGTATTACGCGCCTCCAAGAAACTCAGTCCGAAATGGCTGCATTACTTTCTCCGCCGACCGGAGCTTCTGGAAGATGCGCAGCGGCATTTTACCGGTGCAGTCGGCCAGCAACGTGTGCCAGATAATTTCTTGCGTGAGCTTGAAATTCCGCTTCCGCCATATTCAGAGCAGTTGCAAATTATTTCGGGGCTAACGATGGCGTTGCAGTCGGTCGATGCAGCGCGCCTTGCCACTCAAAAACAACTTGCTGCAATCGAAGCACTTCCCGCCGCGCTGCTGCGCAAAGCCTTTAACAACAACGATTGACGCCATGCCGCGCACCGCAAAAACCGTAGCCAAAACCGACCAAAAACCGGATTCCCGCGCGCGTGGTAACGGCAAGGCCGCCAATGGCAACAGCAAAAAACTCGCCACGCAGCAGAGCGTGGATGCGGCGATCTGGTCGATCTGCGACATCATGCGGCGCGGCAACGTCGCCAGCGCGTTGCAATATGTGCCGGAACTGACGTGGATACTGTTTCTGCGCATCCTCGACGAAACCGAAGATCGGGAGGCCAGCGAGGCCGAGGCCGTCGGCGCGCGTTATGCGTTTTCGCTGGCATCACCGTACCGCTGGAAGGACTGGGCCGCACCCAACGCCGACAACAAGCGCAAGGCGCTCGAAGACGCCGGCAACAAGGCGTTCATGGCGTTCTGCAACACCGAGCTGATTCCGCATCTGAAAACGCTGCGCGACAAGCCGCAGGCCAGCGCGCGGCAGAAGGTGATTTCCGAAATCATGTCCAGCGTCGAGAAAATCAAGATCGACACCGAGAAGAACCTGCTCGACGTGCTGGACAAGGTGCACGAGATCACCAACGCGGGCATAGACCCCACGCATGTGTTCACGCTGTCGCAGGTGTACGAAGGCCTGCTGCTGAAGATGGGCGAGAAAGGCTCGGATGCGGGACAGTTCTTCACGCCGCGCGAGGTGATCCGCGTGCTGGTGCGCACGCTGGACCCGAAGATCGGCGAAACCATCTATGACCCGTGCTGCGGCACCGGCGGCTTTCTGGCGCAGGCGTGCGAGCACATGAAACCGAAACCGGGGGAGCGCGTGTCCGCTGATGCGGTGGAGACGCTCAAGCTGCGCACGTTTTACGGGCGCGAGAAGGAAAACCTGATCTACCCGATCGGGCTGGCGAATCTGATCCTGCACGGCATCGACCAGCCCAATATCTGGCACGGCAACGCGCTCACCGGCGACGAAGTCTATGGCGGGCTGTTTCAGGACGCGCCATCGCAATTCGATGTGATCCTCACCAACCCGCCTTTCGGCGGCAAGGAAAGCGCGGCAGCACAGACCAATTTCGATTACCGCACGAGCGCAACGCAGGTGCTGTTTTTGCAGCACTTCATCCGCTCGCTGAAACGCGGCGGGCGCTGCGGCGTGGTGCTCGACGAGGGTGTGCTGTTCCGCACCAACGAGGATGCTTTCGTCAAAACCAAGCGCAAGCTCACCGATGATTGCGACCTGTGGTGCATCATCTCGTTGCCGGGCGGCGTATTCTCCGCCGCCGGCGCGGGCGTGAAAACCAATCTGCTGTTTTTCACCGCAGGCAGGCCGACGGAAAAAATCTGGTACTACGATCTGTCGAATATCAAAGTCGGCAAGAAAACACCGCTTACGCGCAAGTACTTCGACGATTTTTTCGCGCGGCTGAAGGATCGCTCCGAGTCCGAGAGTTCGTGGACGGTGGACCTTGCCGCACGCAAAGCCAAGGCCTCGGACGATGCGCGTCCGTTCAGGGATACCGCACGCGCGAAAGCTAAGGAAGCGGAAACCGTGAAGGATCGCCTGAACCTGCTCAAAAAGGCGCGGCCGAAAGATGATGCGGCAATTGCCGCTGCCGAAATGGAACTTGCCACGCTGACCAAAGCCGGACGTGAGGCCTCCAGCAA
>JBEBHE010000145.1:0-10838 GCA_040081205.1 Burkholderiales bacterium | reverse complement strand
TGTGGGTGCAGTGGTCGCCGTGCTGCAAGTGATCGCTGTGATTTTGCTGCGCGCGCACTGGACGATGGACGTGCTGGCCGGATTGTTCGCGGCGCTCACCGTCGGGCTGATCGTTCTGTGATTATTCGCGGAACGACGGATCAAGCCCATCTAGTTTGTGCAGCAGCGCCGGCCATTCGAGCTGGCCATGTTTTTGCTGTTTATGACGGCTGCCGCCAGGCTGATAGGCGCCCCAGGTTTTTTCGATGACGTCATCGGACAGGCGGGTCATCTGCTGATTGCACGACAAAAACATCACTTGCAGATCACAGGCGCGTTTTAGCCAGAACATGTTGTTGAAGCACTGCGGAATGTTGGCACCGCAGGTGAGTAGGCCGTGATTGCGAAGAATCATCACGTTGTTGTCGCCCAGATCGCGCACCATACGGCTGCGCTCATCCATATTCACAATGCTTTCGTAATCGTGATATGAGACGCCTTTGACCCAGCGCATCGACATCTGTGCGATGGGCAGCAGGCCGCACTGCATTGAAGCGACGGTCATGCCGGCGAGGGTGTGCGTGTGGATGATGCAATCGACGTCGTGACGCGCGGCGTGAATGGCGCCGTGAATGATGTAACCGGAGCGGTTGACTTCGTAGCCTTCGGTCGGATTGAACAGAATATTGCCTTCGATATCGATGCGGATCATGCATGAGGCCGTCATCTGGTCGTAGAAAATGCCGTAGGGGTTAATCAGGAATTCGTTCTGTGTGCCCGGCACGCGCACCGTGACGTGGTTGGAGATGTGGTCGCTCATTCCATAAAAATCAATCAGCCGGTAGCAAGCGGCAAGATTGACGCGCGCTTCCCATTCCTCAGGGCTGACGTGATCGCGTACGGCGATTTTGGGTTTGATGAACGGTGCGATCATTTCTCGCTTCCTTTGTAAACGGTCTTAACCACACGCCCGCTGGATTCGACAAACCAGCGTTCCGACGCGAACGGTTTTCCGTTAAGCCGCGCGTGTAACCAGTCCGCCACCAGCGTTTGGGGGTGCGGCCCCAGGTTGGCGGAGGGCACATTGCCCACGGAGTGGCGTGAATCCTGATATACCACCAGTTGTTTCGGGCATTGCAGCGTTCGCAGCAGGCGTTCCGCGTGTTCAAGGGGGCTTAGTTCGTCGGCTTCGCCTGCAACGCAAAGATACGGCACGCGGATTTTTTCGGCGTGACCTTCCCAGGTTAGCGTTTTGCAGAACGCGTTAAATTTTTGCTCATCCGTGTAGCCCGACATGTACATGAAGCGGCGCTTGAAAGTCGGCGACGCTTCTTCGAAAATCGTATGGCATGCCGGCTCAAGGCATGTCGCGCTGACCGCGCAGGCGCGAAAGCGCGGTTCATGCGCGGCGGCCAAGGTGCCGAAGAAGGAGCCGAAGCTGTTGCCGGTAACGGCGATGCGCTGTGGATCGAGTTCGGGGCGCGCCACCATCCAGTCCATCACGGCGGTTGCGGCAGCCGCCCAATTCGGCACGCTGACATGTATGTCGTTGACGGCGCTCTCATACTGGCCGGGGCCTTCCAGTGCCAATACGGCAATGCCGCGCGCGAGCCAGCGGTCGCCATAGAGCGCGACGTTGGCTTCCTTGAATCCGTCCATGCCGGGGATCGACCATACAGCAGGTAATTTGCCACCGCTATAACCAGGTGGCAGATGCAGCCAGCCGGGAAGCGCTTTGCCTTGAAATGGAATCCACGCAGCCTCGACGTGGTGATCGGCGTACTTTGCGTAGCGTGAATAGCATTCGCGCTTCGACGCATTGAGCGCGAGGTTCTTGCCGCTGTTTTCGTCGTGCGGCCATTGCGATGCGGCAAAATGAATCGCAGCAAAAAAATAATTATTGCGTGCGGTGACGAATTCACCCGCGTCTTCCGCGGCGTGCGCTTTTGCTTCACGCCGGCGCGCAGCGGCTTCAAATGCCGGTGAGATATCGGCGTATTTTTTAACACGCTCGCGGATACCGGCGAAATCCGCGTTGGCCTCTGGGCCGCATGGCGTGTTGTAGGAGAGAGTACGTGGCTGATCCCAATCCACGCCGACCGACCGAATGATGTTATCGAGCAGCCAGCGTTGCTCGGTCCAGCGGCGGGTGACGATGCCGGTATGCGTGTTGCTCATAGTAAGTTGGTAATATAAGTATATGTTTTAAAACATATTTATGGCTATCATTGGCAAGTGTCACACGGTCGCTTTGGGTCGCAGTGATGTCTTCCGCGGTCTGCCGTGCGCGGCCATTCGAGCGATCACTGATAATGTAGCTGATTTCAAACCAACCGAGATGGTGCAGGCAAAGGAGATTCATCGATGGACTTGCAGTTGCAGGGGCGGTGCGCGCTGGTGACCGGTGCGAGTCAGGGCATAGGCCGCGCAATTGCGCGTGGTCTGGCGCGCGAGGGGGTTAAATTCGCGGCAGTGGCGCGGCGCAAAAATTTGCTGGACGAACTGGCGGCGGAAATCGCCAACGCTGGCGGCGTGGCGCCGGTGTTGATCGAAGCGGATTTTTATCCTGAAAACGCTTCTGAAGCGGTGGCCGCCCGTGCGCTGGACGCGTTGGGCCGCGTGGATATTTTGATCAACGCAGCGGGCGGCAGCCGCCCCATAACATTCGATGCCACCAAGGAACAGTGGCAAGAAGGCATGACACTCAACTTCTGGCGTATCCGTGAGCTGACGCACGCCATTGTGCCTGCCATGAAGCAAAACAGCTTCGGCCGTATTGTTAATCTTACCGGCACTTCGGAGCCGAAAATGCTCAATGCCGCGTTCAGTGCCAAGGCCGCGTTGCACGTTTGGGCGAAGGGGCTGTCACGTGAAGTTGCGCCTTCTGGAATCACCGTCAACTCGTTGCAGCCGGGCCGGATCCGCAGCGAGCAAATCGACAAGCGTTACCCGACGGATGAGGCGCGGCGTGAATTCTCGCAAATGGAGATTCCCGCGGGCCGCTTCGGCCATGCAGACGAGATCGCGAATCTTGCGATATTTCTGGCTTCGCCGCTGGCGGGCTATATCACCGGCACGGTGATTCCGGTCGATGGAGGAATGAGCCATTTTGCATTCTGATCCCGTTTCGGCGCTCAGGAAGTCTCGTGCCGGATATAAAAAAACCGCGCCTTGGGGTACACTAGCAGGATGGATATAAAATCGGAACAAGTGCTCTCAAAAACGCTCAAGGGTATTGACGCAGCGCGAAGCGGCGGGGGTATCTCGTCCAAGGTTCAGTCTTTGCTAAGGCTTGTCGATGGCGCGAAAACGGTTTCCGAGTTGACGGTAGCTGCTAAATCGGCGGGCTTCGCGGAAGCGGATTGCCAGGCGGCGTTGGCGGAATTGCATGGTTTGGCGTTGGTGCGGGTAGTTGAGCGGGCATCAACCGCGGCGGCGCAAGGCAGCGCAGCCGCCGAAGCCGAAAGCCAATTACTGCTGACGCTTGATTTTACAAAGAAGACGCACGACCATCAGCAGAAAGCGGCTACCGCTAAGCCGCAACCTTCCGCAGCGGCGGGTGCCGGCCAGGCGCCGCAGGCGGCCTCCGACCATGAAGAGCGCGCACGTGAAGCGCGCGCAGCACGGCTCAAGATTGAGGCGGACATCCGTCAAAAACTGACGGTGGAACTGCAGCCGCGTATCGAAGAAGAATTGCGCAAGCGCTTGCGCCCGAAGCTTGAGGAAGAGCTGCGTCCGAAGTTGATTGCAGCGCTGAGGCCGGGACTGGAAGCAGAAATTCGCACTGCATTGATAAAAGAATTAACGCCGCGTGTCGAGCTGGAACTCAAAGCACGATTTGCCAAGACGCTTGCGGATCAAAAGGCGGCAGATCAACAGGCAGCAGATCAACAGGCCGCGAAGGAAGTGGTGCTAACCGTGCCCGTACCGGCTGCGCCTGCCGCTGTCGTCGATAGCGGCTTTGAGCGCGTACTGGCCAGCATGAATGTGCCGGTGTTCAGCGTTGACAAAACAGGCGTCTGCACTTACATGAGTCCTGCGTGGGCGCAGTTTTCGGGATATACCGCCGATGAAACTATCGGCAAGCAATTGACAGATTTTTTCGGTGACGGCAATCGGCGTGCGATTACAGCGCTGCTGGTTGGTGTATGCAATGGCACGTCGCTGCGATTCGAGCAGCAGGGTGCGTTGTCCAGAAAAAGCGGCGATCCGCTATGGGTCGAGATCAGCGCCGCACCGCTGTATTCATCGAGTGGCGAACCCAACGGTGTGTGCGGTGCGATACGAGATGCCGGAGAAACGCGGCGTATCGCTGAGCAAGCGGAAGCGGACGGTGTAAGGCTGTTGTTGCTGGTTGATCAAATCGATACCGGCGTGTTGCTTGAAAACCATGAAGGCAACATCCAGCAGGTGAATCCGGCATTTTGCGCCTTATTGTCGGTGGCCGATGCGCCGTATTCGCTGGAAGGGTTGCCGGTCAGCGAAATTCTGGAGCAGGTGTCCCAGGGATTTATCGGGCCCGAAGGCTTTTTGCGCCGCATCGCGGATCTGCGCAGCGCAGGCGAGGACGTCAAGGGCGAATCGTTTATTCTGGCGGATGGCCGCGTCATCGAGCAGGACTATCTTGCGGTGACCGCCGGTGACGAAACCGTGGGCAGGGTTTGGTTATTCCGTGAAGTGCGCAGGCGCGCGGCGCGATCGGCTCGCGCATCATGATCGGTTTTTCTGGGATACCGGTGAACAATCGTTTTGGTTTCGTAGCAGGCCGTTTCACGGCCTGCATTCGTGGACAACATACGGCACAGCGACAGTTTGCCGGTCAGGCGGCAGTATGACGCTGCACGCACTGGTTGTTGACGACTCCGAGGACTTTCGGCTTCTGGTGTGCCAGTACATCGCAGTCGAATGGCCGGATGCTGAAGTCACGGAGTGGGATCCCGTCACGCAAGGGGAGATAGACGACAATCACGACCTTGCAAAGTATGACGTCATGCTGCTCGATTATGTGATGGGCAAGGCGGACGGACTCGAATGGCTAAAGCGTTTCCGGCGCCGCGCCGATTGCCCGCCGGTGATTTTTTTGACCGGGGCCGGCAACGAGCAGGTGGCGGTAATGGCGCTGAAGAACGGCGCATTTGATTACCTGCGCAAGCACGATCTTTCGAAAGCGCGTCTGGTTGAAGCGGTGCGCGCGGCGATGAATGAGCGCAAGGCCGCCGAGATTACGCAGCGCATGGCGCGCACGGCAGCGTTGTCGGAACTAAACCGCGTGCCCGAAGTGGCGAGAGTAACCGCCGGCGATTCACAGGTGATAGAGATCAACGGGTACCACGTGATCCGCAAGATCGGATCAGGCGGCATGTCCACGGTTTACCTGGTGACGCGCATCGAGGATCAGCAGCAGTTGGTAATGAAAATCCTCGATTCAAAATTGTGTGAAGACAATGAATTCCTGATGCGCTTCATCCAGGAATACGGCATGATTTCGAAAATTGAAAGTCGGCACATCGTCAAAATTTACGATCAGGGCTTTACCGATCGTCATGTTTACATTGCCATGGAATACTTTGCCAATGGCGATTTGCGCGCGCGTATCAAAAGCGGCGGCGTCACACCGGAACAATCAATGGATCTGCTGGGGCAAGTGGCGTCGGCCTTGCAGTCGATTCATGAGCACGGCATTGTGCATCGCGATCTAAAGCCGGAAAACATCATGTTCCGCGCAGATGACAGCCTGGCGATCGTGGATTTTGGTATTGCCAAAATGATTTCGGATGTGAATAGCCTCACGCAAACCGGACACATACTCGGCACGCCTTACTATCTGAGCCCGGAACAGGCCAAAGGCGAGGCGCTGGACGGGCGTTCGGATTTGTACAGCGCGGGAATCATGCTGTTTGAAATGCTGGCGAAAAAACGGCCTTTCACTGCAACCACGCCCATCGCTTTGGTGAACAAACACATTAATGATCCGATTCCGCGACTGCCTGCCGAGCTGGGACGCTATCAGGAACTGATCGATATCCTGATGGCGAAGAGCCCATCGGCGCGTTTTGCCAGTGCGAAGCAGTTGCAGGAGTATTTGTTGAAATTCGGCAAATAGCGTTGCTGCGCCGGTTGGTAAACAACGAATATAACGGGCTTTCAACATGGCAGAGAAAATAAAAGCCGAAGTGAGTAAGGATCTGGAGTCGTTGATTCCGCGCTACCTCGACCGCCGGCATAAAGAGATCGAGATATTTCGTGCACACCTGGCTGCTGGCGAGTTTGAGGCCTTGCGTATCGGCGGACATAGCCTGAAAGGCAGCGGCGGGGGGTATGGCTTTCCGGATTTAACGCGAATCGGCGCTACCATTGAAACGGCGGCGAAAGCTGGCGATGCGCCGGTCATTGAGGCGGCGCTGACAGAATACGCCGACTATATGCAACGTGTCGAAGTGACGTTTGTCTGAACTGGAAGCCTTCGAACGCAAACTCAGCGCCCTGCTATGTCGCGCCGCCATGTTCGCGCCAGATATCCTTGATGCGACTGGCCAGCGTGGCAGGATCAAAGGGCTTGGGTATGACCGCGATGGCCCCCAGATCGAGATAGCGCTGTACTTCGGATGGCTGGACCCGGGCCGTTACAAAAATCACCGGTGTATTTTTTGTCTGAGATAATTTGCGCAGTTCCAGCATGGTTGCCGGGCCGTCCAGCCCTGGCATCATGACATCCAGAAGGATCAGGTCGGGCGTGCGGGCCGCGATCTTTTTTAAAAGATGGATTCCCGATTCGCATACCACTGCCGCCAGTCCGCCGAAACCGAGCGCGGCTTCGAGAATCAACTGCAAATCAGGATCGTCCTCGGCGCACAGCAGATGCTCTAACCGCTTGCCGCGTATAACATCGACGTCGCTGCCGATCGGGGACATTTGTTGTTATGCCTCGCCCGGATTCGACGGGATTTTCGACCGGTACTCCAAGCGGTACCCCTTGTGATATACGGTGGTCAATTCGAAACCGTTTTCCGGCGTCAGCCCTAATTTAAGACGCAAACGGCTGATGTGCGTGTCAACAGTACGCGTTATTACCTCGGGATTGGTATGCCACACGTTTTCAAGTAATTCCTGGCGCGTGAGGAGTCGCCCATGATTGCGCAGCATGTAGAGCGCGAGATCCCGTTCCCTGTCGGTCAAATCGACTGAAGCACCGTTCACCGTGATGTGATGGCGATCATTGTCAATAGTGATGCCGCCCATTGTCACAACGGACAGTGGCTTGGCGTTATCTCCCCGACGCAATAGCGCATGAATGCGCGCCAGGGTTTCGGCGCGGCGCAATGGTTTAATCAGGTAATCGTCGGCGCCACGATCCAGTGCGTGAACCAGCGCTGATTCCTCCGCGCGAGTCGTCGTGAACATGATCGGAATCCGGCTGCCAAGCGTTTTGCGCAGCCATACCAGAATATCCACGCCATCGTCATCCGGCAGCATCCAGTCGAGCAAAATAAGGTCAATCGCTTGCAGGGATATGCCTTTCCGGAATTCCGCGCCCGTCACGAACGGCACGCAGGTCATGCCGGCTTCGGTTAACCAGTGCGCTATGAGAATAGCCTGGGGAGGGTCGTCTTCAAGGAGCGCAATACGCATAAAAGGGGGGGGCGTGCCCGTGCTGGTGTTCGATGTCGGGAAAACCGAAAAGTGTTTGTTTTTGCGCTGTTTTTTACTATTATAGTGTATAGCGTGATCCGCTATAATGCGTTGCGTAGTTAACAAATTTTTAAGTAATTTAGTTCCTATCAGCGATTGTAGGCAATTAGTGCGTGCGGGCACGCATGGAAGCGCCTGGTAACGGCGCGGCATTTGTATTTTTGGTATTCGGTATTAAAGATCCAAAAGGATTATAAGTTTCCAGGGAAACCCCCAAGCACCCCATGAGCGAAAAAGCGAATCTTTCCGGCGTCAAAGTGATGGTGATTGACGACAGCAATACCATACGTCGCAGCGCGGAGATCTTCCTGAAACAGGCGGGCTGCGATGTCATCCTGGCGGAAGACGGTTTTGATGCGCTGTCGAAAATTGTCGAGCATTCGCCCGACATTATCTTTTGCGACATCATGATGCCGCGGCTCGATGGCTACCAGACCTGTTCTTTGTTGCGGCAGAACGATACCTGGCGCCACGTCCCATTCGTCATGCTCTCCAGCAAAGATGGCTTGTTTGACCGGGCGCGCGGCGCGATGGCCGGATCCACAGAATATCTTACCAAACCGTTTACGCGCGAGAGCCTGCTGCAGGCAGTGGATACCCACCGCCTGAGAAGGCCGTCATGATCGTGATGCGTTGAACAAGGATCGGTCACGATGCCCATCAAAAAAATACTGGTTGTTGACGATTCACCTACCGAACGGCACTGCCTGAACGAAATTCTTACCAAGGCAGGCTATCAGCTGGTGTTTGCTTTCAACGGCGAAGAAGGCGTTGCCAAGGCGCGCAGCGAAATGCCCGACCTCATCGTAATGGACGTGGTGATGCCGGGGTTGAATGGTTTTCAGGCTTGCCGCAGTATCACGCAGGAAGAAACCACCAAACACATTCCGATTATTCTTTGCACCACCAAGAATCAGGAAACCGACAAAATCTGGGCCATGCGGCAGGGCGCCAAAGGGTATGTGACCAAACCCGTGGATGGAAGCGACCTGCTAAAAAAAATCACGGCGCTGGGGTGAAATGTCGAATCGTGTCGGACTCCGTGAATTCCAGGAGAATCTGTCGCGGCGTCTTGCGGGGGCATCGGCACAGGACAATCTGCGTTCACGGCTGGCGTTCGAATCCGGGGAACGCCTGTGGTTATTGAATTTGCCCGATGCGGGCGAGGTGATGCCGGTGCCCTGGTTGTGCCGTGTTCCGTTGACGCGGCGCTGGTACTGCGGTTTGGTGAATGTGCGCGGCGGATTGTACGGCATGATCGATCTGGCGGATTTTTGTGGATACGGCCTGACGCCCCGATCGTCGGAGAACGCGTTTCTGATGTGCGGGCGGCGTCACGGTATCAATGTGGGGTTGCTGGCGCAAAAAGTGGTGGGGCTCAGAAATGCGCAGGAATTTAGTGCGGTAGCGGACGTGGCGCCGGACAAGCCATGGATATCCGGTGTGGTGCGCGATCACGACAACCGGCAGTACCAGCAGATCGATGTGGCTAGTCTGATACGCGATCCGGCTTTTATGGATATTGGTATTGGCGTGACGGGATGAGCGGAGAAAAAAAATGACCTCGCGGGATTGCTTGCAACGGACGATAGTGGGAGGCGCTATGGCGCGGGCGTGTCAGCTCCCGGCGGTTGCGCGGCAACAGCGTGCACGGTGTCGCGGGTTCTGGCAGCACGGACTGGCTGATTTGCAGATATTGATTTTGCTGGGTGTGATTTTTCTGGTGCCGGTCGCGATTACTACATGGTTTCTGGTGCAAAAGCAGCGTGACGAAATCGCATCCGCCGAAAAAGAGATCGTCGGTGCACAGTACACGGCGGCATTGCGCGCGCTCTCCCAAAATGTCGGGCGGCATCGTTCGGCGGGGCGTGAGGGGCTCGCCAAATTTTCCGCGGATGTTAAAAAAAATGTTGCGGCCATTGATGCGCTGGAATCTCAATCGGGCGCGGCACTGGGTTCGGCGGCAGGCTGGCTGCGCGTCAAAGCAGCGTGGAGCCGTATTGAGACGGGCGTCGAGAAAATGGATGCCGACCAGGCGCGTGACGCCTATGCCGCGCTGGATGCCGCGTTGACGGGGCAGATGTCCGATGTGGCCGCGCGTTCCAATCTGTTGCTGGATCCACAGATTGAGGCGAACAATCTTGCGCGGCTCATGACATTCGATGTGCCCGCGCTGGCAACGGATATTGCCGAGGTGCGGGGCATGGGCACGGTCATCGCGCAAGACAAGTCTGCGTCGCAGGAAGCGCGCTCAGCGGCGGAAGTCAAACGATTGCAGGTGCTCGAACGAACATCAGGTATCCGGCAGGCGTTTGAAACGCTCTATGAAGCGAACGGCGACGTGCGCACGCAACTTCAGACGCAGTCCGCTGCTGCCCTGAAAGGCGCATCGGATTTGAGCGTTCTGTTGCGCGACCGTTTGTTGCGCGGGGATAACCCGTTGCCTGCGGCAGAATGGCAGGCAGCGGCGACCAAGGCGTTGAATGCGGTTGAAGCATTGAATGGCGCAATACCCGCTGAACACCGCAAGCTAATCGACGCGCGCATAGCCGGACTCAAGGATTTTCAGTGGCGCACGCTTGGGCTGACGGCAGCTTGCGTGGCGTTGGCGCTGATCGGACTTATCGTGCTGGGGCGTGCGCAAATCAAGGCCACGCGCGAACGCGAGGCGCGGGCGCGTCTCGATGCAGATGAGAACAAGCGCAATCAGGATGCCATTTTGCGGTTGATGAATGAGATGGGTTCGGTTGCCGACGGCGATCTCACGACCCGAGCGACTGTGTCTGAAGATATTACCGGCGCCATTGCCGATTCGGTAAATCTTACCGTGAGTGAACTGCGAAATCTGGTTGCCGGTGTGAATAAAACGGCGGACGAGGTGACCGCCGGCGCTGCCGGCGCGAGCGTGGTGTCGCAACGATTGCTCACCACCGCCAGCAGTCAGAGTGAAGAATTAAGCAAGGCCGGAGACTCGGTTGAACTGATGACGCAATCCATCGGCGAAGTGTCCAAGAGCGCCGGGCAGTCCGCCGAGGTCGCGCGTCAATCGCTGGTCACCGCTGAACGCGGCTCGCAGGCGGTGCAGAATTCGATCAAGTCGATGAACCAGATCCGCGACCAGATACAAGAGACCTCCAAGCGCATCAAACGCCTGGGCGAGTCATCACAGG
>JBEBHE010000144.1:0-10846 GCA_040081205.1 Burkholderiales bacterium | reverse complement strand
ACGCTGTTCAGTGTGGGCGCTGACGCGGTAGCCCTTCCGCGTCAGCAGGCGCGTGATCAGGAATACCAGTGCGTCGTCGTCGTCCAGGTAGAGCACGTGCTTGCCCGCAGCGGGCGTTTGCGCCGGCTTGGTGGCGGCAGCGTCTTCTCCAGATTCAGGCGCACCCGCCAGCGCCGCGGCAGCGGGCAGATACAGCGTGAACGTGGTTCCCTTGCCCGGCTGGCTTTCCACCACAATGGCGCCTTCGTGCTTTTCTACGATCCCGTGTACCACGGATAGCCCCAGCCCAGTGCCTTCACCCGCCGGCTTGGTGGTAAAGAACGGTTCGAAAATCCGTTTCAGCGTGGATGCGTTCATACCCGGGCCGGAGTCGTTGACCACGAGCCGTACCGTACGGCCGGGGCGCGTGCCATACAGCGACCGCAGGGCAGGATAGGCTTTCGCAAGCGGGGCATCGAGCATCACCGTATCCAGCCGGATATCGATGCGCCCGTATCCGTCGGGTATCGCCTGCATTGCATTGGTGGCGAGGTTGATCACGGCTTGCTGGACCTGAGTGGCATCGGCCATCACGGATGGCACCTCGGCATCGCAATGAACGTTGAGGGTCAAGCGTGCTGGTAGCGTGGCGCGCAACAGGCGCACGGATTCGAGCACGACAGGTGCCAGGGATATTGGCTTACGCTCGGTGGGCTGACGGCGGCTGAAGGAGAGTATCTGTTGCACCAGATCACGGGCTCGCGTGCTGGCCTTGTGGATTTCTGTGAGGCTCTCCTGCAATGCGGGACTGTCACCCGCGTCCTGCCGCGCCAACTCGAGATTGCCCAGTATGGCTGCGATGATGTTATTAAAGTCGTGCGCGATGCCGCCGGCGAGGGTGCCGATCGCTTCCATCTTCTGCGATTCGCGCAATTGCGCTTCGAGTGAAGCCCGCGCTGCTTCGGCCTGTTTTAAATCGGAAACGTCGCGCAGGATGATCGCGGCGCCGATAACGTCTCCTGCGTCGTTTCTTACCGGAGAAATGCTGCGTGTGACGTGGATCAATCGCTCGTCCCTGGTTCGCCGCACTACCTCGGTTGGCGGGATTCGTCCGCCCGCCAGCAACAGATCGGAATGCCTTGCTATATCGGGTTCTTCGCCTGCCGGCATGATGATCGCTATCCGTTGCCCGATTGCTTCTGCAGCGGCGTAGCCGAACAGGGCTTCCGCAGCGGCGTTCCACGACGTGATGGTGCCGTCGAGCGTGCGGCTGATAATCACGTCGTGTGCGTTCTCGACGATGGTCGCGAGCTGCGCGCGCTCGTCATTGATCTGTTTGAGCATCGTAATGTCTTGCAGAATGAGGGAGACGCCAACCACCTCTCCGCTGCTGTCCCTGAGCGGGGAGTGGCTGCTCAAGACATGGACTATCTTTCCGTCCTTGGTCATGCGCGTGGACGCGCGTGCAACCACCTCACCACGGATGACACGATCGTTGTTTTGTGACCGGTCTGGTGGCCGGCCCGGCGGCCGCATGATGGCGGTCGGCTTGCCAATCGCCTCTGCGGCGGTGTAGCCGAACATTTTTTCTGCGCCGGCGTTCCACGACAGAATCGTGCCGTCGAGCGAACGGCTGTAGATGGCGTCGTGCGAGTTCTCGACGATGGCTGCAAGCCGGGTGCGTGTGGCATCGGCCTGCTTGAGCGCCGTAATGTCGTGCATGATGACTGCGGCGCCGACGATGTTTCCGGCACTGTCCCTGATGGGTGAAACGCTGGTCCAGACATGGATCACCCGTCCGTCCTTGGTCATGCGATTGGACTCGCGTGCAACCACCTTGCCGTGAAGCAGCGCCGCGTTGTTTTGCGGCAGATGTGTGGGGCGGTCTGGCGGCAGGGTGGAGGTGATGGATTTGCCGATAGCTTCCGCGGCGGTATAGCCGAGCATCCGTTCCGCGCCGGCGTTCCACGACAGAATGGTGCCGTCCAGCGCACGGCTGAAAATCGCGTCGTGCGAATTTTCGACAATGGCGGCAAGCTGGTTGCGCACGACCTCGGTCTGTTTTCGCTCGGTGATGTCCTGCGTGACCCCCAGCATTAATGTCGCCCCGGTGTCCGCATCCGGTATCGGGGCGGCGTGCGTTTCCAGCCAGCGCCGCGTGCCGCGCAGCCCAATGATTTCGAATTCCAACGCACCCGGTTCGCCATTCATCACACGCCGGTGCAGCGCGCCAAATGCCGATTGGTATTCGGGCGCTATGAATTCCATCAGGGGATGCGATTTCACTTCGTCAAGGGATCTTGCTTCCAGCATGGCCAGTCCCGCAGCGTTCATCTCCAACAGGTTTCCGTTGGGGCCCACCACCTTCACGCATTGCGGCTCGTTTTCAATGATGCTTCTCAGCCGTTGCTCGCTGGCCTGCAGCTTCGACTCCATCTGATATCGCTCGGTGACATCGCTGAACACCAGCACCACACCCACGATACGGCCAGCCGGGTCGCGGATGGGCGCGGCACTGTCGGCAATCTGGTACTCGCTGCCGTCGCGCGCGATCAGCGCCGTATGGTTGGCCAGCCCCACGACCTCGCCGTGCGCCATCACGAGTTGCGCGGGGTCGATCACCGTCGCGCGCGTCTGGGCGTTAATAATGCGAAATACCTCTGTCAGAGGCCGGCCCGCCGCTTCGGCGAGCGGCCAGCCGGTGAGCCGCTCGGCAGTGGGGTTCATGCGGGTGATCAGGCCCGCGGCGTCGGTGGCGATCACTGCGTCGCCGATGGATTGCAGCGTGATGGCGAGGTTTTGTTCGCTTTGACGCAGCGATTCCTCGGCTTGCTTGCGATCGGTGATATCGACCACCGCGCCGAGCAACTGCCTCGTGTTCCGCGACGGGTCGTGCATCAGCACGGCGCGCGACAGAAACGTGCGATAGGCGCCGTCGCGGTGGCGCAGGCGCATTTCGGCATCGTAGCGATCAATCTTCCCGTCGAGGATGCTTTGGAATCGCGCTAATCCCGGCGCGCGATCATCGGGATGCAGGCGCTCCAGCCAATCCTCGTGGCCTTCCTTCAACTCGCCGGGCGCGTAGCCGAGGAGCCGCTTGAATTCTGCCGACCATTGGAGAGCATTGCTCTGAAAATCCCGCATCCATAACCCGACCCGCGCCGCGTCGATGGCGAGCTGCAAACGTGTCTGTTGCGCGACATCCCATGCGCGCTGTTGCTTTTGCGCCCAGCGATAGAGTACCAGCCCTGCAACCATCCATAGTGCGATTAGCAGCAACGGCACGCGCACGTCCTGCCACCATGCTGCCCAGATATTTGATTTGGGATTGTTGACGCCAAGGGTGAGCGGATAATCCTGCAGGCGGCGGTACGCGAATAAAGCGGCCGTGGACGACACGGAACTGACGCCATCAACAAAACCGCTTTGTGGAAATTGCGCCTGCTGGAGGTGCCTTGCCAGCACGCCTTTTTGGGCGTGCCCAAACAAATCCTTGAATTCTGTACCCGCCGGTACCGGATACCGGCTCACCAGGTACAGGTCGTCGCGCAACAATCCCAAAGCGGCCCCCGGTGGCAGCGGCGCGTCCTTCCAGAAACTGTAGGTCTTGGACACAGGCAATCCCACGCTCAGCACGAAGCGCACCGTGCCGTCGCTGTCGCGAATGCCGTAGCGAACGGGAATGATCCACTCGCCGCTGATCAAGCCACGGAACGCATGGCTGATGCTGATTCGCGCGCCGCGCTGCAGTTCTTCGCGGCTGATGATGAAGGAGGGTTCCGCT
Source organism: Burkholderiales bacterium (assembly GCA_040081205.1). GTDB lineage: Bacteria > Pseudomonadota > Gammaproteobacteria > Burkholderiales > SG8-41 > UBA5216. Next base: position 7,083 of record JBEBHE010000144.1, on the reverse strand, counting down.
GCGAGGGACGGCAGGCCGTTGCGCGGACGGCTCTCGGAGGTCGACAGGATTTGGCCGTCAATCTCGGTTACCAGGGCGACCTGCAGTTCAGGGTGAAATTTTTTGAAACGCCGCAACTGGAAATCGGCTGCCTTGATATCGATTTTCCCGTCTGCGCCGCGGATATCCTCGGCCAGAATTTGCAGCGCTTTATCGAGGCTACCCAGATAGGCGTTCAGTGCCCGTTCGCCCATTTCCGCAACCACGGAGAGTTGCGTGGATTGGCGAGCGTATTCCGCGCGCCAGGACAACCACGAAAATCCCGCGCCGAATAACACCGCCAGCAATGACAGCAGCACAACGGTGCGCCGCAGGTTGCGCAGCGGCCGGGAGCCGCTAGCCGCGTTATCCGTAATATCGCTCAGGGCATCGGGACTCATGATCACCGGTCAGCATATAACATCAAACACCTATGGGTAACATGAGAATTCAACCCGATTATTATGTCAGATCAGGTCGCAGGACTACGCTAACAGGCTGGAATTACCCGAAAAGCTGGTCAGAGCAGTCATGGTAAGCCCATTTATCAAAGGAGATCAAACTACCCGCGCTGCTCTTGCTCCAGTTCCGCCATCGCGTCTTTCGCCCAGCGAAAGGCCTCAATGCCTGCCGGCACGCCGGCATAACAGGCGATTTGCAGCAGCACTTCCTTGATTTCGTCCTTGGTCACGCCGTTGCCGAACGAACGCTTCACGTGCAGCTTGAACTCATGCTGCCGGTTGAATGCGGCGAGCAGACCGATGTTGAGCAGGCTGCGTGTTTTGCGCGGCAGGCCGGGGCGGCTCCAGATCATGCCCCACGCGGTTTCGGTGGCGTATTCCTGCATCGCCATGCTGAATTCATCGATGTTCTGCATTGATTTATCGACGTACTCGGCGCCGAGCACTTCGCGGCGGAGGGCGATGCCTTTGTTGAATAGTTCGCTGGCCATGATTTTTCCTTGGTTAGATTAAGGTGATTAAACGGGTGATCGCGTACGTGCGTTCGGGTATGGCCGTGTCTTGCGCGTGGTGGCAGTGGACGGATTATTGTAAGTATTTGTTTTTATGGTGAAATTTATATACCATGGCAAGCGCTCCGATGTGGTGGTGAAGGGCGATCCGGAACTTGCATGTAAGCGTTGTTGTCAGGACACTACGAAACTCATGAAAATCGTTAGCCTCATTTTACTCGCAGCGGCGCTGGCCGGTTGCGCGCTTGCGCCCGCGAATCACGACGGCGGCGACGCGCCGCGCACCGCGGCCATCGTGCCATTGAAAGCGCAGCGCCCCATTGTCGGACTGGTGCTCGGTGCCGGCGGTGCGCGCGGGTTCGCGCATGTGGGGGTGGTGAAAGCGCTCGAAGCCGCGGGCGTGGAGGCCGACGTGGTGGTCGGCACCAGCTCCGGCGCGCTGGTGGCGTCGTTCTACGCGGGCGGCATGTCTGCGCAAATGCTTGAGGCGCTGGCGCTCGAGCTCGAAGACCACCAGATTTTTGATTTCACCGTGTTCGGGCCGGGCGTGGTGGAAGGCGCGCGTTTGCAGCACTACGTTAATAGCACCTTGAACGGGCGCCTGATCGAAGCATTGAGCAAACCCTTTGCCGCAGTGGCTGCGGAACAAAGCAGCGGACGCATGGCGATATTCAATCGCGGCAACACCGGCATCGCGGTGCGGGCGTCGGCGAGCGTGCCCAAATTTTTCTGGCCGGTCACCATCAACGGGCGCACCTACGTGGATGGTGGCGTGGCCAGCCGCGTGCCGGCATCACTGGCGCGCGACATGGGCGCGGATGTGGTGATCGCCGTGGATATTTCCCGCAGGCCCGCCGGCGATGCCGGCGCGGCGGATGTGGTGATACGCCCGCAAACCGTACGCTCGCGCATTAACGATTTTCAGCATCGCCAGGCCAATATCATGGCGGGTGAAGAAGCCGCGCGCGCAGCGATTGATGAGATACGCAGCCTGATTGCGGCGGCGGCGGCGCGAAAAGCATATGCGGCACGCACGGCCGGCGCCGATGGAACGGTAATTCCTTTGCGCCGATAGGATCAGCGGCGCTGTTGCCGTGCGCGAATCAAATCCGGAACGGCGTCCGCCGCAACGGGCTTGCTGAACAAATAACCCTGGTATTCATCACACGCAAGCTGCGTGAGAAATTGCAATTGTTCGTCGGTTTCCACGCCTTCCGCCACCGTCTTCAGCCCCAACTGTTTGCTCATGGCGATGATCGCCGACACAATGGCTGCGTCGTTGGGATCAACCGTGATATCGCGCACGAATGATTGATCGATCTTGAGTTTATCCAGCGGAAAGCGTTTGAGATAGCTCAGGCTCGAATAGCCGGTGCCGAAGTCGTCGATTGAAAGCTGGATGCCCATGTCGCTTAAAGCGAGCAGTGTTTTGATGGTCTGTTCTTCGTGTCTCATGATGCTGCTTTCGGTGATTTCCAGCGCCAGCCACCCGGGGTCGAGCGCGTACTCCGACTGTATCGAGACAATGAGTTGCAACAGATTGCTGCGGCGAAACTGCGGCGCGGCGATGTTGACGGACACCGGCAGCGGCGCCAATCCGGCGCGTTCCCATGTTTTGCAGTGCTCGTAGGTGCGGCGCAGAATCCACTCGCCGATGGGAACAATCAATCCCGTGTCTTCGGCCAGCGGTATGAAGTCGCCGGGGCCGATAGCGCCCAGTTTTTCGCTGTGCCAGCGTATCAATGCTTCCATGCCGACCACGGCGCCGGTGGCAATCTGTATTTGCGGCTGAAAATAAAGTTCAAATTCGTGGCGCTCAAGGGCGTGCCGCAGTTCGACCTCCATGTTCAGGCGGCTCGCCGCATTCGAGTTCATATCCGGACGGTAAAGCTGCCAGGCATTGCGCTCTTGTTTTGCGTGATACATCGCGACGTCCGCGTTTTTCAGCAGCTCGTCGCGGTTGTAATCGTGCTGCGGGTAAACGGTAATGCCGACGCTGGTGGTGGTGAAAATTTCCCCCGATTCGGTCTCAAACGGCGTCGCGAAGGCCGCCTTGATCTTGTCGGCGACGGTGGTGATTTCTTCGATGCGTGAGGTGTTCTCCACCAGCACCGTGAATTCATCGCCGCCGAGCCGCGCAATGGTGTCCGTCGCGCGCAGGGTGCCGGCGAGCCGTTCCGCCACTTGTTGCAGCAAAAGGTCGCCGGTGGCGTGTCCGCGCGTGTCGTTAATTTGCTTGAAACGGTCGAGGTCGAGAAACAACACGCCGAGCAGCGTTTTGTTGCGCTTGGCGCGCTGCATGGCGGCTTCCATGCGATCCAGCAGCAGATAGCGGTTGGGCAGGCCGGTAAGCGCGTCGTACTGCGCCATGAACGCCATGCGTTCTTCGGTCTGCCGCCGCTTGGTGAAATCATGAAAGATGCCGAGAATCTGGCGCACGCCGCCCTGCTCGTCCAGCATGGGCACAAAGGTCGCCTGAATGGCGAACTGGCGTCCGCGCAGCGCAAAGGTGGTCTCCACGGATTGCGTGGTTTTGATGCCGAGGGCAATCTGCAGCGTCGGCAGGTAGGTGCGGGTGACTTCCAGCGGCAACAGGTCTTCATCGCACCGGCCGATGATGTCGGAATACGGTTTGCCGAACAGTTCGGCGCCGCGCTCATTGACGAATTTCAGCCGCAGATCGGGATCGTAAATCATGAATACATCGGGGATGCCGTCCAGCGCCAGCCGGAACAACTGTTCGCTGGCCTTGATGCGCGCGAGCATTTCCTCCATCTTCGATACATCGCGGTGCACGCCGACGATACCGTTGATTTTTCCGTGGGCGTCGCGCAGCGGCGAGTAGCTGCTTTCCACGGCCACGCCTGTGCCGTCTTTGCGCGTGCGCTGCGTGGGCCAGCCGATGATCGTTTCGCCGGCCAGCACGCGCTTGCGGTATTCGAGCAGTTCAGCGCGCAGATGGTCCGGGATCATCCACCCGGTGGAGCGTCCGATGGCTTCCGATGCTGGATAGCCGAACAGTTTTTCCGCGCCGGGATTCCAACTGATAAATTCCCCTTTCAGATTGGCGCTGGTAATGGCATCGGCAGAGGCATGGACCGCCGCCGCCAGTTGAGCGTGTTCCGCCTCGACGCGCCGTTGACGGGTAACATCTTCAAACGAGGCGACGACGGCGACGGGCTTGCGTTGTCCGGGCGCGAATACCGGCTGGGTATTGACGGCAAGCCAGCGCGGTTTGCGGCGCGGCAGACGGATGCCGACCAGAATGTTTCTCAGCGTCTTGCCGGTGCGCAGCGTCTTGCGTATCGGAAAATCACGCGGCGGAAACGCATCGCCTTTTTCCGTGATGGCGCGCCACGCCGCGTCGTCGCGCAGCGCGCGCTCGATGTCCTTCGCCGTCATGCTCAGTATCGATTCCGCACTGGCGTTGGCGGCGATCAGTTGGCCATTCGCGGCGACCATCAGCACCCCTTCGGCCAGCGTGTCGAACAGTTCGTGATAGCGCTTTCCGGTGAGCGTCGCGGACGTGGCGGCACGCTTGTGCAGTGACGGCGTGCGTGCGGCCTTGCGCGTCGGCTTGTTTGTGCGTTTGGCGAGCATACGGCTTGTATCCTAGCGCACCGTCGCGCAAAGTACAAAGCCGGGCCGCAAAATTTGCAACGGATCGCCGTGGATCAATGCGGAAGATTGGCGTAGAATGACAAGTATATGTTTATATGGATAAATTTACAGACTGCTGTGGGGCAGCGCTATTGGCAAACGCCGGTGCGCCACTGCCTGCGATTGCACAGGAATGCCTGTCCGCGTGGTGATCTGGCATGACCACAGGCAAATGTGTGTTGGTGGTCGATGATATTCCGTCGAATCGTCTGACGGCGCAGGCTCTGCTAGAGCGGCAGGGGTGGGCGGTGCTGACGGCATCGGATGGCCGTACAGCGCTGGAGACGCTGGAGACGGCGCATTGCGATCTGGTGTTGCTCGACATCAGCATGCCGGGCATGAGCGGCATGGAGGTGTGCCAGAACATCCGGGCCAACGCGGCTATTTCGGGTGTGCCCGTGATTGCCTATACGGCGCATGCGCAACCGGAAGACCGGCGCAATTTTATTGCCAGTGGTTTTGATGAGGTGTTGGTCAAACCCATCAGTGTTGAAAAACTTGCGGCGGCGCTGGCGGCCGTAGTGCAAAATCGCGGCGGCAGCCTTTGAGCGCGTGGCCCCGGTCGTTTGCGTTAGCGATGCGCTGAGCTATCGGCGGGATGGATCGTCCGCTGCGCCGGGATGCGACAGCGATCCCAATGCGTAATGGCCCAGGGCCACAAATCCCGAAGCGCGGCGTCCTGCCATTCCGCTTCCACGGGTTGCCCCAGAAAACGCAGTGCGCGGACGATTTCGCGCGCGGGCTGCGTCGTGTCGATCGGTTTTGCGAGCGTCTGTTTGGAGAGTTTTTCACCGCGCGCGTTAACCGCAACAGGCAGATGCGCGTAACGCGGCGCGGGTAGGTCCAGCAGTTGTTGCAGATAGATTTGCCGCGGCGTGGAGTCCAGCAAGTCGGCGCCGCGCACGACATCCGTAATGCCTTGTTCAGCATCATCCACCACCACCGCCAGTTGATAGGCGAACAATCCGTCGGCGCGCCACACCACGAAGTCGCCCACGTCCCTTTCCAGATTTTGGGTGATCGCGCCTTGAATGGCGTCGTCGAAGGTTATGGGTACGCCGTTGGTACGTACGCGCGTGGCCCGCGGCGCGCGGCCTTCCGGTAATCCATCGCGGCAGATGCCCGGATAGACAAAACCATCAATGCCATGCACCGCGCCGAGCAGCGCTGAATCGGCGATTTCGCGCCGCGTACACGCGCATGGGTATAACACGCCGCGCGCACGCAACTTTTCGAACGCGGCACGGTAGGCTGCGCCGCGTTGGCTTTGAACCATCACGGCGTCATCCCAGTGCATGCCCAACTGTTCCAGCGTGCGCAGGATGTCGTCAGCGGCGCCAGGAATCACGCGCGGCGTATCAATGTCTTCGATGCGCACCAGCCATTGCCCGCCGTGCGAACGGGCGTCGAGGTAACTGCCGACGGCGGCGACCAGCGATCCGAAATGCAGCGGGCCGGTAGGCGACGGTGCGAAGCGGCCGCGATAAATCGGTCGGGTATCGTTGGTGAGTGCGGCATTCATCGCGAGACAGTTTATAGTATCGGCTTTCTACAATCAGTTACGAAGGAAACGCATGAAAGTAAAAGCTGCGGTTGCGCACAAAGCTGGTGCGCCTCTGGTGATCGCGGATGTCGATCTGGATGGTCCGCGCGCGGGCGAAGTGCTGGTGGAAATCAAGGCCACGGGCATTTGCCACACCGATGAATTCACCTTATCGGGCGCCGATCCGGAGGGATTATTTCCGGCAATTCTTGGGCATGAAGGCGCGGGCATCGTGGTCGATGTGGGGCCGGGCGTGACTTCGCTGAAAAAGGGCGATCATGTGATTCCGCTGTATGTGCCGGAATGCCGCCAGTGCGAATACTGCATTTCCGAAAAAACCAATCTGTGTCAGTCGATCCGTGTGACGCAGGGGCAGGGACTGATGCCCGACGGCAGCAGCCGTTTTTCGCTGGACGGCAAAAAGTTGTTTCACTACATGGGTACATCGACGTTCGCCAACTACACCGTGGTGCCGGAAATTTCGCTGGCAAAAATCCGCGAAGACGCGCCGTTCGACAAGGTGTGCTACATCGGCTGCGGCGTGACCACCGGCATCGGTGCGGTGATCAACACGGCGAAAGTGGAGCCGGGCGCGAATGTGGTGGTGTTCGGACTCGGCGGTATTGGATTGAACGTGATTCAGGGTGCGCGGCTCGCCGGGGCCAATATGATCGTCGGCGTCGATCTGAACCCGGCGCGCGAATCGCTGGCGAAGAAGTTCGGCATGACGCATTTTGTGAATCCGAAGGAAGTCGAAGGCGATCTGGTGGCGTACCTGGTGAATCTGACTAAAGGGGGTGCTGATTACAGCTTCGAGTGCATCGGCAATGTCGATGTAATGCGCCAGGCGCTGGAATGCTGCCACAAGGGTTGGGGCGTGTCGGTGATT
>JBEBHE010000446.1:0-2886 GCA_040081205.1 Burkholderiales bacterium | reverse complement strand
GAAGAGCGTCACCAGAATAAACAGGAGTCCCAGCACATACAACCAGTATTCGGGAAACGCCTGTGTGAAAAAACTTTTGGCGCCATTCACCACGCCCGCGCCGACAATGGCGCCGGCAAGCGTGCCGCGTCCGCCCACGGCCACCCAGATCGCGATTTCAATCGAGTTCGCCGGCGACATTTCGCCCGGATTGATGATGCCGACTTGCGTGACATACAGCGCCCCGGCGATACCGCACAACACTGCCGACAACGTCCATATGAATAACTTGTAATGCAGCGTGTTGTAGCCGCAGAACATGACGCGCTGCTCCGCGTCGCGTATTGCGGCCAGCACGCGTCCGAACTTTGAAGTGACAAGATAACGACCCAGCAGCAGCGTGCCGAGCAGTACCGCGCCGCTCAGCGTGAACAACACCATGCGCGTTTCGGGCGTGGTAATCGAATAGCCGAGTATGCGTTTGAAATCGGTGAAGCCGTTATTGCCGCCGAAGCCGGTTTCATTGCGGAAAAACAGCAGCATGGCGGCAAACGTCAGGGCCTGCGTGATAATCGAAAAATACACGCCCTTGATGCGCGAACGAAACGCGAAGTAGCCGAACACATACGCGAGCAGTCCCGGCGCTGCGACCGCCAGCAGCAGCGCCCACCAGAATTGATCGGTGTTCCACCACTGCCACGGAAATTCTTTCCAGTCGAGAAACACCATGAAGTCGGGCAATTCGGCGCGGTATTGCCCGTCACGACCGATCTGGCGCATCAGATACATGCCCATGCCATAGCCGCCCAGCGCAAAAAACAAGCCATGGCCCAGCGACAGAATGCCGCAATAACCCCAGATCAGATCCATCGCCAACGCAACGATGGCGTAACACATGATTTTGCCGATCAGCGTGATCCAGTATGCCGACACATGAAATGTGCTCTCCGCCGGCGTCGCCAGATTCAACACGGGGAATATCACGAACAGCACAAAACCGCACGCAGCAAGCACGGCCCAACCGCGCGAGCCATACAAGCGCGTAAAGGTACTGGTGAGTGGTCCGCTCATGTTTCCACGGAGCGCCCTTTCAGCGCGAACATGCCTTGCGGACGCTTCTGTATGAAGACAATAATAAACACCAGCACGACGATCTTCGCAAGCACCGCGCCCGACCACGATTCCAGCAACTTGTTGGCGAAACCCAGCCCCAGCGCCGCGTACACCGTGCCCGCCAGTTGCCCGACGCCACCCAGCACCACCACCATGAACGAATCGACGATATACGACTGACCAAGATCCGGCCCGACGTTGCCGATCTGCGACAACGCGCAACCAGCCAGCCCCGCAATACCGGAGCCCAGCCCGAACGCCAGCGTATCCACACGCGCCGTCGGCACGCCCACGCACGACGCCATCGCGCGGTTTTGCGTCACGCCGCGCACGAACAACCCGAGCCGCGTGCGCGTGAGCAGCAACCACACGCCGGCCAGCACCGCGCCCGCAAACAGCACGATAACAATGCGGCTCCACGGCAACACCACGTTAGCGAGCAATTCAATGCCGCCGGACATGAACGCGGGGTTTTCGACCTGCACATTTTGCGCTCCGAAGATCGTGCGCACCGCCTGTATCAACACCAGGCTAATGCCCCAGGTGGCTAGCAGCGTTTCGAGCGGACGGCCATACAACCAGCGAATGACCGAACGCTCCAGCGCCATGCCCACCAGCGCCGAGACCGCAAACGCCACCGGCACCGCGCACAATAAATACCAGTCGAACGCCGCGGGCAAATGCGCCCGGAACAGATTTTGCACAACGAATGTCGTATAGGCGCCGATCATCATCAGCTCGCCATGCGCCATGTTGATCACGCCCATCAGGCCGTAGGTAATCGCCAGCCCCAACGCCGCGAGCAACAATATGGATCCGAGGCTAATGCCCGCGAACAACAGTCCTGCGCGTTGCCCCCACACCAGGCGCTCTTCAACGTGCTTCAAACTTTTTTGCGCTTCGAGGCGCACATCAGCATCCGTTTCGCCTTCCAGCACAGACAGCAACAAAGGCTTGGCGTTGCCGCCGCCGGATAGTCCCAGCGTGCGCACGGCGGCGAGCCGCGTTTTTACGTCGCCCGCCTTAAGCTCCAGCGTTGCGGCGATGTGCGTGAGCAGCGTGCGTATATCAGCATCGCTTTCCTTATCCAGCGCTTTTTTCACCAGCGGCAACATGCCTGCGTCCGCGCCGCCGGCCAGCGCCTTCGCGGCGGCAAAACGCGCGGCGCGATCCGGGGACACCAGTTTCAGCGCGGCCAACGCGCCTTGCACCGCGCCGCGCAAACGGTTGTTCACTACGATGTCTTCGCGCTCGGCGGGCAAGGCCGCGAGCTTTTCACCGGTTATCGCGTCGATGGCATCATTGCCTTTGACGATCAACACGCGTTTGCCGGCGGTTTGCAACTCGCCTTCGCCCAGCGCGCCAAGAATCTCCGCCGCGCGCGGATCACCTTCGGTGACGAGCGCGCTAATGGCATCCATGCGTTCATCGCCTTCACCGAAGGCGAGTTTTTCCACCGCAGCACGGTCGAGCGCCGCGGCGGGGCACGCCATGCACGCGAAGCACACAAAGAGTGCGCCCACGCGCGAAAGCATTCCGCCTCTCATGAATTTTCCGCGCATAAAAAGGGAGCCGTATCGCACTTCACAGCCCCCTTTTTATGCGCGGCGGAGAACATACAACGCGCTCCGCCGCGAACATAACACCGGCAAACTACATTTTACATGACTACTTTTTCGCCGCCGGTTTTTCCGCCATCAATGCAGGCTCATCTTTCTTCTTGTCATTGCCGGGAATGTACGGGCTCCACGGCTGGGCTTTCACCGGGCCTTTGGTTTTCCATACGACGTTGAA
>JBEBHE010000445.1:0-2887 GCA_040081205.1 Burkholderiales bacterium | reverse complement strand
CTGGCGTCGGCGGTGAACTCCTGCTCGCGCCGCAACAACGCATCCAGCCGCGCCTGATAGTTGTCGAACGCACGCGCCAGTTGCGCGACCTCGGCTTCCTGTCCGGGTTGCGCCAGCGGTTGCCGCAATTCTCCCGGCGTGAGCTTGTCCACCGTCCTGGCGAGCGTGGTCACCTGTTTTACCAGCACACCAGACAACCAGTAGCCAAGTGTCAGCGACACACCTATGACGGCGAGTATCGAAAGTCCCAGCAAAATCAGAAACTGATGCTCGCGCTGCTGGAACAGGCTGACATCATAGGCCACATACAATCGTCCGCCCGCGATATCACGCACGGCGACGTGGATTTCACGGCCTTTGTCGTAGACTTCGTGCTGGCCGATGCCGAGGCGGCGAAAATTTTCGGGCAACGCCGGCTCGTCCGCCGGCGTGCGCACCAGGTACGCCTTCAAATGCGGATTGGCGGGCGTGGCCAGACGTGGATTGTCGCGCAGCCGTTCAACCATGAAATTTACTTCGTCGTTCATCAGGCGCTCAACCAGCGTGTCTTCCATGTCCTCGAAGGCGGTAAACAGCGTGAAGCCGAGTGCGCACATCATCAGCGTGAATGCGACAGTGAAGGCTAATGCCACTCGTAGCCGCAACCCCGGGCGCTTGCGGCTCATGGCTGGCCGCCAGCGGACTCTTCAATAGACAGACGGTATCCCATGCCATGCACGGTTTCGATGGGGTCGGTGCCGCCCGCTTGCGCGAGTGCGCGGCGCAGCACATGCATGTGCGTGCGCAGCGTGTCGCTGGTTTGTTGTTTGTCGCCCCATGCGGCGTGTTCGAGTTCATCGCGCGTATGCACTTTGTCCGGCTGCGACATAATGATTTCCAGCAGGCGCAGGCATTTGGGCGGGAGCTTCACGTCCTTGCCGCGATAACTCACCCGCAAGGTGCGCGGATCAAGGGTTAGCGCGCCAACGGTGAGCGCGCGCTGGACGCTTTTGCCGGCGTGACGACGGTGCAGCGCGATGAGCCGCGCTTCCACTTCTTTCAGTGCAAAGGGTTTGACCAGATAATCGTCCGCACCATGCTCGAAACCTTTCAGCTTGTCGTCGAGGGTATCGCGCGCGGTAATCATCAGCACCGGCGTATCGACGCGCGCCTCTTCACGCAGCCGCCGGCATAGCGTGTTGCCGTCGAGACGCGGCAGGCTGACATCCAGCACGATGCAGTCAAAAGCGGCGCTGGACGCGAGATGCAATCCGGTGACGCCATCGGGCGCGGCATCTACCGTGTGTCCTGCGGCTTCCAGAAAATCGTAGAGGTTCGACGCGATATCCGGATCGTCTTCGATAATCAGGACGCGCATGCGGTTGCCTGGCGTTAACGTCAAGATTGAGGTTCAAGCGGCCGCCATTGGCCTTCGATCAGGCCTTCGAGCGGCTGGAACTGAATTTTGTAGGCCATCTTCCGGCTGCGCGCGATCCAATAGCCGAGATAAAGATAAGGGCGATCGAGTTTTTTGCACAGCGCAATTTGCCACAGAATATTGTAGGTGCCGAAACTCGCGCCGCGAATATCCGGATCGTAAAACGTATATACCGACGACAAGCCGTCCGGCAGCACGTCGATGATGCTGACCATGCGCAATTCGCCGTTCTCGCGAAACTCCACCAGCCGCGAATCGACATTGCTTTGCAACAGAAAATGCCGGTACTGCTCGCGGCTGTCCTGATCCATACCGCCGCCGCTGTGACGGCTGGCCTGATAGCGCAGATAAAGCGCGTAGTGTTCGGGATGGTATTTGAGTTCGAGCAGATGCGCGGACAGGCCTGCATGCTTTTTGTGATAGCGCAGCTGTGTGCGACTCGGCATAAAATCTGCTGCCAGGATGCGCACCGGCACACAGGCCTGGCACTGGTCGCAATGCGGGCGATACGTAAACGCGCCGCTGCGGCGAAAGCCCGCACGTACCAGTTCGCCGTAGACTGCGGTGTCGATCAAATGACTGGGCGTCGCAACCTGCGAGCGCGCGAGTTGCTCCGGCAGATAACTGCACGGGTAGGGCGCGGTCGAGTAAAACTGTAGTACCGACAGCGGAAACTCAGTTAAATAAGTCATTGTCGAATTGCCATGAATGTGGCGGCTCACAGTTTACCAAGACTTTGAGCTGGCGTACGAAATCGCTGCGTGCAATCTCGCGTGCGCCGAGCGACGCGAGGTGAGAAGTCTGCATCTGGCAATCAATCAATCCGAATCGCCAGCGCTCGAGCTGGCGCGCAAGATGCGCCAGCGCGATCTTTGAAGCGTCGGTGGTGCGCGTGAACATTGATTCGCCGTAAAACATGCGGCCGAGCGCTACGCCATAGAGTCCGCCGGCCAGTTTACCGCCGATCCAGGTTTCCACCGAATGCGCGAGTCCGCGGCGATGCAATACGGTGTACGCCGCAACCATGTCATCGGTGATCCACGTGCCGTCATGCCCATCGCGCGGCGCGGCGCAGGCGCGCATTACGGACTCAAATGCCGTATCGATGCGAATTTCAAAATCTTGTTTGCGCACGCGTTTGCCGAGCGAACGCGAGATTTTCAGCTCCGCCGGAATTAACACCATGCGTGGATCGGGGCTCCACCACAGCAGCGGCTGATCCGCGCTGTACCATGGGAAAATGCCGTTGCGGTAGGCGTCGATCAGGCGCTCGGACGACAGCTGGCCGCCAGCGGCAAGTAAACCATTAGGATCGGCCAGCGCACGTGATAGCGGCGGGAATGGCGCATTGTTCTCAAGCCACGGAATCATGTGCTTATTGTAGTGGGGCGGGGCATCTTATGTGGCGGTATAGTGTATGTTTGTAACTATCTGTTTTTAAATAATATTTAATCTATGGCTACATTGATC
>JBEBHE010000444.1:0-2903 GCA_040081205.1 Burkholderiales bacterium | reverse complement strand
TTGACCACGGACGCGTTGCGGCCCGATTTGCTGAACTCGGCCTTCTGCACCACCATCGCATCGGCGCCCACCATGATCACATTACCTGCCCTGATTTCCTGAGCTATCTTCATAACCTATTCCTTATCGTTCCTATCGTACGCAACTGAACCCTGCAAAAATTTGTTGGGAAAGCGTTGAATTATATCATTTTTTGGCAGAACCGAACCAGGTTGCCCGTGAGATCGCCCACACCTCGCAGGCCTTCCTCCCACTGCGATAACCCCCGCCGCTGCGCCGGAAGCTGGCCCGAGAAAGCGTACCAGGCATCGGCAAACGGCGGCGCACCATCCACCCCATTCCACACATGCCATAAGCCACGCACCGCCTGCGCGGCGGGCGCTGATAAACGGCTAGTGTAAACATCCAGAAACGCATTCAGCTTGGCCACATGCGCGTTTTCCGCCTGTGGATAAATGTGCCACACGAACGGCCGTCCCGCCCATTGCGCGCGCACAAACGAATCCTCGCCGCGCACGAAATTGATATCGCAGGCCCACAGCAATGCGTCGTAGTCCGCCTGCGGCACGAACGGCACAAAACGCAGTTCGAGATTCCCGCTGCGCCGCGGGAATTCGCCGCGCACCCGCTGCGCGAGCGGTCCTTCCGGTATCGCGACGACCACCGGCGTCGTGCTGGCCGCGCAAGCCGCCAGCAGCGCCTGAACCGGTGCATGCGGGTAAGCAAATAGCGAAACGGATAGCGCCTGTGGCGGCACGTCATCGAAGCCCATGCGCGCCCACCAGGCGCGCTTCGCTGCCGCATCAAACGCGGCGCGGCGCGCGAGCAAGTCCGCCTCACACAAAACACCGCCAGTCCCTTCGGAAATGCCGGGGAAGAAAAAATACCGCCGCAGATCCAGTTGCGGATGCGGCGACGGCAGACCGTGATGTTCACGCACCCACGGCTCGGCACTCAGATATTCCAGCACAATCCACAACGGTTTTGTTTTACGCGCCACCATCGCAGACACATATTTTTCCGGCAAGCCGCAGCCAAACGCTTCAATCACCACATCTGCCGGTTGCGAAAAACCCGATTCATCCGCGAGCTGAAAAACCACCACGCCTTCCACCACTTGCCTCGTCGCATCGGCATCCACTTGCGGACACAGCGCGTGCAGACTAGCCATTTGATCTACCCACAGCCGCACCGATAGTCCGTGCTCGGAAACCAGTTGCCGCGCCAGGCGCCAGCTCACGCCGATATCGCCGAAATTATCAATGACGCGGCAAAAAATATCCCACCGCAGGGGAAGCAAGGTGTTCATGCGCGTGGATTATGCGGTGCTTCACCTTCACGCACCAGCCCGCGTGCGCGCCGCACTTCCCTCAAGGCGCGACGACGCGAAAGCGCTTTTCGATCAGGTCGGCGTCATCGAAATGGCGGCGTCCGACAAACGCCGTGGCATGATGACCCCATTGCCGCATCGCGCCCGCGCTGGGTATGCCCATCGGCCAGAACAACAGCCGCTCTGCCCGCGCCGTCCCCGGCACCAAACCATCGGGCGCATAGATACTGCGTGTTACCTGCTGCGGTAGCGACTCGTTCTCCGATAGCGGCAACGTGCGCAGATCGTTTTCCGGCAGCAGGGTGTAACTGTGGGTACCGCCGGATTTATCGAGCGCGACACCCACAAGGTAATGGCTGCGCGTGGCGATACGCACGGCGATGCGCGCGCCCACGGTGTGCGCCGGCAGCATCGCCGGCACAAACGCCCATTCGCCCACGCCTTCAGGCGCCGGCAATGCCTGCACGCGTGGCGTCGGAAAAAACATGTGGTAGCAACCACAGGGGTGAATGCTGTCGTAGACCAGCGGATCGCCTTCCGGGTCGAGCGTTACACGGATCACCACACCATCCAGCCGCCCCGCCAGCACATCCAGCGGGTGATCCGCGGGCCGCTCCGAAAACCAAACGCTATAGACGAGCTGCGTCAGCGTACGATCACCATAACGCGCAAACGCGATGCGGTGATACACCACCGGCACGGTCGTATCGACTTGCAGCGTGGCACTGCTTCCCCAACGCAAGCGCCCGACGCGATCATAGTCACCGCCCGTCTCCACCTCGAACACCGGCGCGAACGCGCTCAACAGTACTGCGCGCTCATTATCGTTGAATTCCGGAATGCGCAGCGGGTTGTTGCTGGCGCGGCGCAGGATGGCGGCAACCTGCTCGCGCGTCGCCGCCGTCTCGTCCGCTATGGCGTAGCGCATCAACGGCTGCGCGGGCTGGCGGCCTTCCGGCGCATTCTGAAAATCGCGCAAGGCCTCGCTGTGCCACAGTGCGATGCCTCTGGAAAAAGGAATGTTGGTGAGCCCGTATAGCCCCACCACGCGCTGCCATGTCACATAGTCGTCCGGCACTTGTGCCCGCGCGCGTATCACTTCGGCGCGCTCCGGCAACATCCGGTCCTGTTCGCGCAGCAGATCCGCGCAACGCCCGGTTTGATCAAGCAATGCGGCACGTCCACCGCTATCGCGCTGCAACGCGCGTATTTCCGATTCCGGAAGATTGCTGATTTCGACGCGCCTCGCCGCCTGATCCAGCGCTTGCAATCGCAACAACCATTGCACGTAGGCCTTGTCGTCGCTTCCCATTACATTGACATTGCGCAGGCTCGCACTGAAGCGATCGACCCGCAAATACGGAAATCCGGAAATACGCATTGCCTCGGCGTCGCGCACGCCCGCGCGTTCAACCGCGGCATTCAACGCAATGAAATGCGCTGCGCACTGGCGTACCGCAGGCTGCTCGGCCAGCCCATCGCCGCGCCAGGATTCTTCAATCGTCGCGCAACCGCCGAGCGCCAATACGCCCAGCATACTGGCTGCGACCCGTTTGCGAAATGTATATAAGAA
>JBEBHE010000143.1:0-10931 GCA_040081205.1 Burkholderiales bacterium | reverse complement strand
TGCGGCGAGTTGGGGCTGGATGATGCGCAGACGGCAACGTGGCCCAGCCCGTTTGATTTCGAAAATCAGGCGTTGCTGTACGTGCCGAAGGATTTGCCGAATCCGAACACGCGCGAGTACACGGCAGCGGTGGTCAAAGCCGCGCTGCCGGTGCTGATGGCGAGCGAGGGTAGGGCGTTTTTGCTGTTCACCAGCTTGCGCGCCATGCGTGAGGCGAGCGAGCTGGTGCGCGAGGAGTTCAAGGCGCGCGGGCTCGATTATCCGGTGCTGGTGCAGGGCGAAGGCTCGCGCACCGAATTGCTCGATCGTTTTCGCACGCTCGGCAACGCGGTGCTGGTGGCGAGCCAAAGTTTCTGGGAGGGCGTGGACGTGCGCGGTGATGCGTTGTCGGTGGTGATGATCGACCGGCTGCCGTTCTCGCCGCCCGATGATCCGGTGCTGGCGGCGCGCATCGACAAGATGAACCGCGAAGGCCGCAACGCCTTCATGGAATATCAGGTGCCGCAGGCGGTGATTACCTTGAAGCAAGGTGCCGGGCGATTGATCCGTGATGAAACCGACCGCGGTGTGCTGATGATTTGCGATCCGCGGCTGGTGGAAAAGCCGTATGGCAAACGTATCTGGAAGAGCCTACCGCCGATGAAACGCACGCGGGAACTGGCGGAGGTGGAGGCGTTTTTCGCACAGCCGGCGAACGAGGTTACTCAGCCCTCGGTGGGTGCGGCCGTGGTTTGAGAATCCAGCCGCCGGCGCACGAATTCGACGTGCGAGCGCAGATTGTAGTATTGCTCTGAATATTCAACCGGCACGGGTATGTCGGAAACCGCTTCATCGATGCGATCAATTTCTGCGAGATGCTTATCCTGATCGGCGGGGGTGTCGTACATGACCTGTTCCAGCTTTTTCAGTTCGTCATACCAGTGCCACAGCCGTTTGCGCACGCGCCAGGTGTACAGAAACGGCACGATCTTGATCAGCGGCACGAGTATGGTGATGATGGGTATCAGCAGCACCAGCAGGCGGTCGGCGAGCACAGCGATCCAGAACGGCAGATAACGCTGGAAAAACGGCGGGCCGGTTTTGTGAAAGCGTTCCGCGACCGCGCTCATCGGCAGTTCGCTGCTTTGCACCTGCGGAAAATGGTTCTCGGCGTGAATGATGCTGGGTCGTTTATGGACTTCAGCGGCAGCCTGTGCCAGCGCGAATTGCAATGCCGGATGCAGATCATCGCGCACGGCGACAATGGCGCCTGCGCCGATCATTTGCACGTCGCGCGCAGGGATATTGGCCTTGAGATCGACCACGCCCTGATGCAGCGGAATGCGCGCCAGATGTGAAAAACGCATCGCGTAAGCGTCCGACTGTGCAAGGCTCATCAGCCGGATATCCTTTGAACGCAGCGGCGCTTGCAGAATTTCCGCTTCGGGACCGGCTACTACAAACGCGGCGTCCAGTTCGCCTGCGGCGAGTTTATCGAGCGCCGCTTTGGCGGGAATTTCCAGCAGCGTCGCATTGTTGGCGGTGACATCGCTTTGTGTGAGCAATTGCATGACCAACTGGTTGGTGCCGCTGCCGCTGGGGCCGACCGCGACGCGTTTTCCCTGCAATTGCGTGAGCCGGTCGGTGTTTGCCGGCAGCCGGTGAAACACCCATACCAGTTCATAAAACATGCGCCCAAGCGACAGCAGGTTGTTGGAATCTTCGGGTTGGGTGGTGCCGCCCTGCACGAATCCCGCGCTGGCTTCCGGCGCATCCCCGCGCATGCGCGATAGATTTTGCAACGAACCCGCGGAGGTTTGCACCTGCATCTTGATGCCGTCGCGTGCGAGGATTTCCTTGTATCTGAGCGCGTAGCGGTAGTAGGCGCCACCTTCGGCGCCGGCGCTGAACACAAAAGAATCTGGCGGCGCCGGTTTGATAAATCTTGACGTTAACGCGAACGCAACAATTACCAGCAGCGCGATGGGCAACACAATAATCAGCCACTCGCGCCACGCGGCACGTTCGAATTTGGGGCGTTTGAAACGGCGAGGGCTTAGGGCCATGATGGTTGCATTATAGCGGCGGTGCGTGATTACGCGAAAAACCACCACCAGCACAGCCACGCTGCGGCTATCCACAAAAAAATGACAATCGCCGCGCCGAACCAGTTGCGTGGCTTACCGTTTTTTTCAGCGAGCCATTGTGCGGCTTGTTCGCGGCATTCGTCGCGTACCGGCGTGGGTATGAATTTCAGCGTGAACCAGATGCCGATGGGCAGCAGTATGGCTTCGTCGAGCAAACCGAGTATCGGAATGAAATCCGGAATCAGATCAATCGGGCTGAAGGCGTAGGCAACGATGCTGATGGCGAGGATTTTTGCGATGAATGGTGTTTTCGGATGACGATAACAAAACCACAACGTCACCGCTTCGGCTTTGAGCTGGTTTGCCCATTGCAGAAGTTTATTCATCTTAGGGTTTTGCTTTTAAAGGAAATTTTTAATACAACCGCATACGAGTCAACACCAACACTGTCATTCCCGCGCAGGCGGGAATCCATAACACAGTGCCATATGGAACATCGTATGGATTCCCGCCTGCGCGGGAATGACGGGGGAAGTTTTGCACATTATGTCGCGTTCGATTCGCATCGATACTTGCGGAAAAATCTGACGAGCTGTAATTTTAGATAATCATGCCGTACAGATCATGCGCATCCGCGCGCGTGATCTTTACTTGCGCGAAGTCGCCGGGCTTGAGATCGCCGGGTTGGCTGATGAAAACGCTGCCGTCAATTTCAGGCGCATCGGCGCTGCTGCGGGCGACGGCTTTTTTGCCGTCGTTGGCATCCACGAGAACGGTCATCGTCTGGCCAACTTTTTTCTTCAGCCGTGCTTTGCTGATTTTTTCTTGTGTTTGCATGAAGCGCGCACGGCGTTCTTCGCGCACGTCATCCGGCACCGGATTCGGCAGCGCGTTGGCAGTGGCGCCTTCCACCGGCGAGTAGGCAAAGCAACCGACGCGATCCAGTTGCGCTTCTTCCAGAAACGCGAGCAATTCTTCAAACTCGGCTTCGGTCTCGCCGGGAAAGCCCGCGATAAAGGTGCTGCGGATGGTGAGCTCGGGACAAATCGCGCGCCACGCCTTGATGCGCGCCAGCGTGTTTTCGGCATTCGCCGGACGCTTCATCAGTTTGAGGATGCGCGGGCTGGCGTGCTGAAACGGCACGTCCAGATAGGGGAGTATTTTTCCCTTACTTGCGTTCTCCACCATCAGCGGAATCACTTCATCGACGTGCGGATACGGATACACATAATGCAGCCGCACCCACACGCCCATTTCGCCCAGCGCCTGCGCCAACGCCAGCATGCGGGTCTTGATCGGCTTGCCGCCCCAGAAACCGGTACGGTATTTCACATCGACCCCGTAAGCACTGGTGTCCTGTGAAATCACCAGCAGTTCTTTGACACCGGCTTTGACCAGGTTATCGGCTTCCTGCATTACGTCGCCAATCGGCCGGCTGACCAGATCGCCGCGCATCGACGGGATGATGCAAAAGGTGCAGCGGTGATTGCAGCCTTCGGCGATTTTCAGATACGCGTAATGCCTGGGTGTGAGTTTTATACCCTGCGGAGGCACCAGATCGATATGCGGGTTGTGCTTGTGCGGCAGATGCTTGTGCACCGCGCGCATCACTTCATCGGTGGCGTGCGGACCGGTGACGGCGAGAACCTTGGGATGCGTTTGTTTAACGATATCGCCCTTGGCGCCGAGGCAGCCGGTGACGATGACCTTGCCGTTTTCAGCGAGCGCTTCACCGATGGCGTCGAGTGATTCTTCGACGGCCGAGTCAATAAACCCGCAGGTGTTGACCACTACCAGATCGGCGTCGTTATACGACGGCGATATCAGATAGCCTTCGGCGCGCAGTTGCGTGAGGATACGTTCGGAATCGACCAGCGCCTTGGGGCAGCCAAGCGAAACAAATCCGACTTTTTTCGCCGGCATGGGAAACCCTTAAACCTTAACGAGCGTGCAATCAGCTCTTGTTTTCGCCGCCGTCTTTGCCGGGCGTGCCACCCGCGCCGCCAAAGCCGGCAAACGGAAATCCGCCGAACATATTGCGCGTTTGATTCGACATTTGATTCTGCATTTCGACAAAGGCATTCGCGCTTTGTTCGAGGTAGCGGCCCATCAAACCCTGAATCGCGGGGCCCTGCATTTTGACGAACTCGTTCCATGCCTCGGTGTTGAGCATGGGGTTGGCGCCGTAGAGCGTGCTCGACTGCGCCTGCATGCGCTTCTGGATATCCATGAAAGTATGCACGTTCTTTTCGAGAAAGTTACCCATCATGCCCTGCATCGCATTGCCGTAAAAGCGGATGATCTGCGACAGCATGTCGCTGGAGAACATCGGCGCGCCGGCGGTTTCTTCTTCGAGAATAATTTGCAGCAGAATGCTGCGCGTGAGGTCTTCTTTGGTTTTGGCGTCTTCGACACGAAACTCGACGTTTTCGAGCACGAGCTTTTTGACATCGCTCAGCGTGATGTAGGTGCTGGTCTCGGTGTCATAGAGACGGCGGTTCGGGTATTTCTTGATTAAACGCGGTTGTGTTGCCATGACGCACCCCGGCAGAAGAGACGGCGCATTATTTCAGAAAAGGTGCTGCGACGCAATGGAGCAGTTTAAAAATTATAATAAAAACATGTACTTATGTTGTATCCTTACTGGTTGCAAGGCGTCAACATCGCGCGCCGCATGCTGCGTGCGTACGCAACATGTGCGGCGCGCATCGAACGCAACTACTGCATATGCTGCCCGCCGTTGATGGCGATGTTGGCACCGGTGACAAACGCCGCTTCATCGGAACACAGATAAGCCACGAGTCCCGCGACTTCTTCCGGTTTGCCCAAACGTCCCAGCGGAATCTGCGGAATGATTTTGCTGTCGAGCACTTCTTTCGGAATCGCCATCACCATTTTCGTGCCGATGTAGCCCGGCGAAATCGTGTTCACGGTAACGCCTTTGCGCGCGTATTCCAGCGCGGCGGCTTTGGTGAAGCCGTGCATGCCGGCTTTGGCGGCGGAGTAATTGGTTTGCCCGAACGCGCCTTTCTGCCCGTTGACCGAAGACACGTTGATGACGCGCCCCCAGCCGCGCTCGGCCATGCCGTCGATGATCGGCTTGGTCATGTTGAATACGGAATCCAGATTGGTGTGCATCACCGCATCCCACGACGCTTTATCCATTTTGCGAAACGTCGTGTCGCGCGTGATACCGGCGTTGTTGACCAGCACGTCCACCGGCCCGCATTCGGATTGAATTTTGGCAACGGATTTCTGGCACGAATCAAAATCAGCGACGTCGATTTCATAGGCCTTGAAATCGAAGCCCTGTTTTTTCATGTCGGCAAGCCACGCGTCGCGCTTGGTGTTGCCGGGCGAGCAGGTGGTGATGACTTTGTAGCCCATGCGGGCGAGCTTGATGCAAATGGCCTCACCCAGTCCGCCCATGCCGCCGGTAACTATTGCTGTGCGTTGCGTCATTTTTTTCCTCCTGGTAAATGTTAAAAAATATTCTAAAAACAGATAGTCACGTATTTATTGCGTTGGATCAACGGGCGCCGCTTTTTCTCGCACGTAGCGTCCCGGCGCCGCTTCGATTTCAGCGTAACCCGCGCCGCCCAGTGCCGTGCGGGCGGGTATTTTTGCGCCGGCATACTGCGCAAGCCAAGTGCGCCAGTGTTTCCACCAACTGCCGGGATGGGAGGTGGCGCCTGCCAGCCACGCGTCGGCATCGCAGGCTGTTTTGCCATTGGTGTCGTTGATCCAGTAGTTTCGCTTGTCGCGCGACGCGGGATTGATCACGCCGGCAATGTGTCCGCTGGCGGAAAGCACAAAGGTTTGCCTGCCTTGCAGGATCGGTGTGCTGGCGTAGGCGGTTTTCCACGGCACGATGTGATCCTCGCGTGTGGCAAGCAAATACACCGGCGCATCCACGCGCGCAAGATCCAGCGGCGCGCCGCACACGGTGAGCTTGCCCGGCACTTTGAGATTGTTTTCGAGATAGGTGTTGCGCACGTACCATGCATACATCGCGCCGGGCAGGTTGGTGCTGTCGCCGTTCCAGTAAAGCAGATCGAACGGCGGCGGCGTCTTGCCTTTGAGATAGTTGTTGACGACGTAGTTCCAGATTAAATCATTGGCGCGCAGGCTGGCAAAGGTAATCGCCAGCTCGCGTCCGGGCAGAATGCTGCCGTTGGCGCCCTCGGCAACCTGGCGTTCGCGGCTTTGCACGTAGGCTTCGTCGATAAATACCGACAGCTCGCCGGTGTCGCAAAAATCCAGCATGGTGGCGAGCAGCGTAAGACTGGCAACCGGATTTTTACGTTTGGCGCGCAGCACGGCGATGGCGGTGGCCAGCAGCGTGCCACCGACACAGAACCCCAGTGCGTTGATTTTTTTCACGCCGCTGATTTTGGCCGCGGTATTGATGGCGGTAATCACGCCATCCGACACGTAATCGTCCCACCTGATTTTTCCCATGCTCGCAGGCGCATTGCGCCACGACACCATGAACACGGTATGGCCTTGTTCGACGGCGTAGCGCACGAGGGAGTTTTCAGGCTGTAAATCCAGCACGTAGAATTTGTTGATGCACGGCGGCACCATCAGCAGCGGGCGCTCATGCACGGTTTCCGTCGTGGGGCTGTATTGGATCAACTGCATCAGTTCATTCTCGAATACCACGGCGCCGGGCGTGATCGCGAGATTGCGGCCGACCTCAAAGGCGGTTTCGTCGGTCATCGACACCATGCCTTTGGGTAGATCGTCGCGCAGATTTTGCAAGCCCTGCGCAAGACTGGCGCCCTTTGTTTCAGCCGCGAGCTTGATAGCCTCCGGGTTGCTCCAGCCGAAATTTGCGGGCGAGGCGGCGTCTATCCATTGGCGAATCAGAAACGCGGTTTTCTTTTTTTCGTGCGAGTCCAGTTCCGCGCCGCTGGCGAGCGATTCGAGCCATTGGGAGGTGATCAGATACGATTGCGATAGCCACTGAAAGTAGGGCTCGCGCCATTCGGGTGCGCGAAAACGGCGGTCGGGTGCGGCTGCGGTGGCGTCGGGCCTGGGTGTGTCGGGCGACGACAGCGTGGTCCACAACGCCAGTTGTTGCGCGTACCACGATTGCTGCAACTGCTGCCAGCGCGCAGGATCGCGCGCGTAGTCGGCGGCGAGTTGTTTCAGCGTTTCGCCTGCGTCCAGTTGTCCCGCGCCTTGTGTGAAAGGTTGCGTGATGGCCGACAGCAATTGTTGCTGAAAGCCGGTGACCGCATTCAGGGCTGCTTGCCAGGCGTCGTCAGGTTTATCGGGCATGGTCGGGATTGCCGGGTGAGAGTGCGGCCATTCTACAGGGGCTTTCTTGCAGAATGCTTAACCCGTGGCCTGCCGCTTAATGCCCGTGCGCGAGTTCACCGACGAACCAGATCGTCGCGATGCCCAATGCGATCAGAAGCACTTGCTGGATGGTGGCGCGTATTTCGGGGCGCCGGTGCAGGCCGGGGATCAAGTCGGCCACGGCCACATAGAGCATGCTGGCGGTGGCCAGGGCAATCAGTGTGTTAACCCACTGCTCCATCGTTTGCAGCGCAAAATAGGCGAGTACGCCACCTACTACCATAGCGGCGCTGGACAACAAATTGAGCATGAAGGCCTGCTGTTTGGAATAACCGGAATGCAGCAGGATCAGAAAGTCGCCCACTTCCTGCGGCACTTCATGCGCAATGATGGCAAGCGCGGTGACGATGCCCAGTTGCGTGTCGGCCAGAAACGCTGCCGCGATCAGCACGCCATCGACGAAATTGTGAAACGTGTCGCCGATTAAAATCATCATGCCGCTGCGGCCGTGATCGTGGTGATGCGCGCCACTGACGACGGGCGCAGGGGAAGGCGTGTGAGTATGCCCCTCGTGAGGATCATGCGCCTCGCATTCTTCGATATGGCAATGCCGCCACAGCACCAGTTTTTCGAGAATAAAAAACAACAGCAGTCCGCCGAGGATGGTGGCAGCGGTAACCTGCAAATTGTCCGACCGATTGAAGGCATGCGGCAGCAGTTCGATAAATACCGCGCCAAGCAATGCGCCCACGGCATAGCTGATGAGTATGGGTATCTGTGCTGCGCTGGCGCGCGACGCGATCAGCCATGCGCCGAGCACGGAAACAATGCCGCCGGCGACAGTTGCCGCGAGTATCCAGGTGAAGGTGGTCATGAGTGATGCGTGAGCCGATGAGGTACTACAGGTGCCGCAACCGGCGATTGAATAACGCGCGATTATACGTTAATTCAATGACTTAGTGCGCCGGTGATTTACAGCCGCCAGATAAACGCAGCCATGCGCCCGGTGATTTTGTCGCGGCGGTAGGAATAAAAGCGTGCCGGATCAGAGAATGTGCATAGGTCGCCGCCGTAGATATGCTGCGGCGCAAGGCCCGCTTGTGCGAGTGCGCGCCGTGCCAGCATGGACAAATTCGCGAGCCATTTGCCCGGCGCGTGCGGTACGAAAGCGGCCCTGGTGGCCGCGTCGTTTGCGGTGAAGGCTTCGAACACGTCCGCACCGACTTCAAATGCCGTGGGGCCGATGCCGGGGCCAATGTAGGCGAGCAGGTCCGCTGTATCGTCGCCGGCGTTGGAGAGCGCTTGCACGGTATTGCCGATGACGCCGTTGGACAATCCACGCCAGCCCGCGTGTGCCGCAGCCACGCGGGTGCCGGCGCGGTTGGTGAATAGCACCGGCAGGCAATCCGCGATCATGATAGTGCAAACGGTGCCGGGATTGAGCGCGATGCTGGCATCGGCTTCCAGGCTATCGGTGCGTTCGTTGATGGCATCGGCATTGACCACACGTGTGCCGTGAATTTGCCGCAGCCACTTTGGCACTTGCGGCAGGTGTTGTTGCAGCAGCATGCGATTTTGGGCAACCGCCTGCGCGTCGTCATCGGCACGTAATCCCAGATTAAAACTCGCGTGCGGGCCGGTGCTGACGCCGCCATGGCGCGTGGTGATAAACGCTTTGACGTTCGTTGGCGCAGGCCAATCCGGAACAATCCAGTCGTGATTCATGTGGCCGATTTCAGACCCGCAATCAGCTGGCGCATGTCGGCTGGCATGCGTGCGTTCCAACTGCGGCGTCGTCCCGTGGCCGGATGCGTGAGTGCGAGTTTTTCCGCGTGCAGTGCCTGCCGTGCAAAATGTGCAGCAGCGGGGATTTTACGGCTGCCGCCATACACCGGGTCGCCGACGATCGGATGTCCGATGGATTGCAGATGTACCCTGATTTGATGCGTGCGCCCGGTCTCCAGACGGCAGCGCAGCAGCGTGATCTGTCCGAAATGTTCTATCGGTTCATAGTGCGTGATCGCGGCTTTGCCGTTGGGCGCCACGGCCATGCGCGTGCGCTGTATTTTGTGACGGCCGATGGGCGCATCCACGCTGCCCTCATGTGCGACAAAGCCATGGACCACGGCGACGTATTCGCGGGCAACGCTGTGATCCTGCAATTGGCGCACTAGCGCGGTTTGCGCCGTGAGCGTTTTCGCCACTACCAGCAGGCCGCTGGTGTCTTTGTCGAGCCGATGCACAATGCCGGCACGCGGAATCTTTTCCAGCGAGGGCGCGTGTTGCAACAGCGCGTTCAGCAGTGTGCCGTCCCAATTGCCGCTGCCCGGATGTACCACCAGTCCCGCAGGCTTGTTGAGGACGATGAGATGATCATCCTCGAACACCACATCAATGGGGATGTCCTGCGCGCGAAACGCCGTGGTTTGCGGATCAGCGAGTGGCGTCACCGTGACTTTTTCGCCGCCCCACACTTTCTGGCTGGGCGTGGACAGGTCACCGTCCAGCGTCACGCGGCCGGCCTTGACCCAGGTGGTGAGGCGGCTGCGGGAATGTTCCGGAAACAAATGCGCCAGCGCCTGGTCGAAGCGCATACCGGCGCATGCTGCGGGCAGTACAACGGCTGCCGTCGCGATGGTTGCGCCGGACAGCGCGACCGGCGCGTCCTGGTTTAGGCTATAATTTTTCACGTTTTTCGAGGCGGTATTCATATGATCAAGCATAGTTTAACCATAATTCTTGCATTGCTGATGGGCTGGCAGTTGGCTGCCTGCGGTTTGTTGGGCGATAAAAGCGACGAAACCAAGGGCTGGTCGGCGCAGAAATTGTACGCCGAGGCGCGCGAAAATCTCGATGGCGGCGGCTACGAAAAAGCCATCAATTATTACCAGAAGCTCGAAGCGCGTTTCCCCTATGGACGATTTGCGCAGCAGGCGCAAATCGAACTGGCTTACGCGTACTACAAGGATAAGGATCCTGCGGGCGCTATCACCGCGGCGGATCGGTTTATCAAAATGCACCCCAATCATCCCAATGTGGATTATTTGTATTACCTCAAGGGGTTGGCGAATTTTAACGACGATCTTGGCCTCTTCGGATTTGTCAGCAATCAGGATATGAGTGAGCGCGATCCGAAGGCCGCCAAGGATGCCTTTGATGCGTTTAAGGAACTGGTTACCAAATTTCCAGAGAGCAAATACTCTCCCGATTCCGTGATGCGTATGAATTATCTGGTGAACGCGCTGGCCTCGCACGAAGTGCATGTGGCGCGTTATTACATGAAGCGCAGCGCCTTTCTGGCGGCGGCCAATCGCGTGCAATTCGCGATGAAGACATATCCGCAAGCGCCGGCGAACGAAGAAGGCCTGCTCATCATGGTAAAGGCATACGACGCTTTGGGCATGAAGGATTTGCGTGCCGACGCCGAGCGCGTGATGATGAAAAATTACCCTAACAGCAAATATCTGAAGGGCACCGGCGGGCGTGACGTGCCGTGGTGGCAGATCTGGAACTAGTCTTAAACATTATTTAAAAACAAATACTTAGAGTATTTTAGAT
>JBEBHE010000443.1:0-2907 GCA_040081205.1 Burkholderiales bacterium | reverse complement strand
TACCTGCGCCGAACGCCGCAGAAAAGCGGTGGGCGTGAGTGCTTCGAACGACATGCGTTTAATGTCCATAAGTATATGTTTTGTATGATATTTTTACTTATTCTTTGATGATGCTAAACCCTTGGGATAGGCTGCGGCGAGTTTTGCGCGCGCCGTCGCAACCAGATGTTGCCGCAGTTCGACTTCCCGCGCGCCGCTGCTTTCAAATGCGCCGAGGCGTATGTCGCGCGCGAATTGCAGGTTACGCGAGGACAACTCGCCCGATTCTTTCGATTCGCTGTAGAGCGTGTTGAGACCCAGGGTTTCGTCGGCTGCGGTTTTATCGCGCGCTTCCAGTTCGCGCGCAGCAATACCCAGTGCGTTGGCGATCATGCGCAGCGCATACTGATGTTCATGCTTTGCGTCAGGCAACACCTCGCTGGCGAGTGTTTGGTTGGCGATGCGTATCAGTTCCAGGGCGTCGGGGCGATCGTTCATGTTAATCCGCATGCTCCGTCAATTGCAAAACTTCCCATTCGAGTTCGGCGACGATTTTGCCGGTGAGCGCGAATTCCAGCGACGGTTCCACGCCCGACAAATGCCGCTGCGCCTGTTGCAGCGCGATGATAGACCAGCGGATATGTGCCATCACTTGCCAGTAGCGCAGTGCTTCGGCAGATACTTTGCGACCTGACGCGGCTTCATAGGCGGGAATGAAATCCTCGAGATCAGCGACACCGCCGACGATATGGTGCTCATGGCGAAAACACCAGCACTTGGCGCACATCCAGCCGATGTCTTCAAGCGGATTGCCGAGCGCGGCGAATTCCCAATCCAGCAACCCGGCGAGCTTGCCGTCGTGAACCAGATAATTGCCGGTGCGGAAATCGCGATGCACGAAAGTGGTTTCCTCTTGCGCGGGCGCGCGACGTTCACACCAGCGCAAACCCCATTCGAGCACGGGATGCGGCTCGTCGAGCGTGTCGAGATACGCCCGGTAAGCGCCGATGGCATCGCGCGCGAGAAACGTTTTCAGAAACGGCAGTTCGGCGAGCGGCGGGCGTATGGCGTGGATGCGCGCGGCGGTCTCAGCCAGTTCACGCGCCAGCGCGCGGTGGTCGAGGTCGAGCCGCACGACTTTATGTCCAGCCGCAACTCCCGGCAGTTTTTCCATCACGAAAAACGGCCGGCCAATAATTTTTTCGTCTTCGCACAGGAACAGCGGCTCGGGCGCCAGCAGGCCACGGGTGTGCGCGAAACGAAGTATCGCGTATTCACGCGCGCGCGGCAGACTGGACGCAACGGTCGCCGGCGCGTCGGTGCGCAGCACCCAAGTGTGCTGTCCTTGCCGCGGGCCGCCGGAAATAGCAACGCTGATTTCCCAGTTTTGCTGAATCGCACCGCCGGATAACAGTGACAATTCGCTGACGTTGACGGACGTTGCCGCACACGCGTCGCGCAGGAATTGCGCGATGGCAGCGGAGTCCGGTTTGGTGTTCGGTTTGAAAGCGACGGCCATGAAACATTCACTCACTGTGCGAACGGGTATTGTCCCTGTATCAGCGTTAACTCACAACCATCGTGGGTGCTATGATGGCGCAACAGTCAAACTGACGGAAGCGACGGGAGTATTCATGATCAAGGATTTCGATCACGTGGTGCTGACCACGGCCGATCTCGATAAGTGTCTGGATTTTTACACGCGCGTGCTGGGCATGCGTGTGGAGCGCTATGGTGCGAGAGGTGCCGAGCGTATTGCGCTGCGTTTCGGCGACCGCAAGTTCAATGTGCATCCGCCGGGTTTCGATGCGAGTCTGAAAGCCGATAAACCCACGCCGGGCTCGCTGGATTTTTGTTTTTTGGCGGACAAGCCAATCACGGAAGTGATTGAACATCTGAAAGCCTGCAACGTCACCATCATCGACGGGCCGAGTAAACGCATCGGCGCGCGCTTTGATTTGCGCTCGGTTTATGTGCGCGACCCTGATAACAATCTGGTTGAAATTTCAGAGCCGTTTTAGGCGGTTACTGCTCGATGAGCGATGACTATCCCAAGCGCTGGCAGGACATCGTCAACGCGCCGCGTGAGCAGCTAAATCTTGCCGCGGCCGCGCTGGTGATTGCTGGCGATGAATATCCACAGATTGATGTTGCGGCGTATCTGCAACACCTCGACGAACTGGCGGCGACGTTTCGTCAACGGCTGCGCGCGGACATCGCTCCGGCGGAGAAATTGGCGCTGCTGAATCACTATTTTTTCGAGGAACTGGGTTTCGCGGGCAACACGGATGATTACTACGATCCGCGCAACAGTTTTCTGAACGACGTGATCGAGCGCAAGCTAGGCATTCCGATCACACTGTCATTGCTGTTCATTGAAATAGGCCAGCGTGTGGGTTTGCCGCTCACCGGCGTGTCGTTTCCGGGACATTTTCTGGTGAAATGCGCGCTACGCGATGGTGCGGTAATTGTTGATACGTATGCGAAAGGCGCGTCGCTGGGCATCAAGGATCTGCAAAAACGTCTGCGCGTGTTAAGCAGCGGTATGGATGTGGCGCCGGAATCGGTGATGCGCCTGCTGAAGACGGCGCGGCCTGTGGACATTCTGGCGCGCCTGTTGCGTAATTTGAGAGCTATTTACACGGAACGCGGCGACAGGCTCCGGGCGCTGACTGCAGCGAATCGCGTGCTTGATCTGTGCCCCCAATCCGCGGACGACTATCGTGATCGTGCGCGTCTGCACGAAGAACTGGAATGCTTTCGTGCCGCACTGGCGGATTTTGAGACTTATTTGCGATTGGAGCCGAAAGCAAGTGACACGCGTTCGGTGCGCGAAAAAATTGCGGTGCTGCGCGAGCGCGCATCACGATTGAATTGATTGTATTTTTAAGTATTTGTTTTTAAACGATATTTAATATTGTTCTGAAT
>JBEBHE010000142.1:0-10943 GCA_040081205.1 Burkholderiales bacterium | reverse complement strand
GGGCGTGATCAACGTGACGCCCGATTCGTTCTCGGATGGTGGGAAATATATTGAATTAAAACAAATACTTACGCGCGCTAATCACTTGATTTCCGAAGGTGCGGATATTCTCGATATCGGCGGCGAATCAACGCGACCGGGTGCGGCGCCGGTAAGTCTGGATGAAGAGCGCCGGCGTGTGTTACCGGTGATCGAAGTGCTCGCCGGTGGCGCGGTGCCGGTTTCCGTGGATACGCAAAAGCCTGAACTGATGCGCGACGCGGTGGCAGCTGGCGCTGCTATGGTGAATGACGTCTGCGGCTTTCGTGCCGACGGCGCATTCGAGGCGGTGGCGGCGAGCAGCGCGGCGATTTGCATCATGCACATGCAGGGCGAACCGCGTAGCATGCAGAGCAATCCGCAGTACACGAATGTGATCGATGAAGTTCGCGAGTACCTGGCCGAACGTGTGCGTATGGCGGAATGCGCCGGCATTGCACGGGAGCGTATCGTTGTCGATCCGGGCTTTGGTTTTGGCAAGACGCTGGAGCATAATCTCGTGCTGTTGCGCCAACTGGAAAAGTTCAAAAATATCGGTGGCGCGCTGCTGGCAGGCTTATCGCGCAAGACGATGTTGGGCCGCATTACCGGTCGCGAACCCGCCGAGCGCGTGTTTGCCAGTGTTGCGGCGGCACTGATCGCCGTCCAAAATGGCGCACAGATTGTACGCGTGCATGATGTGGCGGCGACGCGTGACGCACTGGCGGTGCTGTGTGCGGTTGAACAGCGGTAGAGGCCGGGAAAAACAATGACCAGAAAATATTTTGGAACGGATGGCGTGCGTGGCAAGGTGGGCGTGGCGCCGATCACGCCGGATTTTGTCATGCGGTTGGGTTACGCTGCGGGCAAAGTGCTGGCAAGCCGTAAAGCGGGAGACCGATCGACGGTGTTGATCGGCAAGGACACGCGCGTGTCGGGTTACATGCTGGAATCCGCGCTTGAAGCAGGCTTTGCGGCGGCGGGGGTTGACGTGCTGTTGGTCGGACCGATGCCGACGCCGGCAGTGGCCTATCTCACGCGTGCGCTGCGACTGGCGGCGGGCGTGGTGATCAGCGCATCGCACAATCCGTATGATGATAACGGCATCAAATTTTTCAGTGGCGACGGCACCAAGCTGCCGGATAGTGTCGAATCCGCCATCGAACAGCAGATCGACAAGCCGTTAGCCTGCGCGGTGTCGGCGCGGATCGGCAAGGTTCGGCGTATCAGCGACGCGCCAGGCCGCTATATTGAATTTTGCAAAGGCACGTTTCCATCCAATCTCAATCTGCATGGCCTGACGCTCGTCGTCGATAGCGCGAATGGGGCGGCTTACCACGTCGCTTCAAAAGTGTTCCACGAACTGGGCGCCGAGGTGATTGCCATCGGAGATGCCCCTAACGGTTTCAATATTAACGACAAGGTGGGCGCGACCAGTCCGCAGGCATTGCAAAAAGCGGTGAAAGACAGTCGCGCCGATCTGGGAATCGCGCTCGACGGCGACGGCGACCGGCTGGTGATGGTGGACGCGCGCGGCAACCCTTACGATGGCGATCAATTGTTGTATGTGATCGCGTGCGATGCGCAGCGCCGCCGCCGGCTTGATGGCGGCGTGGTGGGAACGCAGATGAGTAATCTTGCGTTCGAGGTTGCGCTGCAAAAAAAGAAAATCCCGTTTGCGCGCGCCAAAGTTGGGGATCGTTATGTGCTTGAGATGATGATGGAGCGCGGCTGGAAATTCGGCGGCGAGAATTCCGGCCACATTTTATGCCTCGATCAGCACACCACTGGCGATGGTATCGTTGCCGCGCTGCAAGTACTGCGCGCGTTGCGCGAATCGAAATCAACGCTGGCGCAGGCGTGCGCGCCGGTGGTGCTGTATCCGCAGGTGATGATCAATGTGCCTGTAAAACAGCGTGCGGGCGCGCGGGAGCATTCCAGTGTCAGTCTCGTGCAGAAACAGGCAGAGCGTGATCTGGGCGCGGATGGACGCGTGTTGCTGCGCAACTCGGGAACCGAGCCCGTGATACGTGTGATGGTCGAAGCAAAGTCGCGCACCAAAGCGGCTCGCTGGGCGAAAGCGATTGCAGCCGCTGTGCGTATCGCCGATTGATAGAGTCGGTCGATGACGCTCAGTGCAATTCAGGGAACGGGTATGCGTGCATTGCGCAATGCGGCGATACTGTTTTGGCTGGCGGGATGGTTGGCGGGTTGCGAAGGTGTGATTACCGGTAAGGAAATCGTGCGTGTACCCTTGCAGACCGTTGAGGGCGGCGTCGCCGGGGTATATACCGCGGTGAAAATTTCTCTGAGCCCGGAAATGAATCCGGTGGCTGTTAATTTTCGTGCGGACTTCACTCAGAATCCTGCTGAATACGGCAAATGGAATACCTATAGCGCGATGTTAAGCAAGGACGGTGCAGTGGTTGCCGCGCGTTCATTCAGCGTCAATCACCCCAATGCATCAGGTCCGGATAGTTCGCCGTCGCCGCCTGCGCAGGCTATACGCACGTTGTTTTATGTTGATGTGCAGGCCGCAGGGGAATACGAATTGACGATCACGCCGGTATCGCCGGTGACGGTTACGCTCAAAGACGCGCAGGTGGATGCGCGGCGCAACGTGAAGCGTCCGCCGCAATAAGATAATTTTCTCTGCGGTTGTTTGTCGGGAGATGCGCACCGTAGTTGGGAATGCCGCTTCTGGACGGCTGGCTAACGCGCTCGTAAATCATCAAATGAACATGCCGGATTCAAACTCGCGAAGGGTGGGAATGCTGTTTTTGCATACGCTCTAAATTCACAAAAACCCCATGAAATCAACGTATTTCCGCAATGCAATACGCGTTGCTTGCGTTGACCCACTGTCGCCGCCCCTGTAAAATCCACGGGTTTTGGTAAAGCGGATCTGTAATGCGAGGCAAGTTGGTCGCGGGTAACTGGAAAATGAACGGCAATCTGGCCTCAAACCAGTCTTTGCTGAAGTCTTTGATTCCGTTATTGAAACCGATTACGAGTGCACGCTGTGCGCTGTGTGTGCCGTACCCGTATCTGTATCAGACTGAGCAGATATTGCGCGGTAGCGGCATTTCGTGGGGCGCGCAGGACGTATGTGAATACGATCACGGCGCTTATACCGGTGCTGTTTCGGCGGGTATGGTGGCAGATTTTGGTTGCCGCTTTGTGATTGTGGGGCATTCGGAACGGCGTGCGTTGTTTGGCGATACGGATAAAGCGGTGGCGCTAAAATTTGCGGCGGTGATTAAGGCCGGATTGACGCCGATTCTGTGCGTGGGCGAAACCCTGGCCGAGCGCGAATCGGGCACGACCGAGCAGGTAGTGGCGCGGCAGATGGATACGGTGATTTCGCACTTGGGTATCGCGGCATTCGGGCAGGCGGTGATGGCGTATGAGCCGGTGTGGGCGATAGGCACCGGCAAGACGGCTACGCCGGATGGCGCGCAAGCGGTGCATGCGTTTATACGCGGGCGTGTGGCAGAGCAGGATATGCGTGTGGCGGATTCGCTGCTGTTGTTGTATGGCGGCAGTGTTAAAGCGGCGAATGCGGCGCAATTGTTTTCGATGCCCGATATTGATGGCGGACTGATTGGTGGCGCGTCGCTGGTGGCAGAAGAGTTTTCGGCGATTTGCAGAGCGGCGCAGTGATTTGTATGGTTGTGTAGTGTTTGGCGGCAGCGTGTAAAAGGCGAAAAACAGCTATGGAAATGATCGTTTTGATTGTGCATATCCTTGTCGCGGCAGGTATCATCGGCCTGGTACTGGTACAGCACGGCAAGGGCGCGGATGTCGGCGCCGCTTTCGGCAGTGGTTCTGCGGGAAGCGTTTTCGGCTCGGCGGGCTCCGCGAATTTTCTGAGCCGACTGACGGCGGTGCTGGCGCTTGTATTTTTTCTGACCAGCATGGGGCTGACATGGATGTCTACTACACGCGGGGTAAGCAAGGGTGTGATGGCAACGCCAGCGGTTTCCGACAAGGCGCCGGCGGGCGGGCCTGCGGTGCCAGCGGTAAAGTCTGAGAAAGCAGCGCCGGCAGATGGATCAAAAGCGGGGGATGTACCGAAGTAGGAAAATGTAAGTTGGTGGTAATGCCGTCGTGGTGGAATTGGTAGACACGCCGTCTTGAGGGGGCGGTGGCGAAAGCCGTGAGAGTTCGAGTCTCTCCGTCGGCACCAGATAGAGTGGTATGAGAATAGCGGCAATAAAAATCGTTTAAAAACAAATAGTTATGTGAAAATCGTTTATTGATATTGCATGCTTGAAAACTACTTTCCTATTCTGATGTTCATTGGCGTTGGCCTCGCGGTAGGCATCGCGCCGATCATGCTCGGTGGCGGATTGTCGCGGCTGGTGGGCTCGCACAAGCCAACCGATGAAAAACTTTCCCCTTACGAATGCGGTTTCGAGGCTTTCGAAGACGCGCGCATGAAATTCGATGTTCGCTACTATCTGGTGGCGATACTATTCATCCTGTTTGATCTCGAAATTGCGTTTCTGTTTCCGTGGGCGATCGTGCTAGGCGAGCAGAGTGAAAGCGGGTTCCGCTACGTCGCCATGGTGGTGTTTCTCGGCATCCTCGTCGTCGGTTTTGTTTACGAGTGGATGAAGGGCGCGCTCGACTGGGAATGAGGCAGGGGAACAGTGAGGTAATCCAATGGGTGCCATCGAAACACTAAACGAAAAAGGTTTTATTACGACCACGGCCGACGCGTTGATCAATTGGACGCGCACCGGTTCGCTGTGGCCAATGACATTTGGTCTCGCGTGCTGCGCAGTGGAAATGATGCACGCGGGTGCGTCGCGCTATGACCTTGACCGTTTTGGTATCGTGTTTCGTCCCAGTCCGCGGCAGTCGGATGTGATGATTGTCGCCGGCACGCTTTGCAATAAAATGGCGCCCGCGTTGCGCAAAGTGTATGACCAGATGGCCGAGCCGCGCTGGGTTATTTCAATGGGATCATGTGCCAACGGCGGCGGCTATTATCATTACTCGTATTCCGTGGTGCGCGGTTGTGATCGTATCGTGCCGGTGGACATTTATGTGCCGGGCTGCCCGCCGACGGCAGAGGCGCTGCTCTACGGCATTATCCAGCTACAGAACAAAATCAAACGCACCAATACCATCGCGCGCTAATGGCTTTCCGTCTTGAAATACTGGCTACGGTGTTGCAGGCCGCCTTGGGCGACTTGCTCGTTAGCGCGACGACTGCGCTTGGTGAATTGACCGTGGTGGTAAAGGCCGAGCATCTGTTGACGGTTGCAGAAAAATTGCGCGATGCGCCGGAACTCAAATTCGAGCAGCTGATTGACGTCTGCGGCATGGATTACAGCGCGTATGGCGATGGTGGCGATGGCGCGTGGAACGGTCAGCGCTACGCTGTGGTGTATCACCTCCTCAGTATCAGCTACAACTGCCGCCTGCGTTTGCGCGTGTTTGCGGCGGATGATGGATTTCCGGTCGTGGATTCCGTGATCGGTATCTGGCCGTCGGCCAATTGGTACGAGCGAGAAGCATTTGATCTCTACGGCATCATGTTTACGGGGCACCCCGATTTGCGGCGACTGCTTACCGACTACGGTTTTATCGGCCATCCGTTCCGCAAGGATTTTCCGTTGTCAGGCAACGTCGAAATGCGTTACGACCCCGACAAGCGGCGCGTGATTTATCAGCCGGTGACTATAGAGCCGCGCGAAATCACGCCGCGCATCATTCGCGAAGCGCAATACGGCAACAGCGAAGGTTTCCGCAAAGGCTGATCATGGCGGAGATTCGTAACTACACTATGAACTTTGGGCCGCAACATCCGGCAGCGCACGGCGTGTTGCGTCTGGTGCTTGAGTTGGACGGCGAGGTGATCGAGCGCGCGGATCCGCACATCGGGCTGTTGCATCGTGCCACTGAAAAGCTGGCGGAACACAAAACGTTTATTCAGTCCGTGCCGTACATGGATCGTCTCGACTATGTGTCGATGATGGTCAACGAACATGCGTACGTGATGGCGATTGAAAAACTCGCGGGTATACAAGTTCCGCTTCGGGCGCAATATATCCGCGTGATGTTCGACGAAATTACGCGGCTGCTGAATCATCTGTTGTGGCTCGGATGTCACGCGCTAGACGTGGGCGCGATGACGGTGTTTTTGTATTGCTTCCGTGAACGCGAAGATTTGTTCGACACCTATGAGGCAGTGTCGGGCGCACGCATGCATGCTGCCTACTATCGGCCAGGTGGCGTGTATCGCGACCTGCCGGACACGATGCCGCAGTACGCTGCGTCGAATATTCATAACGCAAAGGCGATCAAGGCGCTTAACGAAAACCGCCAAGGTTCATTGCTGGATTTTGTAGAGGACTTTACAAAGCGCTTTCCGACGTATATCGATGAGTATGAAACGCTGCTTACCGACAACCGTATCTGGAAGCAGCGCACGGTTGGCATCGGTGTGGTGACACCGGAGCGTGCCAAAGCCTTGGGCTTCACTGGGCCGATGCTGCGCGGATCGGGCATCGAATGGGATTTGCGCAAAAAGCAACCGTACGAAGTGTACGATCGCTTGGCTTTCGATATTCCGGTGGGTGTGAACGGCGATTGCTATGATCGCTACCTCGTTCGTGTCGAGGAGATGCGTCAATCCAATAACATCGTCAAGCAAT
Source organism: Burkholderiales bacterium (assembly GCA_040081205.1). GTDB lineage: Bacteria > Pseudomonadota > Gammaproteobacteria > Burkholderiales > SG8-41 > UBA5216. Next base: position 4,257 of record JBEBHE010000142.1, on the reverse strand, counting down.
GCATCGATTGGCTGCGCAAGCATCCCGGCCCGGTAATGATCGACAGTCACAAAGTGGCGCCGCCATCTCGGGTTGGCATGAAGCAAAACATGGAAGAGCTGATTCATCATTTCAAGCTGTTCACCGAAGGCATGCATGTGCCGGCGGGCGAAGCTTATGCAGCGGTAGAGCATCCCAAGGGCGAGTTTGGCATTTATCTGGTTTCCGATGGCGCGAACAAGCCATATCGCCTGAAAATACGCGCGCCGGGCTTTGCGCATTTGTCTGCGCTCGATGAAATGTCGCGTGGTCACATGATTGCTGATGTGGTGGCGATTATTGGCACGCAGGATATCGTATTCGGTGAGGTGGATCGATGAGCGCGCCCGCAAGCATGGTTGCTGCGCTTTCGCCCGCCTCGCTGGCGAAAATCGATAAAGCGGTCGCTAAATATCCTGCGGAAGAAAAACAATCTGCAGTGATGGCGGCGCTTACGATCGCGCAAGACGAAAAGGGCTGGCTCTCGACCGAGACGATGGATTTTGTTGCGCATTATCTGGATATGCCGCCGGTAGCTGTTTACGAAGTTGCCTCGTTTTATACGATGTATGATTTGAAGCCGGTGGGCCGTCACAAACTGACGATCTGCACCAATTTGCCGTGCGCCTTGCAGGGGGCGACGAAGACGGCGGAATACATCAAGCAAAAGCTAGGCATCGGATTTGGTGAAACGACCCCGGATGGCCGCTTTACCCTGAAAGAAGGCGAATGCATGGGTGCATGCGGCGATGCGCCGGTGATGATTCGCAATAACAAGCAAATGCTGTGCGCGATGTCGAATGAAAAAATCGACAAGCTTATCGAGGCGCTCGAATAATGGGCTTGCCGGTCGCGCCATTCGCGAAAGATTTGTATGGCCCCGATGCCTTGATCATGAAGGGCATCGACGGCGCCAACTGGCGTCTGAAGGAGTATGAGGCGCGGGGTGGCTATCAGGCATTGCGTAAGATTATTAACGAAAAAATTACGCCGGAAAACGTCATTGCCGAAGTTAAAAAATCGGCGTTGCGCGGACGCGGCGGCGCGGGCTTTCCGGCTGGGCTCAAGTGGAGCTTTATGCCGCGGCAGTTTCCGGGGCCGAAGTATTTAGTTTGTAATTCCGACGAAGGCGAGCCGGGCACGTTTAAGGATCGCGATATTCTGCGCTACAACCCGCACAGCGTCATTGAGGGTATGGCCATTGCTGCCTATGCGATGGGAATTCCCGTAGGCTATAACTACATTCACGGCGAAATTTTCGACGTGTACGATCGTTTTGAAGAAGCGCTTGAGGAGGCACGCTCGGCGGGTTATCTGGGCGACAAGATTCTCGGCTCGGAATTTAATTTCCAACTTCACGCACATCACGGCTTTGGCGCTTATATTTGCGGCGAAGAAACGGGCTTGCTGGAGTCGCTCGAAGGCAAGAAGGGCCAGCCGAGATTCAAGCCGCCGTTTCCGGCGAGTTTTGGTCTTTACGGCAAGCCGACCACCATCAACAACACCGAAACGTTCGCCGCTGTGCCGTGGATTATTGTCAACGGCGGCGAGGCTTTCCTCAACATGGGCAAGCCGAATAACGGCGGCACCAAGATATTCTCGATTTCCGGCGACGTGGCGCGTCCGGGTAACTACGAGATCAAGCTTGGCACGCCGTTTGCGAAACTGCTGGAAATGGCCGGCGGCATGCGCGATGGCGTCAAGTTGAAAGCGGTCATTCCCGGCGGGTCGTCCATGCCGGTGCTGCCCGCCGATATCATGATGGCCACCGATATGGACTACGATTCGATTGCCAAGGCAGGATCGATGCTCGGTTCTGGCGCGGTGATTGTGATGAACGAGACGCGTTGCATGGTGAAATCGCTGCTGCGCTTATCGTATTTTTATTACGAGGAATCCTGTGGTCAATGCACGCCATGCCGCGAAGGCACCGGCTGGCTGTATCGCATGGTTGACCGTATCGAGCATGGCAAGGGCCGCAACGAAGACCTTGATCAGTTGAATCGCGTGGCCGATAACATACAGGGCCGCACGATTTGTGCGCTGGGCGATGCGGCAGCGATGCCGGTGCGAGCGTTTATCAAGCATTATCGCGACGAATTTCAATATCACATCGACCACAAGAAATGTCTTGTGGCACCTTATATCTGATGCGTGACTGAAAATGCCTGTAGAAATCGAAATTGACGGTCAGAAACTGGAAGTGCCCGATGGCAGCACGGTAATGGATGCCGCGCGTCAGGCGGGTATCTACGTGCCGCATTTCTGTTATCACCGCAAGCTGTCGATTGCCGCCAACTGTCGCATGTGCCTGGTGCAAGTCGAAAAAGCACCGAAGCCGCTGCCCGCGTGCGCGACGCCGGTGACCAACGGCATGAAGGTGATGACGCATTCCGATCAGGCTGTTACCGCGCAAAAAGGCGTGATGGAATTTTTGCTGATTAACCATCCCCTCGATTGCCCGATTTGCGATCAGGGCGGCGAATGCCAGTTGCAGGATCTGGCGGTAGGTTATGGCGGCAGCGAATCGAAATACGAAGAAGATAAACGCGTAGTGGTGAACAAGAGCCTCGGCCCGCTGATATCAACCGACATGACGCGCTGTATACACTGCACGCGCTGCGTGCGGTTTGGGCAGGAGATTGCCGGCGTAATGGAACTGGGCATGATCGGGCGCGGTGAGCATTCCGAGATCATTACGTTCGTCGGCAAGACCGTGGATTCCGAACTGTCCGGCAATATGATCGATCTGTGCCCGGTGGGTGCGCTGACCTCGAAGCCGTTCCGTTACAGCGCCCGTACATGGGAGCTCACGCGCAAACCGTCGATCAGCCCGCATTGCGGCCTGGGCTCTAACCTTACATTGCAGGTAAAGCAAAATCGCGTGATGCGCGCGCTGCCGCGTGAGAACGAAGCGATCAATGAATGCTGGATTTCAGACAAGGATCGCTTCTCGTACGAAGCGCTGAATTCGGACCGACGTCTTGCGCGCCCGATGCTGAAGCAAAGTGGCGTATGGAAAGAAGTGGATTGGCAGGCCGCGCTCGATTTTGTGGCAAAGGAATTAAAGCGTATCGCCTCCGCACATGGGGCGCAGTCCATCGGTGCGTTGGCGACGCCGCATCAAACGGTCGAAGAGTTGTACTTGTTGCAAAAAGTCGTGCGTGGTTTGGGATCGAACAATGTCGATTTCCGGTTGCGCCAAACCGATTTCAGCACCGACGGCAAAATGGCTGGCGCGCCGTGGCTGGGCATGAGTGTTGCCGAAATTTCTCAGTTGGATCGTGTGCTGGTGGTGGGCTCGACGCTACGCAAGGATCATTCGTTGATTGCAAATCGGCTGCGGCAGGCTGCTAAAAAATCATTAAAAATAAATATTTTGCATGCGGTCGATGATGATTTGCTGATGCGCGTAGCGAACAAAGTTATCGTCTCGCCTGCGGGCATGGTGGATGCGCTGGCGCAAGTGGTTAAAGCAGCGGCTGCGGCGAAAAATGTGGCCGTGCCTGCGAGCGTGAGCGCGATCGTTGCGAACGTCGCGGTTGCGGACGCTGCGCAGCGCGTTGCCAACAGCCTTGCCGAGGGCAAGAACGTCGCGATATTTCTCGGCAACTTCGCACAGCATCATCCGCAAGCCGCGCAGCTGCACGCAATGGTGCAAGTGCTGGCGGAAATTAACGACGGGCGATTCGGGTTTCTGGGCGAGGCGGCGAATAGTGTCGGCGGCTATGTCGTGAATGCAATGCCTTCGAGCGGCGGTGCGAATGCAGCACACATGATTTCGCAGCCGCTTAAGGCGTACCTGCTGCTTGGTGCCGAACCTGAGATGGATATGTACGATCCTCGGCAAGCGATGGCGGCGATGAGACAGGCTGAATTGGTGGTGGCAATGACCGCTTACCAAACCAGGGCAACCGAATACGCACAGGTGTTGCTCCCGATTTCGCCGTTTACCGAGACGGCGGGCACGTTTATTAATACTGAAGGTTACGCGCAACATTTTCAGGGCGTGGTACAGCCGCTGGGAGAAACGCGTCCGGCGTGGAAAGTGCTTCGTGTGCTGGGCAATCTGCTGGGCTTGGCGGGGTTTGAGCAGCAGAACGCCGATGATGTGCGTGTCGAGGTGCTTGGTGCTGATGGTAAAAACATCAATAAAAATAACAATCGCTAAATGGTTAACTCCAAATGGAATATCAATATCACATCAAGGACTCACTCCAGATATCGAAGTTAAGTTTG
>JBEBHE010000442.1:0-2930 GCA_040081205.1 Burkholderiales bacterium | reverse complement strand
CGCAGGCGCTGCGCCAGCAAATCGGAACGTCCACGCCGGCCCGACGACAAATCGTTGACGCGAAAGTAAAAGCACTCGCCGTCGGCATACGCCTGGCGCAGCGCCTGCGTGCGCCGCGTGAACACCGATTCCGGCCCGTTGACAATCACGCGGTAGCGCCTGGAGCGCCCGTGCTGATCTTTCACCGTCTCAATACCAATGGGCTGCTCGGCATTGTCCGGATCAACCGCCACGCGCTCAATCATCGCCGGGTCGAGATAGCCCAGCCGCACCGTGCCGCCCACCTTATCGACAAACGCCGGGTAGCACTGTTCGCCGAAGATGGCCAGCTCGCGCACCTTCTTCGGCAGCTTGATGTTCATGTTGTTAATCGGGTCGCGCCAGAACCGATCCAGCACTTTCTGATTACCTTCATCGTCAACCGTGAGCGTCACGCCCTCGGCCAGCAAATACGCCATCGGCAATTCAATCAGCCGGTTTGCCAGCAGGTTTGATTCCCACAGAAAGTGCGCCATCTTCTGCATGCGCGCCTGTGTCATCGGCGTGAGATCGCGCTGCGCGTCGCTGGTCAGCTTGCGCCATTGATCCTCATCGGCGTCAACGGTTTCGCCTGCGGCTTCACGGAACGCAATCTGCATGCCCGACGGCAGCACCGCATTGGCTATGGTGATAAATCGGTCTTTCAGCATGTCACGCCGCCTTCCTGAACATGGTTGCCCGCCGGCGCATGCGCATGGCATCGGGTAAGAATTGATCGCGTTCCGCCTCAACCGATTCACCGGCAGCAGGCTCGCCCTCTTGTCGTGTGGCCGCCCATGCCAGCACGCTGGCAATGGCGCGATCGCCGTGGCGTTGCCCGCCGTCGCTGCCTTTGTCATGGCCCGCGTCCATCGTCGGGTAGCCGTTCTTCAGCATCACGCGCCGGTGATCGGCAATCTCATCTTCGCCGCGCGGCAGTTCGACAGACTTGTCTTCAAGCGCGGCCTTGTACGGCGGAAAGTTCACCGCATACCAGGTGGTGGTTGCCATCACGCATTCCACGCGCGCCGGGCCGCGATTCTGCAACGCCGCCTCGGCCAACTGCTGGCCGTTGCCGCGCGCGTCATATTTCGAGTGATGCAGCAGCGGCAGGTTGTTCAACAGCCACTGATCGATGCGCTCCTGGCAATCGAACGGAATGCGCCGCAGCTCAAGTGTTAGCGCCGCCCGCCAGCGGCCGGGCGCCAGCTCCTGCAATATACGATCCACCGACAGGTCACCGCTGCGTCCGAAGTCGCGGCCTTTGACCGTGCGAATGTTCGGCAGGTTATCGACAGCCGGTTTCAGCACGTCCGCAATCCAGCGGTCGCATTCAGCCAGGCGCTGATCGTCCAGCATGAACTCTGGCGGCTTCGCCCAGTGCAGAATTTTGCAGTCGTCGGTCTGACAACGCTCCACCAGCGTACGCGGCAGGTAAGTGCCGCCGCCCATAGCCGGCACGCAGTCCAGCTCTTCCGCAGCGCCTTCGCCGTACTGCGCGCGCACGTGGGCTTCCCATTCGGCGCGCGTTTGTTGTTTCAACCGCTTGCCCATCACCAACCGCACGCGCTCAAATAGTCCCGCGTTCAATGCGTCAGCGAACGTCGTGCGGTGCAGGCTGTAGGGCAACTTGCCGGCGCGGATATCCTTCACCATTTGGTTGAACGGATTGTCTTCGCCGTTGTGCGATGACAGGATGCGCACGCGGCCGCCCCAGATCAGCATGGCCATTGCGGCTTTGATCAGGCCGGGCAGATCGTCGTGAAACGCCGCCTCGTCGATAATCACCAAACCCTGCTTGCCGCGAATCGAACGCGGCCGGCTTGATAGCGCCAGCACCTTGAAGCCCGACGCGAAGTCGATGCGGAACGCCTTGATGTGTTTGATATCGCCTTCGTCGTCGGTGTCTTCGAACAGCACGTCGCCGACGCTGACGGCCACTTGATTGAACACCTTCGCCCACTTCGCGCAGTCGTCGATGAACTCGCGCGTCATGTCCTCCGAGTAACCGATATACAACGCGTCCATGCCGCCGTCTTCAGCTGTCGCACTGGCGGTGCCCACCGCGTCCGATGCCGTGCACCAGCTCGCGCCGATCCGCCGGGATTTCTCCCATACCGCCACGTCGGCCCGGTCGTTCACCCATGCCTGCTGCATGGCCAGCAGCACTGCCGGCGCGACGACGGAGGGCGAAGTAGAGGGGATAACCTCTTCTATTTGTTTTTGTGCAATATTTTTCTTTGCACGTTTGGTTGCAGGGGGTTTAACAGCCATTTATAATCCCCGCAATCGGGAGGCAAATATGGACGCGATTGAAGAACTTAAACTGGTGCGGGCGCTGCTGGCGCAGGAGCGTGAGGCGCGACTTCATCTCGTGAGCGACCTTGACGCGGCTCGCGATAGAGAGCGGCTTCTTCGGGGTGAACTGAACACCGTCAAGCAACGATTGATTGATCTTGGCGAGACACAACACAAGACGCACCGCCAAGGATACCGCACCTGCGATGCCGCTGCGCGGGCGCAGATGAAGGCGCTGCGCGACGGTGGCCAAAGTTACTCGTCGATTGGCCGGCGTATGGGGTTTTCCGTTGCCACCGTTAGCCTGGTCTGCCGGGACATTTACCCCTGCCCGCCGGCCCCAAATCGCGCGTAGCCTGATTTTGAGGGTACGCCTCTGCCATTTAAAAGCTAAGTAAAACGCTTTAAATACCTTTAATTCTGCGCCGTGCGGATTTTGCAGGGGTAGGTAGCCTAAACGCGGCCCGATGCCCCAAAAGGCCTGTTTTCCGGGGCGGCGTATTTCACGCATTTGTGATCCCCAAAAATTCGCGCTTGATTTCGTTCCACGTGGTCGCGCTCATCCCGGCCTTTTTGGCCACCTTGCCCGCGCGATCCGCAGCGGCGGCCAGCTT
>JBEBHE010000141.1:0-11019 GCA_040081205.1 Burkholderiales bacterium | reverse complement strand
GGCCTTACTTCCCCGCGCTGAAGCGAGGGCGGGAATTAACGGGCAAATGATCGCTTTGCAGCACTTGTGTTATGTTCGTTATTGGTTGTCCGCCCAAGGAGGATTTCCCTGTGTCAGCCGTCGCCACTCTGCAAAAAGCCGAAGCCGCCGATCACGCCCTCGCCGATGAAATGGATCGGTTGGTAATCGTGAAATCCGCCATCTATACCTCGGGCGAAGTCGATCCGCGTGAAGCGCTGCCGCGGCAGGATGCCCAGGGCCGGCTGTATCTCATGCATCACGATCCGCGCCTGGCGCGCATGCCCGACAAACCGACCATTTTTGATTTTTTCAAATACCGCTTCGGGCCCGCGATTCATATGCTGCAAAGCGCGCGACTCGCGCAGAAAAACGGCTGTAGCGAACAAATTGTTCTCGCGTGTTTGTTGCACGACATCGCCACCAGCGGATTCATCCGCGCCGATCACGGCTATTGGGCCGCACAACTGGTCGAGCCGTATGTCGATGAGGAAGTGACTTTCGCCATTCGTTATCATCAGGTATTGCGGTTTTATCCCGATGCATCGTACGGCTACCAATATCCGGAATCGTACATTCGGTTGTTCGGGCCTGACTACAAACCGGAACCGTATCTCGACCGCGCCCATGAATACGCGCGCAAACACAAATACTATGAGGCAGCGCGGCTGCTCACCGTCAACGACCTGTATTCATTCGATCCAAACGTGCATGTCGAACTGAAAGAATTCACCGATATCGTCGGCCGCCACTTCCGTCAGCCGGAAGAAGGCCTGGGTTTTGACGACAGTCCTTCGGCACATATGTGGCGCACCCTCAACTGGCCGACACGGTATTTGTAAGGCGGTTCACCCTTCAACAAGCTCAGGACGAACGGTCATTTTTGAGAGCCGTTCGTGGTGATGCTGAGCTTGGCGAAGCATCGAACCACCCGTAGTAAGCAACTACCCTCGCATTGCCTTCGCTTTTTGCGCCGCCGGCCGCTCCCAGCAGCGATTCAGCCACGCCTTTGTTTTTGGCCACTTGCCCAGGTCAACAGATAACGCGCGAAACAGCGCGGCGGCCACATTAAGATCCGCCACCGAAAACGCCGGCCCAGCGAGCCATTCGGTTTTTTGAAGTGATGCTTCCAGCACATCGAACGCAGCAGCACACTCATCCCACGCCGCTTTGGCGAGGTCGGGTTTGCGCTCGGCGTCGGGCAAATCATTGGTGTGCCGCGCATGGTTGACGATCTGACGGTCTAGGCGGTCGGTCTCCCACAGGCTCCACTGCAGCACCAGCGCTTCGAGCTTCGGATCTGCGGGCAGCAGCGGGCTTTTGTGTTTTTTCGCCAGATAAAAATTGATCGCCATCGACTCCGACAAAATAAAACCGTCGTCATCAATCGTCGGCACGCGGCCGTTGGGATTCAGCGCGCGGTACTCCGGCGTCTGCGTGCCCGGCGAACGCGGCAGAAAATCCTTGTGCTCATAGGCAAGGCCGAGCTCGCCCACCATCCATAGGGTGCGCAGCGCGCGGGATTTGGCGGAACCGTAAACGCGTAACATGATGTTCTCCCTGTTTGAAATGAAAATTGAAGTGCGAGTTTACGTCAGACTAGGCATCGCCGTCATACGTGCTTCGTTAGTCGGGCTTCGCGCCCGAAAGCTTTACCGCTTTGCCCCAGCGCACTATTTCTTCCGGAATGAATTTCGCGAATTGCGACGGCGTGGTGGCGGCGATTTCGACGCCCTGACTCAGCAGCCGCTCGCGCACGTCGGGCGCGCCCAGCACACGCACGATATCGGCATTCAGTTTTAACACAATGGGTTTCGGCGTTAGCGCCGGCACCAGCACGCCCCACCATCCCGTGCCGTGGTAGTCGGGATAGCCGGATTCCGCGATGGTCGGCACCTCCGGCGCGGCCTTGGATCGCACATTGCTGGTGATGGCCAGCACACGCAGCCGTCCCGCCTTGATCTGGCCGCCGACTGCAACCTGGCTGCCGAACGTGCAGTTCACCTGGCCCGCCAGTATGTCGGTCAGTCCGGGCGCCAGACCTTTGTAAGGGATGTGCGCAATGTCCACGCCAGCGGCAGACTTCAACATCTCGCCCATCAGATGCGCGGAACCGCCGCTGCCGGTGGACGCATACGACAACTGCCCCGGTTTGGATTTCGCCAGCGCGATCAAATCTTTGACGTTTTTCAGGGGCAACTGCGGATTGCATACCAGCAGAAACGGCGCTGAACCGATTTGCGTCACCGCAGCGAAATCACGCACCGCGTCATACGGCAGTTTGGGATACAACGACACGTTCACCGCGAACGCCGTCGGCGCCAGCAGCATGGTGTAGCCGTCGGGATTCGCCTTGGCAACAAGATCCGTGCCGATTTGTGTGCCGGCGCCCGCACGGTTGTCCACCACCACCTGCTTGCCCCATGCGTCGGTGAGTTTTTGCGCCACCAGCCGCGCGACGAAATCATTGATCGCGCCGGGGGTGTAAGGGACGATGAAACGGACGGAGCGATTCGGATAGTCAATTGCCACGCTTCTTTCCGCAGCCGCGGCCGTGCAGGACATGGCGATGAGCGCGCAAAACAGTGGCATTGTATTTTTATGAGGCACGGGATTTCCGATCATCGAATGGTACACAAATGTTTGGTGCCATATGCGCGGCACGTATGGTTACCCATAATCTCGCTCTTCATGCCCTGCTTACTGAGCTCGCAGCGGTTTCTCGAGAAAGCGGCAGCGCTCAGCCGAGCTTCTTTTTCAGCTTGTCGAAGTATTTGTCGAGATCCACCACAAAACGGTCATGATCCGACTCGCCCACCTGCTCGGTATCATCGAACACTTTGACTTTGAATGACAACCTGCGCCGGTCGATGGCAACCAGTTCCGCTTCAGCACGTACCGTTTTGCCCATCGGCGTGGGCCCCATATGCCGCACGGTAATGGAAACACCCACCTGGCCCTGACCGGGCTTCAAATGCGACCGCACGAGATTGCTTGCGGTCATTTCCACAAAGCGCGTCATCGACCAAGTGGCAAATACTTTGTAAGGGCCGCGCTGGGTGGTGCGCTCTTCCGTAACCTCCCAGGTTTCCGTGTGTTTCATGCCGACTTTAAGCGTATCCATAAGTCCCTGTCGTTCATCGTGATGAAGTCGGCATTCTAAACCACGACGCCCTAAAACGACTGCGGCCAACTCCGCAGAGGTGGCCGCAGTAACTGCACGTGAAAACTTACTTGATCGCTTTTTGCTTGTCGTGCTTTTCGCGGTAAATCTTGTCACTTTGACGGTCTTGTGCGCGCTCTATCTGACGCGCTTCTTTTTTGTCGATCTTGCCGTCGGCGCGCGCTTTGTCTTCCATGCGCTGAACGCGGTCCTGGCCTTTTTGCAGGCGCGCGGCTTCTTTCTTGTTGAGTTCGCCCGATTTCACGCCTTCGTCGATGCGTTTTTGCTGGTTCGCCTGACGCTGGTCGACACGCGCACCGGCTTTATCGCTGGGCGTTGGGGCAGGCGTAGTTTGCGCGAGGCTAAGCCCCGGCAATACTGCGATAGCAAGTGCGATGATCGTGGTCTTTAGTTTCATTATGGTTCTCCTCTCCGCTGTTGGATATGGGCGAATGCCCATACGCGTCTAACGCCGTATCCTGCACGCGGTTTACCGGCCCAGACCCTGCAATGGGTAGGCGGTAACATCGGTAATTTAAAATAATTTGTTTATAAACAAATACTTACAGTATTTTCCTTGCATCCCGCTGCGCCGATCGCCTTCCTGCGGATCGCGTTTGTCGTTATGACGGGCGCATCAACTGACTATTTAACTACTTTTTCCTTATCCCGCCGTTCGCTTCGGATATCCCGGGATTCGCGACGTTGCGCGCGCTCAATGTCGCGTGCTTCGCGCCGGTCGATCTTGCCGTCGGCGCGCGCTTTGTCTTCCATGCGCTGGATGCGCGCCTGATCGGCGCGCAGCCGCGCTGCCTCCTGCGGCGTGAGCTCACCTTTTTTCACACCGTCATCAATACGCTTTTGTTGCGCGGCCTGGCGTTCGTCAATGCGCTTGCCGGCTTTGTCGCGCTCCGCCGGCGTTACTTTTTCCTGGTCACGCCGCTCGGTGGCAATGTCGCGGGTTTCGCGGCGTTGCGCGCGCTCGATGTCGCGTGCTTCGCGCCGGTCGATCTTGCCGTCGGCGCGCGCTTTGTCTTCCATGCGCTGGATGCGCGCCTGATCGGCGCGCAGCCGCGCCGCTTCCTGCGGTGTAAGTTCGCCTTTCTTCACACCGTCATCAATACGCTTTTGTTGCGCGGCCTGGCGTTCGTCAATGCGTTCGCCGCGCGTGGCTTGCGCAAGGGCAAACCCCGGCAACACCGTAATAGCCAGTACGATGATTGTGGCTTTGATCTGCATTTTGGCGCTCCTATGCGTTCGACGCGTTGCGAGACAAGGACACACGTTGCTGCTTGTTTAACGATCCATGTTACGCCTCGTGTACCGGACTGTAATGCGACAATCAAAAACAGGCGCAGCGAATGCCAAACAAATAATTGTTCAAAAACAAATGGTTATTATCTGTTCCGTGATGTGCGTCACACGTCGCCGCCATGCCGTTTCGGGAAAAACGACGCTTACCAACAGGCCTCGATCACCGACAGCAACAAATCGCGCTCGCGCACGAACTCGCGCCGGGGATCGGCGTTGAAGTTCTTCAGCGAATTTTCAACGATCAACGGCAAACTCGCGCGCGGAATGTCGAGTTGCGACACGCGCACCGGCATGCCAGCCGCTTTGAAAACACGCTCCAGTTCTGTCGCGGCCTTGTCCGGGGCGGTATTCATGCCGTCGCTCTCCTGCCACACGCCGAGCCCCTGCGCGATCAGCGCCATCGCTTCGGGATCGCGCGCGCCGAGTTTACGCATCACCATCGGCGTCAACGCCGCGCTGGCTTCACCCTGCCCAACGTGCGCGTGCATCTGAAACAACGCGGTGGCAAACGCATACACCACGCGCGCCACCCAATGTTTTTCGGTAAGCGCACCGCCGTCGTCGGCATCCCGGTTTTGCAGAAACGCGGCGGTGCAGGCGGCGATGCGCGACGTCGCGTCGGTGGTATCGCCAGCGCGTTGCAGCGCAAATTGCGCCAGGCGAAATGCCTGCAGACGATCACCCTCGGATAACGGTCCGACACGCGCTGCGCCCAGATTCACCATCGAGCGCCAATACACCGACACCGCCGTGGTACGTGCCAGCGAAGGCGGCGCCGTCATCAGCGCGTCGCTATCCCAGAACACCGAGACCGGTCGCGTCTTCGGATCGAAAAATTCCATGCGATGATCGCGATGCGGATCTTTCACCGCCGAGCCGCCGCGATTCTGCGCGGAGGTAGCTGCCGTCAGCACATTGATGATCGGTACCTTGCGTTCCAATAGTTTCGGGCTGATCGCTGGCGCGTTCTCGGGATATTGCGTGATCAGTTGATCGACCGGGCGTTTTTCCGCCAGCAGTATCGCCACCACGCGCGTGCCTTGTATCACGCTGCCCGCGCCCACGGCGATCAGCATATCGGCTTGCGCCGCGCGCGCCGCATCGGCGGCTCGCGTCACCGATTCCAGCGTCGTGTCTTTTTCGATTTCATCAAACACGCCCGCGCAATTTTCACCAAGGATGCGTTTGATACGCGCAATCAGGTCTGTCTTGCGCGACACCGTGCGCCCGCACACGATGAACGCGCGCCGGGCACGCTGGCGTTTTAATTCCGCCGGAAGATTTTCGAGCGCGTCTTGCCCGCTATACAGCCGCAGCGGATAACCGACGGCGCGAAAGTCGCCGTTGTATACGGGTGTGATGCTCATGGCTGACCGTTAAAAAATAATGAATAAAAAATTTACGCTACGTGTTTGCGCGTGACCCTACAAACCGCTCGTGCCACTGCATCGCCGCCAGCGCGTAGCCGGCGTTGGCCATTTCATCGTACACCGGCACGCCCAGGGCAACCGCTTTTTCACGAAACGCGCGTTTGCGTTCTTCGAGCACGGGCTCGCCGTCGGAACGCAGCACCAGCAGAAAATGCGCGCGCCCCGGATATTTTTGCTGCACGCGCAGCGTAGCTGCCATCAGATTATCCAGCACTTCGGGTTTGGTGCGCCCGACAAACGCCGACAGATTTAAATGCATCACCAGCGCATCGAGCTTGCCGCTGGAATAAATGATGTCGAGAATTTTTTCGGCGACGCGGCCTTCTTCCTGCTGCAGGGTGCCAACAGGACAATCCACCGGATTGGTAATGCTGGTGCCGGGAGGCAGTTTCAGCGCGGCCAGCGGTTCTATGGTGACTGCGTCAAACGGCGTGACGTCGAGACCGAGCCGCGCATAGCAGTCTGTTGCCAATACACTGGTGCCGCCGCCGTTGCCGAACAACGTGACGTGCTGCGTCGGCGCACCAGCTTTGGGGGCGAGCGATTGAAATATCAGCAGCGTGTCGATGAACTGATCCAGCGTATCCACCAGCACACAGCCGGTTTGCCGCGACAACGCCACCCATACGCGATCGTCGCCGGCGAGCGACCCGGTGTGCGACGCGGCAGCAGCAAGACCTTGTTTTGTGCGTCCGCCTTTAAGGATCACCACCGGTTTTTTCGCTTTGGCGGCGCGCAACATCTCGAATAGGCGCCGGCCATCTTTGGCGGATTCGATGTACATGCCAACCACTTTGGTCTGCGGGTCGGCAAAGTAATACTCGATCAACTCCGTCGGTGCGACATCGGCGCAGTTGCCGACAGTAATCAACCCCGAAAACTGTATGCCGCGCGCCAGTCCGCGGCGGATGATGTCGGTGCCCAGCCCGCCGCTTTGCGAAACAATGCCCACGCTGCCGACTTGCTGCGGTCTGACCTCGGCGAACGTCACGCCGCCGCGTGGCGTGAAAATGCCCAGACAATTCGGCCCGATCAGGCGCATGCCGCCCGCGCGCGCGGCGGTCACCAGTTGCGCCTGTAAATCCTTGCCTTCATCCACTTCGCCAAAACCGCTGGAAATCACCTGCGCGAATCGCACGTGGCCCGGTTTTTTGTGCCCAACGGCTTCCAGCATCGCGGGAATTTGCCCACCCGCGACGGCGATGTAGGCATAGTCTACCGGCAGCGGCGTGTCGGCCAGTGTTTTGTACGCGGTGAGGCCGTCGATTTCCGGCGCGCTGGGATGTATCGGATAAATCGCGCCGGTGTAACCAAACTCACGGATGCGGCGTATGAAATGATTGGGCAGCGCACCGCCTTTGGCCGAGGCGCCGATCACCGCCACCGTTTTTGGCTCGAACAGCGGCGTGAATTCCTCCAGAATATTATTCATGTTCGGCACTCAGAATAAAGCGCGCATCCACCGCGACGGCTCCCGTAGCCGACACGATCAGCGGATTGATATCGGCTTCGGCAATGTCATTTGCGTAGCGCATCAGCAAGCCATCCTCGCCGCCGACTTTCAGCAACACATCAATGATGGCCTCGCGTGAGACCGCCGTGCGGCCGCGCGCGCCGTCAAGAATCGCAGCGCCTTTCAGGTCGGCCAGCATTTCTTGCGCGTCAATCCGCGTAATCGGGCAAATACGAAATGACACATCGGCCAGCACTTCAACAAAAATGCCGCCCAGCCCCACCATCACTAGCGGTCCGAACTGCGCGTCACGCACGCCGCCGATAACCATCTCCTGCCCGGAAGGCGCCATTTCTTCGATGAGGTAACCATCAATGCGTGCACCCTTAATCGCGGGAGCGGCGGCCATAGTGTTGATGGCGTCCTTGACTTCCGCCGCTGATTTGAGGCCCACTTTTACGCCGCCCGCATCGCTCTTGTGCAGAATATCGGGTGACATGATTTTCACCACCACCGGCGGTTTCACGCCAGAAAAAACAGCGTCGACCTCGCTGGCATTTTTTACCACACGCGAGGCGGGCACGGCTATTCCGTAGCTGGCCAGCAGCGATTTCCCGGATGGCTCATCCAGCGCGGCGCGCTGTTGCGCACGCGCCCCGGCAATCAGTTCCTGTGCATTCATCAATTTTCCGTTCGATTGAATCGCTTCATTACTCTTGCTCACTCATGCACTTGCGCGCACGCGAAATCGTAGGCTTAAGCAGGCTTGGCGGGATACCAGTTCGCCTCGCGCTTTTCCACAAAACTTCGCAGCCCTTCGGTAGCTTCTGCCGAGCGGCGCTTGTCCGCATGTTCGTTCACGAGCCGCGCAAACGTATCATCGTCAAACAACAGGTTCGCGCAGGTCATCGCGCTGCGTTTGCTAAGCGCAATGGCGCCGGGCGCGGCCTTGAGCAACCCGTCAATCACCGGTGCGGCGGCAGCGTCCAGCCCGCCCGGCTCGCATACCTCATGAATCAGCCCCATCGCCAGCGCGCGCTGCGCATCAAACCGCTCGCAGCTCAGTGCATAGCGCCGCACATTGCGCACGCCGATGGCCGCATTCAGCTGCGGGAAAATAATGGTGGCAGCTACGCCCCAGCGCGCCTCGCTGATGGCGAACGTCGCCTCGCGCTCGGCAATGGCAATGTCGCACGACGCCACGACACCCGTGCCGCCGCCCACGCAGGCGCCATGCACCAGCGCTATCGTGGGTTTGTCGATGGCGTTCAATCCGCGCATGGCGGAAGCCGTCGCCAGCGAGGCCTCGTGATTTGCCTGCGCATTCATGCCGCCGATTTCCTGCAACCATTTCAAATCAGCGCCGGCCTGAAAATGCCGGCCATTGCCGCGTATCACGATCACCCGCACCGCCGGATCGCGGACAAGTTGCCCGAACGTATCCAGCAAGCCCTGCACCAGCGCGCCGTTGTAGGCATTGTTGACTTCGGGCCGGTTGAGCGTGACGGTGGCAACGCCTCGCTCGTCGATGGACAGCAAAACGGGGGATGCGCTCATATTCCCGAACGCCTTCCGGCACTTTCGCAGACACGCATCACAAGGCGATCTTCGGTTTAGCTTCGCGCAGCGGCGTGCCGCTATCGGCCAGCTCCTTCAGCAGCGCGCAAGGCTTCCAGCGCGCGCCGTAGCGCTGATGCCATTCCTCAATCTGCCGGTAAACCTCTTTCACGCCCACGCCGTCGGCCCAGAACATGAGACCGCCGCGATAGCGCGGGAAGCCGAAGCCGTGCAGCCACATCACGTCGATGTCGCTCGCGCGGTAGGCTTTGCCTTCTTCGAGAATTTTGCAGGCCTCGTTGACCGAACCGAACAGCAGACGCTTCAGAATCTCGTCGTCGGTGAAGGTGCGCTGCGGGATGTTGTGCTCGCGCGCGATGTCGGCGATCACCGCTTTCACCACTTCGTCCGGGTGCGGCGTGCGGTCGCCCTTCTCGTAGCGATACCAGCCCGCGCCGGTCTTCTGGCCCTTGCGTCCCATCTCGACCAGGCGATCCGGCACATAGAGCTTGCGGAAATTCGGATCGGCGGCGGCGCGGCGCTTGCGCGTGTCGTAGCTGATGTCGAGGCCCGACAGATCGCTTACCGCGAAGGGACCGATCGGATAGCCGAAATCCACCATCACCTTGTCGATCTGCTCCGGCAGCGCGCCTTCTTCGAGCATCATTTGCATCTCGGCGGTGAACGGCGCGCGGCTGCGGTTGGCGGCAAAACCATCGCAGGTGCCGGCGACCGCGCTGACCTTGCTGATATCGCGGCCGACCTGCATGGTGCGCACAATGGTTTCAACCGAGGTCTTCGAGCCTTTCACCACTTCGTAGAGCTTCATCACGTTGGCGGGCGCGAAAAAATGCGCGCCGGCGACATCCGCCGGACGTTTGGTGCAGCTCGCCATCACATCGGTGTCGATGGCAGACGAATTGCTGAGCAGCAGCGCGCCCGGTTTCATCACGGCATCGAGTTTGGTGAACACGTCTTTCTTGATGTCGATGCGCTCGAACACTGCCTCGATCACCACGTCGGCATCGCCGATGTCTTCATAACGCTCGACCGGCGTAATCAGCGCGAGCCGTTTGTCCATGTCAGCCTGCTTGAGGCTGCCGCGCTTGACGCTGGTGGCGTAGTTGTCCTTTACGCGTTGCAGCCCTTTGTCGAGCGCCTCGCGCGAAGCTTCCAGCACTTTTACCGGGATGCCGTTGTCGGCAAAGCTCATGGCGATGCCGCCGCCCATGGTGCCCGCGCCGATGACCGCGGCACTTTTGACTTTCGCGGGCTTCAAGTCTTTCGGCGCGCCGGGAATTTTCGAGACTTCACGCTCGGCGAAAAACGCGTAGCGCAGCGCCTTGGCTTCATCCGCATTTTCAAGCTCGCCGAACAGCCGCCGCTCGGTAATGACGCCCTCGGCAAACGGCTGGGTAGTTGCGGCTTCGACGCAGGCGATGCAGTGATACGGCGCTTTCTGGTTGCGTGCTTTTTTGGCAATGGATTTGCGCATGGCGTCGAACATGCCGGGATCGGCGCTGGCATCGGCCTTGCGGTCGCTCACGCGCACCAGCGGACGTTTCTCGGCAACCACCGCTTTGGCGTAAGCAATCGCCTCGGCACGCAAGTTGACGCCTGGCGTGATGGCATCGACGATGCCCAGTGTTTTGGCTTCTTCCGCAGGCACGTGACGCCCGGAGACGATCATCTCCATCGCAGCCTTGGGCCCGATCAGCCGCGGCAGGCGCTGCGTGCCGCCGCCGCCCGGCAGGATGCCGATCAGCACTTCGGGCAACCCGACCTTAGCACTCGCCACCGCGATGCGAAAGTGGCAAGCCAGCGCGTGCTCCAGTCCGCCGCCCAGCGCAAAGCCGTGTATGGCGGCAACCGTCGGCTTGGTGGCGTCGTCGAGCACCTCGACGCTGGTTTTCACAAACACCGGACGCTTGGTGCCGAACTGGCGAATATCCGCGCCGGCGATAAAGCTGCGGCCCGCGCCGATCAGCACCATGGCCTTGACGTTGGGATCAGCGTTGCCTTTCTCCACGCTCGCGATAATGCCTTCGCGCACACCCGGTCCCAGCGAATTCACCGGCGGATTA
>JBEBHE010000441.1:0-2950 GCA_040081205.1 Burkholderiales bacterium | reverse complement strand
GTAATCGTGGCGCGCCCCACGTTGATCTCGATCTCACCCGGCGCAACTTTCATTTCTCCAGGAATCATCGTGGCTCTCTCAAACGATAGGGTTATGAACCGTCACCAGCTTGGTGCCGTCCGGAAACGTCGCTTCGATCTGTATTTCGGGAATCATCTCCGGCACGCCGTCCATCACGTCTTCGCGCGTGAGGAGCGTTGCGCCCCAGCCCATCAAATCGGATACCGAACGGCCGTCGCGCGCGCCTTCCATGATTGCCGCGCTGATCAGCGCTACGGATTCGGGGTAATTCAGCTTGACGCCACGCGCCTTGCGCCGTTCAGCGAGCAGCCCGGCAGTAAAAATCAGCAGTTTGTCTTTTTCTCTCGGCGTCAGTTCCATTGAATATCCTCAAGTGCTCCAAATACGCGGCGCAACCGCCGCACGCCCCGCGACCACGGGCCGCAAGTGCCGCCATATCATCTCAAAATACTGTTTAGCCGCCTCACTCGAATCGCCAAGATACCGCATAACCATCACACCCGGCAGCCGCGTTGCCGCTGTGTCCCCCGACTTTGCCGCCACGGCACGACATTCGATCATATCAATCGTATCCACATTTTCCGCCACGGCGATCATCGTTCCGCACACCGTTCTACTACCCAAGCCCGCCGCTGATCGCATGAGCAACCCACCCGCTTCGATGTTACCGCGCTCCATCCACAACGGCTTGCCCTCGCGCAGCACCGACATGCGTGCATCACATTGCCCGCGCTGGAAACGCTCACCCGATCCCGCACGACCCAAACACAATATCTCCCATCCGATGTAGCACGCGCCCTTGCCCAGCTGCACTTCCGTTTTAAGACGCGCCAGCGCGCCGTCGAACACAATCGTTTCCTGCGGCAGCCATTCAAGACAGGCATCCTCGCCCACCACAAATGTGTTGCGCTGTTGCGCCCACGCGCCGGCGGACCGATACCATTTTCCCGCGCCCGGCGTGGTCAGCAGTGCGTGCGCTTGCGTGCCGACACGCACATCCATTTCAAGACTGTCGCCGCCGACAATACCCGCCGGCGGATGCACAATAATACTGTGGCACACCGCGTCGCCTTCGGGATACAGCGCTTTTTGCACCACCAGCGGCCCGTCATGACGGCGTGTTGCCAACACGGTGCGCGGACTGCCGTGTACTGCGCGGCGCTCATACGCCAGCGCAAGCTGCGCGCGCCAATTCGCGGCAAACTTCGAAAACGGTGGCTCGACGGGCAACATCCTTCAATCATACCGCCAGCAATGCGCGCACGCCGTCCTTGTCCATATCCGCGCCGGCGCCGCGCGCGATGATGTCTCCGCGTTCCATCACCAGATATTGATCGGCGAGCGACCGCGCAAAGTCATAGTACTGCTCACATAACAGGATTGACATGTCGCCGCTGCCCGCCAACGTGCGGATCACGCGTTCAATATCTTTGATAATCGACGGCTGTATGCCCTCGGTCGGTTCGTCCAGTATCAACAGCTTTGGATTCATCGCCAGCGCACGGCCTATCGCCAATTGCTGTTGCTGGCCGCCGGAAAGATCGCCACCGCGCCGCTTCATCATTTGCCTTAACACCGGAAACATATCGTGAATGCGTTCCGGCACGCGTGCGCCGCGCGGCAGCGTCGCGAGGCCCATTTCCAGATTTTCGGCAACCGTCAGGCGGGGAAATATGTCGCGCCCCTGCGGCACAAAACCAAGCCCGGCGCGCGCACGCTCGTACGGCGCGGCGGCGGTAAGATCCCGCCCGTCGAATGTCACTGTTCCGCTCTTTGCGGGCACCAAACCCATCAGGGTTCTGAGCAAAGTGGTTTTGCCTACGCCGTTTCTGCCGAGCAATACCGTGACTTTTCCTGCGGGCACTTCAAATGACAAATCGCGCAGAATGTGACTGCCGCCATAATATTGATTGAGGTTCGCTACACTCAACATGTCAGCGACCCAGATACACTTCGATGACGCGCGGATCGTTTTGCACCTGATCCATCGCGCCCTCGGCAATCACACTGCCTTCGTGCAGCACGGTCACCTTGCGCGCGATTTTTTCGACGAATGCCATGTCATGCTCCACCACCACCAGCGAATGTTTGCCCGCCAGCGTGAGAAACAATTCCGCCGTGCGTTCGGTTTCATCGTCGCTCATGCCGGCCACCGGCTCGTCGAGCAGCAGCAATCTGGGCTCCTGCATCAACAACATGCCGATTTCGAGCCACTGTTTTTGTCCGTGCGACAACAAACCCGCGACGCGCTGCGCGCTGTCTGTCAGGCGTATCAGTGTCAACATTTCAGCAATGCGGTCGCGCTGCTCACCGGTGAGCCGCGCAAACAGCGTCTTGATCACGCGCTTGTCCGCTTTCATCGCCAGCTCCAGATTCTCGAACACGGTGTGATGTTCAAAAATGGTGGGTTTCTGGAATTTGCGTCCGATGCCGGCGTGCGCGATTTCCACTTCGGAGTATTGTTTTAAATCAATCGTCTGCCCAAAGAACGCGGTGCCGGAATCAGGCCGCGTCTTGCCGGTAATTACGTCCATCATGGTGGTCTTGCCGGCGCCGTTGGGGCCAATCACACATCGCAACTCACCCGCATCAATCGCGAGCGACAGATTATTCAGTGCCTTGAAGCCGTCGAAACTGACGCTGATGTTGTCGAGGTACAGTACAACGCCGTGCGACACATCGAGCTGCCCCGGCGTGACCGTGTGCGTATAAGCCGCGGACAACTCATCGGCGGCGGGCGTTGCCGTGTCAGTCGCTGTGGTGGTGCCCGTCATTTCGCCGAACGCCGTTTGCTGAATTTGCTCAACAGCCCGACAATGCCCTGCGGCATGAAGAGCGTCACCAGAATAAACAGGAGTCCCAGCACATACAACCAGTATTCGGGAAACGCCTGTGTGAAAAAACTTTTGGCGCCATTCACCACGCCCGC
>JBEBHE010000440.1:0-2959 GCA_040081205.1 Burkholderiales bacterium | reverse complement strand
GTCGATGCGTTGCCGCACACGCCGACAGCCAAGGTGCAGAAAGCCGTGCTAAAGTCTGATTCCACGCTGAAGGCGCGGGCGGTCGATTTGAGCCTCATCTAAAGTCTTCACGTTCACACAGGGGGAAAAGTGCCATGAAAAACAATCTACTGAAATTACGTGGTGTGATGTTCGCGGGTCTGATTACCGCAACGTTCCATGCGCCGGTGACGAACGCGCAGCAACCGGCGGACGCGCCCAAACCGGCGGCATCCAAGCCGATTCCCAGCATGCAGCCCGCGCCGACGCTGGTGCCGGGGCGAGGCGATATTCCGAGCGCGGAAATCGGCAAGCGACTCGCGAACGTGGCGCCGCCGCCTATGGGTGTGCCCGAAAGCGATTTGCCGAAACTCACGGTGCCCAAAGGCTTCAATGTCGAGGTCTATGCGCACGGCATCGGCAACGCACGCACGCTGCGCATCGGCGACAAAGGCACCGTGTTTGTGTCGAACCGGTTGCTTGACAAGGTGTATGCGATTACCGACAAGGGCGGCAAACGCGAAACCAAAGTGATTGCGTCCGGGATGGACAGGCCCAACGGGCTGGCCTTCCATAAAGGCGCGCTGTATGTCGCGGAAGGCACCAAGATCAATCGCTTCGACAACATAGAAGACAATCTGGACAATCCGCCGAAGCCGGTGGTGATTTACGATGACCTGCCGAATCATGCGTCGCACGGCTGGCGTTATATCGGTATTGGGCCTGACGATAAGCTCTACATCAATGTCGGCGCGCCGTGCAATATCTGCGAGCCGCCTGCGGAAAATGCACAGATCCGCCGCATGAATCTCGACGGCAGCGGCGCGGAGGTTTACGTGCGCGGTGTCCGCAACTCGGTGGGCTTTGACTGGAACCCGCTGACGAAAGAACTTTATTTCACCGAGCATGGCCGCGATTGGCTGTCGGAAGATCTGCCGGAGGACGAATTGAATCGTGTGACGAAGCAAGGCCAGCATTTTGGTTTTCCGTATTGCCACAACGGCACGTTTACCGACCGTGAGACAGGCTGGGGAAAGTCATGTGACGATTACGTGAAGCCTGCCGCGTTGTTGGGGCCGCATTCTTCCGCGCTCGGCATGCGCTTCTACACCGGCAACATGTTCCCCGGCTACAAAAATGCAATTTTTATTGCGCGCCACGGCTCGTGGAACCGCACCAAAAAAATCGGCGGAGACATCATTGTGGTGCGCCTGAATCCGAACGGCACGGTAAAGTCACAAGAGGTGTTCATGACGGGGTTCCTGGTGAACAATGGTTATCTTGGCCGTCCGGTCGATGTGGCTGTGATGAAGGATGGTTCGATGCTGGTATCGGATGACCACGCCGGCGCCGTGTATCGCGTGACCTACGGCCCGCAAAAGCGCTGATTCATTTGAGGCAATTTTTGGAAGTCGTGCGCGGCGGCGTTGCCAATGGTGTGGTTGCCGCCGCGCTGTTTTTGTGGGGTGCCGTGCCTGCCGCCGCGCAATCGGTGCCGGAGCGGCTGACGACCTGTTTGGCGTGTCACGGCGAGAATGGGCAATCGAATGTGCCGCTGACGCCGTCGCTCGGTGCGCAGCCGGCTTTTTTCCTGAACATCCAGATTTTCATGTTCCGCGAAAAAATACGCGCAGTGCCGCTGATGAATCAGCTGACGCAGGGTATCAGCAACAACGATATCAAGGCGCTGGCCGAGGCGATTTCAAAATTGCCGCCGCCACAGCCTGCCGCTGGTGCGCCTGCCGCGGCGCGCATGGATGCGGCGCGCACGCTTGCCGAACAAAATCGCTGCAATATTTGTCACGGCGGAAACTACGCCGGTGGCGAAAACGTGCCGCGCATTGCAGGGCAGCGCGAAGACTATCTCGCCAAAACGCTGCGCGAATACAAAGCCAATACGCGGCGCGGCTACGATGCCGCGATGTCCGATGTGCTGCATTCAGTGAGTGATGAGCAGATCGGCGATCTGGCGTATTTTCTGTCGCGGTTGCGCTGAGATTGCACCGGCGTTCTACTGGGATCCTGCCAAGCCCAGCTTGGTAATCAGCGCACCCCATTTTTTTGTTTCGGCTGCGATGTACTGCTGATGTTCTTCGATGGATACCGGGGCGACGGGAATCAGGTCAAGATTTGAAATCGTTTTGTTCACGTCGGGCATTTTGAGGATGCGTGCCATTTCGCCGTGCAGCCGATTGACGACAGCGCGTGGGGTTTGGGAGGGTGCGACCAGTGCGTGCCACGACACTGCTTCAAGTCCGGGTCGCGCGGCGGCTTCCGCGAGCGTGGGCACCTCCGGCAGGGAATTGAACCGCGTGAGCGTGGATACAGCGAGTGCGCGCAGCCGTTTATCGCGTATCAAATGCTGCGAAGCGCCGGCTTCGGCGAAGCCGAGCTGCACATGGCCGGCCGCGATATCCATAATGGCTTGCGGACTGTTTTTGTAAGGCACATGAATAATATTCAGGCCAAAATGCTGCGCGAACATCTCGGTGGCCAGGCGCGGCGCGCCGCCAGGCCCGGTGGAACTGTAGCTGAGTTGACCGGGCCGCGCTTTGACGTATGCCGCCAGCTCATTCACGGATCGCACCGGCAGTGATGGATGCACGATCAGAACGAACGGCGATTTCAGATACAGCGATACCGGAATGAAATCCTTCGCCGAATCATAGGGCAACTGTTTATACGTGGTCTGGTTGAGCGCGAGCGCAGCGCTGGTGCCCACCAGCAGTGCATGGCCGTCGGCAGGGGCATTCTTCAACGCATTGATCGCGACGATGCCGTTGGCGCCGGGCCGGTTGTCGAAGACAACGGGTTTGCCCAGTGCTTGCGCGATTTGTTCACCCCACGTGCGGGCAACCACATCGAGGCCGGTGCCTGCCGCGAGCACCAGCGTTATCGTGATGGCCTTCGACGGATATTCCTGGGCCTGGGCCGGTGACCC
>JBEBHE010000439.1:0-2969 GCA_040081205.1 Burkholderiales bacterium | reverse complement strand
GCGACCGCCGCCATCGCCAAAGTATTTTCCGGCGCGATCAGCGACTGGCTCGGCCGCCGCAAACCGCTGCTGGTGCTGGGATACGGCTTGGCGGCACTGACCAAGCCGCTGTTTCCGCTCGCCAGCGGCGTCGGAGAAATACTCACCGCGCGTTTTATCGACCGCATCGGTAAGGGCATTCGCGGCGCGCCGCGCGACGCCTTGATTGCCGATGTCACGCCGCCGGCATTACGCGGCGCCGCCTATGGTCTGCGGCAATCGATGGACACCGCCGGTGCATTTATCGGACCGCTGCTGGCACTGGTGTTGATGGCGGCAACCGTCAATAACTTTCGTCTGGTGTTTTGGATTGCAGTGATTCCCGCACTGGTGTGCGTTGCGCTGATCGTTTTTGGCGTGCGCGAGCACGAACCAACGCGTGAACCGGCACATGATTCTGAACGCCCGCGCAACACGCGGCGATTTCCGGTTCAACGCAGCGAAATTGCGCGGCTGCCCCGGCTGTTCTGGCACATCACCGCGCTGGGCACGCTGCTGACGCTCGCGCGCTTCTCGGAAGCGTTTTTGCTGCTGCGCGCGGAAAATGTCGGGCTCGCGGTGACCTGGGTTCCCGTGATCCTCATCGTCATGAATGTGGTGTACGCCGCGAGCGCTTATCCTTTCGGCATTCTCTCCGACAAGATCAACCGCAAAGTGCTGCTTACCGGCGGTATCGGCGTACTGATTGCGGCCGACCTGACACTCGCGCTCGCGTCAAATGCCTGGATCGTAAGCGCGGGCGCCGCGTTGTGGGGACTGCACATGGGCGCAACGCAGGGCATCATGACCGCGATCATCGCCGACACGGCGCCCGACGATCTGCGCGGCACCGCATTCGGCATGTTCCATCTGATTACCGGCGTTGCCCTGCTCGCCGCCAGCGTCATCGCCGGCGGCTTGTGGACGCTGTTCGGCCCGGCGATGACTTTCTATGCAGGCGCGATGTTTTCAGCGGTTGCCCTCGTGGGCTTGCTGGCCTCTACGCGCCATTAAGCGGCACGGCACGCGTAACGGCCTGCGTGTGTTGCGTACGAGCCGGCACACACCGCGTTGAATCCACTTTCACATGTCAATAAAAATATATTTAAAAACAAATACTTACGAAAAAATAACCTCAGACTGCACACCCTCACGCCAGACCATCGCAAGTTGACATACGTCAACTGCGCGATCCAACGCCTCGCCTACGATTCGTTACGTAGCCGCACCGTGCGGCATGCACTAACCGAAAAGGCGATTAACCATGGCTGCCAAACTCATCAAATTTCGCGATGATGCGCGCGAAAGTATTGTCGAAGGTCTGAATACGTTGGCCGAGGCGGTAAAGGTGACGCTCGGCCCCAAAGGCCGCACGGTTGTTCTGGATCGCGGCTTTGGCACGCCAACGCTCATCAACTCCGGCGTCATCGTGGCAAAAGAAGTCGAACTCGAAGACCGCTTCGCGAACCTCGGTGCGCAGATGGCGAAAGAAGTCGCCTCCAAGACTTCCGAGATGGCCGGCGACGGCACCACGACCGCCACCGTGCTCGCGCAAGCCATCGTGCAGGAAGGCATGAAGTACGTCGCCGCAGGCCTCGACCCGATGGATATCAAACGCGGCATCGATATGGCGGTCGAAGCGGTGGTGGCCGAACTCAAAAAAAATTCGCGGCCGTGTTCGACCAATCAGGAAATCGCGCAGGTCGGCACCATCTCAGCCAACGGCGACAAGGCCATCGGTGAAATCATCGCCAGGGCGATGGCCACGGTCGGCGACAGCGGCGTGATCAAGACCGAAGACGGCCGCGGCATGGTCAACGAACTCGAGGCTGTGGAAGGCCTGCAATTCGACCGCGGCTTTCTGTCGCCCTACTTCATCAATGATCCGGAAAAACAGCGCGTGGTGCTCGACGACGTGTATGTGCTGATCCACGAAAAACCCATCGGCGCCATCCACGAACTGCTGCCATTGCTGGAGCAGATCATCAAGGTCAACAAGCCGCTGCTGATCATCGCCGAGGATGTCACCGGCGAAGCTTTCGCGACGCTGGTCATCAACGCCATGCGCGGGCTGCTCAAGGTGTGTGCCGTAAAAGCGCCGGGCTTCGGCGACCGCCGCAAGGCCATGCTGGAAGACATTGCCATCGTCACCGGCGCGACGGTGATCGCGGAAGAAACCGGACTCAAGCTCGAAAAAGCCACCATCGAAAGTCTGGGGCACGCACGCCGCATCGAGGTCGATAAGGAAAACACCACGCTTATCGGCAGCGAAGGCGATCAGCCAAAAATCAAGGCGCGCATCGCGCAGATCAAGGCGGAACTCGAAAAATCCACCAGTGACTACGACAAAGAAAAATTCGAGGAACGCATTGCCAAGCTCGCCGGCGGCGTGGCGTTAATCAAAGTCGGCGCCTCCACCGAACTGGAAATGAAAGAGAAAAAATCGCGCGTGGAAGATGCCCTGCACGCCACGCGCGCTGCAGTCGCCGAAGGCATAGGACCGGGCGGCGGCATCGCGTTCCTGCGCGCGGGCCTGATTCTCGACACGCTCAAAGCGGAAAACATGGCGCAAAATGCCGGCATCAAAATCGTGCGCCGCGCGCTCGAAGAACCGCTGCGGCAAATCGTAAAGAACGCGGGCGGGGAACCGTCGGTAGTAATCGAAAAAGTCCTGCACGCAACCGGCAACTACGGCTACAACGCCGCCACCGGCGAGTACGGCGATATGCCGGCGATGGGCGTGATCGACCCCACCAAGGTCACGCGCCTGGGCCTGCAGAACGCTGCGTCAATTGCGAGCCTGATCCTCACCACCGACTGCGTGATCGCCGAAAAACCCAAGGCGGCGATGATGCCGGCGGGCGGCGCGCCGGATTACGGCATGTAAATCAGTCGCGGCCTGAGCCTTGTTCCGCTACCCGCCACGCACCAGCAGCAGCGGGCATTGCGCC
>JBEBHE010000438.1:0-2970 GCA_040081205.1 Burkholderiales bacterium | reverse complement strand
CTTATCGTTCGTGGCGATGATGTTGAGCGCATCAGCATCGATTACCAGAGGCAGTTTTGATACCAGCGCCGATTCCAGCGTCCATTGCAGATAGAACGTAGCATCGGGTGACTGACCCAAACCCGGGCCGATCGCGAGGCAACTTAAATGATCCAGTTTTAAAACTGCACCGGCCGAGCGCAGCATCAGTTCCGATTGCACGGAATCCACCGCTGGCGCGTCACGCGAAATCAATCCCACGTACACGCGGCCAGCGCCGAGTTTCAATGCAGCACGTCCAGCAAGCAAAGCCGCGCCCACCATGCCGGTGTCACCGCCGATGATGCCGACGCTGCCGTGACTGCCTTTGTGCGTGTTGCGCAGGCGTGGCGTGAGCGCATGCGTGGCCGCGCCTGACACGTAGCCCGGCGCACTACCTGCATCGCCATCGAGACCGAGACTATCCACATAAAGCGTGCCGCAGTGATCTGGCCCATCAAGCGTCAACAGGCCCGGCTTCGCACCGATAAAAGTGATGGTGTGTGTTGCACGCACGCAGCAGCCATGCACGCGGCCTGTATCGGCATCGAGGCCGCTGGGGATATCGATAGCCAGCACCGATGCGTGCAGTGCATTGATCGTGCCGATCCACTCTGCGTAATGACCTTCAATGTCGCGCGACAGGCCGATACCGAATAGTCCATCAATGACAAGCGCAAAATCATCAGCAGCCGGTAGGTGCTCAACGGTTGCGCCGCCCGCAGCAAACCACAGCGCGTAAGCGGCAGCGGCATCACGCGGCAATTTCGCAGGATCGCCGTCGAACACCACGATGACGGTAAAAAACCATTGCTTGAGGTAGCGCGCGACCATAAACGCATCACCGCCATTATTCCCAGGCCCGGCCAATATCAGAATCGGCTTGCCGCTATCGGACGCCAGGGTGCGCGCGAACTGCGCCGCAGCAAGGCCGGCGCGCTCCATCAGTGGAATATGTGCGTAGCGCGATTCGATCTGCCGAATATCATTCGTCAGATAGAGTGGAGTGCTGTGGCCTATTTTGATTGGCATGATGAGCCAGTTTAGCGGAAAAGCGGTGGTACAATAAGGCTTTACAGCGTCTTTATAGCGATGATTCTGCGTCTCCGGGGCCGTCGGGCTCTATCTGATTTTCGTCTCGTAAAACTTCTGCAGTCGCTACCTGCGTCGCTTTCATCGCTTTCACTGCATGCGGAATTTTGGCATTTTGTCAAAATATCGCGTGCGCTGACGGTGTCGGAGCACGAGCGACTCGAACGCATATTGACCTATGGGCCGGTTTCCTGCGTGGATGATGCGCGAGGAGAACTCTTGCTGGCGACGCCGCGGCCGGGCACGATTTCACCATGGTCTTCCAAGGCGACCGATATTGCCCGGCATTGCGGCCTGGATGCTGTGCAGCGCATCGAACGCGGCACGGCGTACTGGGTAAACGGAATGCCGCGTGAACAGGTGCGTGCGGTATTGACGCCGCTTATACATGATCGCATGACCGAAGTCGTATTCACCACGATGGACAATGCGAATCAATTGTTTCAGCGTTTCGAGCCGAAGCCGCTCAAAACCGTGGATATTCTCGGCGGTGGCGTATCCGCGCTGGCGCAAGCGAATCGCGTGTTGGGGTTGGCGTTATCGGATGATGAGATCGAGTACCTCGTTCAAAACTTCAGGCGCATTCATCGCAATCCGACCGATGTCGAACTGATGATGTTCGCGCAGGCGAATTCGGAGCATTGCCGCCATAAGATTTTTAATGCCGACTGGGTGATTGACGGTACAGTGCAAGATATCTCGCTGTTCGGCATGATTCGCACCACACACGCCAAAAATCCGCGCGGCACGGTGGTGGCGTATTCGGACAATTCATCGGTGATTGAAGGCGCTCGGGTCGAGCGTTTTTATCCGGCAGAGAACGGCGCGTACCATTTCATGGAGGATGACACGCACATTCTGATGAAAGTGGAGACGCACAATCATCCCACGGCAATTGCGCCGTTCCCAGGTGCCGCGACAGGCTCGGGCGGCGAAATCCGCGATGAGGGCGCCACGGGACGGGGCTCAAAGCCCAAAGCGGGGCTGACCGGATTTTCAGTGTCGAATCTCAACATTCCAGACTTTGTACAGCCGTGGGAGCGCGATGGATACGGCAAGCCGGAACGCATCAGTTCCGCGCTGCAAATCATGATCGAAGGTCCGATTGGCGGGGCGGCTTTTAACAATGAATTTGGCCGGCCGAATCTCGCTGGCTATTTTCGCACCTATGAACAAAACGTTGCGGGCGAAATGCGCGGCTATCACAAGCCGATCATGATCGCGGGCGGCGTGGGCAACATCGCGGCTCGCCACGTGCAGAAATTGGATCCGTCGCCTGGTTCGCTGCTGATCCAGTTGGGCGGCCCCGGCATGTTGATCGGGCTCGGCGGCAGCGCGGCGTCCAGCATGGATACGGGCGCGAATTTGGCAGACCTTGATTTTGATTCGGTGCAGCGCGGCAATCCAGAGATGCAGCGGCGCGCACAGGAAGTGATCGATCGTTGCTGGGCGCTGGGTGATGCGAATCCGATTTTGTCGATACACGATGTTGGCGCCGGCGGCTTGTCGAACGCTTTGCCTGAGATCGTGCATGGCGCCGGGAGCGGCGGACATTTTGACTTGCGCAGCATTCCCAGCGAAGAGCCGGGCATGTCGCCGATGCAGATCTGGTGTAACGAAGCGCAAGAACGCTATGTGCTGGCGATAACACCGGCGGCGTTGCCCGCATTCGAAGCAATCTGCGCCCGCGAGCGTTGCCCGTACGCAGTGGTCGGTACGACAACTGCCGAGCAGCAACTGACGGTAAGCGACGCAGTGTTCGGCAACAACGCGGTGGATATGGCGCTGGAGGTATTGTTGGGCAAGCCGCCGAAGATGACGCGGCGGGTTGCACGCGTCGCACGCGAATTGCCTGCGTTC
>JBEBHE010000140.1:0-11163 GCA_040081205.1 Burkholderiales bacterium | reverse complement strand
GAAGTGTAATCACCGGCCAGCCAAAAATTCGCCAGCGGCGTTTTCTGTGCAGGACGGCGCAAGCCCGGTGTCGCGGAAAATGTGGCGCGCTTTTCGCTGATGACGCGCTGCCATTGCAGCGGGGGCAGCGGGCCGAACTTTGCGGCCAATTCCGCATGAACGCGCTCGCCGAGTGCTTCCTGGGTTAAATCCTGATGTGATCCTTCGGCGCTGATCACCGCGCCGATCAAGCCGTGTTGCCCGCAGATGGCTTCACGATCGAACAGCCAGTGCGCGATGCCGTCGGCCAGGCCGATCATCGGAGTGGGCAGGCGTACGTGACCACTGAACTGCAAGTACACGCTCGTGATCGGCTGATATGCCAGCGTCTGCACCATTTCCATGGATTCGGACAAGGCACTGATGCCGGTGAGAAACGCTGCCACCTGATGCGGCGGCAGGGCGCAAATTACGTGGCTGAACGTTCTTGTGTCAGTGCTGGTAATGACGCGAAAACCGCCGGTAACGGGATCGACAGCCGTAACACGGTGGCTGGTGAATACTTCCCCACCCTGCGCGCGCACGTAATCCGCCGCCGGTTCGGGAAACAGCGCGCTGAGGTCAACTCGCGCAATCAGCAAATCGCTGCCGGCGCGGTCGGCATTCAGCCCATCACGCAGCACATTCAGAAACAATTGCGCCGAGGCTTTGTCAGGCGGCGTGTTGAGTGCGGACACGCACAATGGATTCCACAGATGCTGCGTGAGCGCTGATCCTTGCGCGTATTTTTGAAGCAAGGCAGCGACCGTCGTATCCTGCGCCAATTGAAAATTCGCGCCGCGCAACGAGCGCATCATGCGTATCGCTGCCCAGCGTTCGCGCCAGTTAGCCCCTTCGGCTGTCAGCAACGCGGCGACCAGATGCAAAGGCGCAGGCAGTTTGGGCGCGCGCAAATGCAAATGGTCGTGCATGTGCCAATCCAGCGGTAGACGTAACAAGGGTAGCAGCGCATTTGCAGGAGAAGGATGCACCTGCGCAATCAGTCGCAGTGTTTCGCGATATGCGCCGATGAGTATGTGCAGTCCGTTATCGAGCGTGACGCCGTTGATCTCGACGCGGCGCGCGCGGCCACCGAGGGTAGCGCCGGCTTCATACACGGTGACGGGCACGTGCCGCTCTGCCAGCGTGACGGCCGCAGCCATACCGGCGTAGCCGCCACCGATGATCGCGACCCGCTGGGGTGGGTTAGACACGCCGATGATTTTTATAAGTAGTGTTTAAAAACAAGTAATTAATATACTGGCTCGGCGTGCTCATTTACCTGCCCAAACGGCGCTGGGCACATTCACTTTGCCTTCAAAAATGCGCCGCGCGGTGCGCACCAGGGCAGCACGGCGAAGCACCTGCTTGCCATCGGTGAAATCGGCATCAAGGTCGATAGCGATCTTTCCCGACGGGTGCTCGATTTCAATCATGCCTTGGGGCGCTAGGGTGAGCCCGGCGCGGTCTGCGATTTTTCCGGCAACGGTGCCGGGAATCGCACACGCCGATGCGAGACACACGGTACTGGTGACGGCGTGCGCTTTGTGGCATGAGTCGGGCACAAAGTAACGCGAGGTAATCGTGCCGCCGTGGCGTGGCGGTGCGAGGAGCCCGATCTTCGGCACCACGGATTTCGACACATCGCCCATGCCCATCATTACGCCCGCTTTGATGCGGATCGCCTCCATGCGTTTGAACAGTGCCTTGTCGGCATCGAGTTCGTTGGCGGTCTCGTATCCGGTTTTGCCGAACGCGTCTGCGCGCATCCAGACCACTGGCATCGCCACATCGACGCAACTCACTTCAACGCCGTCGATCACCTCCAGCGGTTTGCCAGTTGGCAGCAGTTTTTTGGTCACCGAGCCGATAGCGGCGGTAAAGTTGATGCCCACCGGCGCGGCGGTGCCGGGCACGCCGTCGATAGAGGCAGTGCCTTCGTAATTCACCTCGCCGCCGGGCGTTTGCACAATCGCTTCCACCATCGATTGCGTGTTGACGTTGAAAATGCGCACCGGTGTTTCGCCGTCTTTTGCGGGGACCAATCCCTGATCAATGGCAAACGGTCCCACCGCCACCAGCATATTGCCGCAGTTGGGTTTGGTGTCGACGCGCTGCTCGTTGATTTCTACCTGTGCGAATAAATAATCCACATCCACACCGGGCCGCTGCGATTTGCTGATCATCGCCACCTTGCTCGTCACCGAATGCGACCCGCCGATGCCATCCACCTGAATCTCGTGCGGCGAACCCATCACCGACAGCAACACGGTATCGCGTGTGGCAGTGTCGGAAGGCAGATCAGACAAATGAAAAAACGGGCCGCGCGACGTGCCGCCGCGCATGATGACGCAGGGAATTTTAGTTTGCATGGTGGTGGTTCCTGAACGTGCGATTCACGGCGAAATTATAGACAAGTGGGTCGGGACGCGCAGCGGTTCCGACAGTGATGACGGCAGGGAGGATAGTCTGTCGGAACTACGCGTGCTACGGACCGCGCTTGTTGGCAGCGCGCCAAAGGCAACCAAAAAATACTCCTATCAATACAGACACAACAATAATTGCGATACCCATGGCAATCAACGGATCTACCTCAAAACTGTGTACCACTGGAATCGCACTTGCCGAAACTAAGACCGGTAAAGCCCCGGCTGATCCTCCAGCCGCCATCAATGCAAACATTGAAAGAGCTTCTCTTGCTACCGTGCGAAAAGCAACATAGCAAGCTACTTCGCCCACTATAACGACGGGAAGCCCTAATACTGCAAAATACATTCCCTCGTTATCTGCGCGAGTAACTAGAGCCGTTGTTACAAGGTATGTCACTATGCCTATGGTGATAACAACAGCGGTAGCGAGTAAGTGCTGGCGCATCTAGAAAGCGTACTTCCTCAACCCGCCATCCACCGGCATCACGGTTCCTGTGACGTACGCCGCAACCGGCGAAGCCAAAAACACCGCCAGTGCCGCCAGTTCCTCCGGCTCGCCATAACGCCCCACGGGGATTTCAGTGCGCGATTGCTCCGCGCGAAACTCCGGCGAGTATTTGCGGCGGATTTGTTCGCTCATGATGCGGCCCGGTGGAATGCAATTCACCGTGACGCCGTGCGGGCCGACTTCGCGTGACAGGCCTTTGGACCAGGCGTGTATCGCGGCTTTGGTGGGTGTGGCGGCGATCAGGTATTCGGGTTCGGATTTGCCGCTGATGTTGATGATGCGGCCCCATTTTCGCTGCATCATGCCGGGGAGCACAGCGTGGGTTAGCTGGCGCACGCGCACGAAGTTGAGTGTCATTGATTCGTCCCACGCGCTATCGGGTGTATCGACGTGGATTTGTCCTTTGCTGCCACCGGCGCTGTTGATGAGGATGTCGATTTTGCCCAGCGCTTTTTCGGCGGCTAGTGCCAGGCGCGTGGGAGCATCGGTTTCCATCACATCGATCACTACGATTTGCGGCTTTTTGCCGCCGGCTGCGACGATTTCGGCGGCCAGCTCATCGAGCAGGTTTTTGCGTCTGGCGACGACGCAAGTCTGCACGCCTTCGGCGGCCAAGCCTTTGGCGATGGCGCGGCCTATGCCTTGGCTGGCGCCGGTGACGAGGGCGGTTTTATCAGCGAGTAGCAGGTTCATAAGTAGTCTTCCGTGGTTATTCGTCGTCCGCAGACTCGTCTTCTTCGTCATCCGCGCGTATGGCTTTGCGCGTTTTGTCCGCGGCATCGCGTAATGCAGTTGTGTCGCGGAAATAATCCGCTCCCGTACCGGCAGCGCGCAGCCGCAACGACGGCGGATAGATACGCACGCTGGTCGCGATGTGGTTGACGTCGCGCATTTGATAGCGCGCTTGTACCCATTGACCAGTGCCGCCCGACAGCACGGGAATGATGCACGCCACCAGTGCGGCACTGCGCGTGGTGATGCTGGATGCATGTATCAGGTGCAAATATAACGCGCAGCCAAACGCGATGGCACCTATCCATGCCGCGCGCGTACTCCACTGCGGCAGCGAAAACATGAACCAACCTAAGTCCATGATACCGTTTATCGCGACGAACACGGCTGCTACGCCCAAAAATATCGAAGCATGACGCAGCCAGCGCCACTCACTTTGCATGACGCGCGAGAGTAGCGCCCAGAAGGCTATCCATGCGCCCGCCGCCAGTGCGCCGGAAATCAGCGTGGTGACGATAACGGTGGCCAGATCGCGCGGCGCGGCGAGCCAACCACCATAGGCAAGTTGCATACCGCTCACCAGCGCGCCAGCGCCTGCGATCCACGCCGGATCGCGCAGCATCGATGCCGGGCGCAATTGATCGGGTTTCTCGGGAGGAAGTTTTTCGTGAGTGGTGCGCACACGCAAGTGCGTGCGGCCGATTTGCAACATGCCATCCGCAAGCGCCAGATTCTTTGTTTCATGCTGGCGCTTACCGGCAACAACAATGCCATTCACCGATCCGAGATCGCTGACCAGTATTTTGCCGTCAGCCGTAATTTCCACCGACGCGTGCAGGGCGGCAGCGTGCGCATCGTCCAGCGTGACATCGGCAGACACGCTGCGTCCGATGGTAAACGTCCGTTGCTCGCCGCTGAGCGCAACGCGCTCGCGTGTCTGCACGCGACCGTGGCTGCCGAGGATTTCGATCAGTACCGTATCAACGCTCATGGCTGCCACTCCATGGCTTCGGTATACCGTTTTATGAAGCCCATGCCGGCGTCGAAATCGAGGCCGTACATGTCAAGATGGCTGGCGAACCCGCGCTTTGATCCATTCAGGCTGCTCACGCGCACGGTGAAGTCATAGAGACCTTCGAGCTTGCGGTAGCTACGCACGCACACCATCACGCTGGCATCGAACCCTTTCAGCCGCACATTGCGGTTCTCGCAAGAGAAGGGGCCCACATGACGGCGCGAGCCGTAGGCGCCGGTAGCGGATGCCACCTCGGATAGCTTGTGTGCAAAGCGCCAGGCGTCGAGCTTGTCGGTGGTGAGCACAAAGTGCGAATATTTCAGATCGCCGCTATAGAGGCCTTGCTGAACGTAAAGCCCCGCTTTGGCCGCGCAACTGATGCGTACCATTTGTACGGGCTGTCCCGGCGTAGGATCTCCCGACGCATTACAGTCAATAAACGGCGCTAGCTTGGCGGGAAGCCGATAGCCGGCGGTAGGCTGTGTGAGCATCTCGCCTTTGAGTGCACCGAGCAATGTGGCGGCGTGTGCGCGCATTTGCGTCGTTACTTCAGTGCGTAGTCCGCTGGCGCGTGGTTTAGGATTGTTCGAACGGTCGAGCAGCGCCTGCGCGTGTTCCGCGGGAACGAGAAAGCTCACCAGTTGCTCGAAGCGATAGCCGGAAACATTCACGCCGATGACATTGCCGGCCGCGTTGAACGCCGGCCCGCCCGACATGCCGCCGTTGATCGCGCCTGAATAATGAATGCGCGGGTCAAACGAATCTTCGACGCGGCCATTCGATACGCCCTCGGTGATGGTGAGACCTACGTCGAGCGGAAAGCCGACGGAATAGGCGCGTTCGCCTTTAGCCAGCGCCGCAGATTCAAGCTTGAGCGGTGCGGGAGCATGTTCGGCGGCGCGTACGACTGCCAGATCGTGCCGCACGTCAACGGCGAGTACGGTAATTTTTCCCGTCTTCCCGTCCGGGGTGCGATATTCGAGCCGGTATTTGTCGGGGAACTGCACCTGCTGCGCCACCACGTGATAGTTGGTCATGAACGTGCCGCCTTCCGCGACGGCAAAACCGGTGCCGTGAAAAGCCTGCGCGGTGTTGGTGCCGAAAAAGCCTTTTATCTGAATGACGGCGGGGCGTACGCGCGCGAGCACGTCACGGGCGTTTTCCGATGTGGCAGGCGGCACCGCCTGATTCTGCGCGGCCGGCGCTTGCGAGTGAGCAGCCATAGGTAGAAAGCCGGCCGCCACTGCCAACAAGGTGGATCGGAAAATGTTTCGCATGATCATTGTGTCAGCCTTTGAGCCACGTCTTTGACGCAATCCACAGTTTGCGTATCGGCGTGAGCGAGGTGCGTTGCTTCAAAACGTGGCAGCCATCGTCGCGGATTTCTTCCAGCAGCGTGCGGTAAATGCCGGCCATGATGACGCCGGCAATCTGTGGTTTGCGGTCGCACGCGGGCAGTTTGGCGAAGGCGCTGTCGTAATGCGCGAGTGCGCGCTCGATCTGGAAGGTCATCAGTTTCTGAAAATTCTCGGTTTCGCGCGTGGCCTGAATATCGCCTTCGACAACGCCGAATTTCTCCAGTTCATCCAGCGGCAGGTAAATGCGATTGATGCGCGCGTCTTCGCCCACGTCACGAATGATGTTAGTGAGCTGGAATGCGAGGCCGAGTTCTGCGGCGTATTCCAGCGTGTGTTTGTCGGTATATCCAAAGACACTGGCCGACATCAGGCCAACGACGCCTGCCACTTTGTGACAATAGCCTTTCAAGGTGTCGAAATCGGGATAGCGATTGTAGTCAAGGTCCATCGCCATGCCATCGATGAGCTCGAGCATGTGTTGCTGCTGGATACCGTAGGTTGCCACGGCAGGGGCGAGCGCCTGAGTGACAGGATGTTGTGGCCCTCCCGCGTACAGTTTGCCGATTTCGTCGCGCCACCATGCGAGTTTTACGCGCGCCACGCCGGCGTCGGTGCATTCATCAACCACATCATCGACTTCGCGGCAGTAAGCGTACAGCGCGGTGATGGCGCGACGGCGTTCAGGCGGCAAAAACAAAAAGCTGTAGTAGAAGCTGGAGCCCGAGGCTACGGCTTTCTTCTGGCAGTATTCGTCTGGCGTCATTATTCCGACTTAGAAGGCCGAGCGTGCGAACATCAGCAACCAGTCGTGCGGTTTCAACACGGGCCGACGCTGGAATATATCGTAATTCACATTCTCGATTTTGGTCAGAATGCGGTCGCCACCGGCTATGATCATGCGCATTTCCAATCCCAGGCGGCCTTTGAGCACGCGTCCCAGCGGCGCACCGGAATGCAGGAATTGCCGCGTTCGATTCACCTGAAAACTCAAGAATTTGTGCCACGTGTCGTTAGCCGTAGCATGGGCGATGTGCGATTCGGTGATGCCGTATTGCGTCATTTCGTCCTGCGGAAAGTAAATCCGGTTCTTTTTATAGTCGATGGCGACATCCTGCCAGAAATTGATGAGTTGGAGGCTGGAACAGATGGCATCGCTCCATGCATCATTCTGTGGCGTCGCGGCGCCGTAGAGTAACAGCAGCAGGCGGCCGATCGGATTCGCCGAGCGGCGGCAGTAGTCGAGCACTTCGGGATAGTCCGCATAGCGTTCTTGAACCACATCCTGCGAAAATGCGGACAGCAGATCACGAAAAAGTTGTACCGGCAGAGCGTGTTCGCGGATGATGCCGGCGAGGTCGTAAAACCAGGGAATGCCAGGCGCCTGACCGGCTTCGATGCGGTCGAGTTCGCGATTAAAGCTGTCCAGAAGGGTAAGGCGTTCGGCGGGCGACAGGTCGCCTTCATCGGCAAAATCGTCGGATTCTCGTGCAAAGCGGTAGATCAGGCCGATCGGGCGCCGGAAGCGCGGAGGCATCAGGATGGAGGCGACCGGGAAATTCTCGTAGTGATCGACGGCCATCTTGTTGCAAAAACATCTAGTTTAAACAATAGCTTGCTGTGTATATCTCAACAAAATTGCAAGCATCGCGGGGTGTCGTTAAAGTGGCGAGTATATTACAATCGGGCAGTTGCGATGGAAGGGACTGCTGGGGGCTGAACGTTGGCGCTTCATGCTGCATTGCGAATAGGGCAACACAAGCGAAAGTGGCGGAATTGGTAGACGCACCAGATTTAGGTTCTGGCGCCGAAAGGCGTGGGGGTTCGAGTCCCTTCTTTCGCACCAGTAACCGATTTTGAATATAAGGAACAGCAGTTCATGCAAGCGAATCTTGAAACACTAAGTGGTCTGGAGCGGCGTTTGAGCGTGGCCGTGCCGTTGGCGGAAATTGAAACCGAGGTGCAGTCCCGTCTCAAGCACATCGGACGCACGGCCAAGATGCCGGGATTCCGTCCCGGCAAAGTGCCGTTTAAGGTAGTGCAGCAACAGTACGGCGCGCAAGTGCGGCAAGAAGTGCTGGGCGCAACCATCGAAAAAAGTTTCGGTGATGCCGTGCGTCAGCAGAATCTGCGTGTCGCGGGCTATCCGAAATTTGATCCGGCAACCCCGGCGGACGGTGCGGCTGAGTTTCAATATAGCGCGACATTCGAGGTCTATCCGGAAATCGCTGTGGGCGATATCGCCGGTAAGACCATCGATCGCGTCAAACTCGACGTCGGCGACGCGGAAGTAGACAAGACGCTGGAAATCATGCGCAAGCAACGTGTGACTTTTGATAAAGCGGACCGTGCCGCGCAAAACGGCGATCGCTTGCAAATCAGCTACGTGGGAACTATTGACGGCGTCGCGTTTGATGGCGGCAAAGCCGATAATCAATATGCGGTGCTGGGCGAAGGCCGCCTGCTGCCGGATTTCGAGAACAATCTCTTGGGCACGAAGGCCGGGGGCAGCAAAGGCTTTGATCTCAAATTTCCCGATGACTATCATGGCAAGGAAGTGGCGGGTAAAAGCGCTCATTTTGAAGTGACCGTCGCCGAGGTCGCTGAGCCAAAATTACCGCCGGTTGACGCCGAGTTTGCAAAAACGCTGGGAGTGGAAGATGGCGATGTTGCCAAGATGCGCGGCGAGGTCAAAGCCAATCTGGAACGTGAGGTCAAGCAGCGTCTGAAAGCCAAGATCAAGGATCAAGTGATGCAGGCGCTGCTCGACACTACGCCGATAGCGGCGCCGAAATCCCTGGTCGAAATGGAAGTGCAAACATTGCAGAATATGGCGCGCGAGAACATGGCTGCCCGCGGCATGCCGGTTAAAAACGATATGCCGATGCCTGCCGAAATTTTCGAGGCGCAAGCGCAGCGCCGCGTATCATTGGGGTTGATTCTGAGTGAAGTGGTGCGGGCGCACGGTTTACATGCCAAGCCGGAGCAGGTGCGGGCGGCGGTGGAGTCACAGGCGCAAAGCTACGAGCAGCCCCAGGACGTAGTAAAGTGGTTCTACAGCCAGCCGGAGCGGCTGCGTGATATTGAATCCGTGGTGCTGGAAGAAAACGTGGTCGAATGGGCGCTGGGCGCGGCCAAGGCCGAAGATAAAACGATTACGTTCGATGACCTGATGGGATACAACAAATGATGCAGTTCGGTAGCCGGTACCACGAGCGAATGGAACGGTCAGAAACGCAGGCTTTGGGCTTGGTGCCGATGGTGGTCGAGCAGAGCGGACGCGGTGAGCGCGCGTACGACATTTACTCGCGCCTGCTGAAAGAGCGCGTGGTATTTCTGGTCGGCGAGGTGAATGAAGTCACCGCCAATCTCATTGTCGCGCAACTGCTGTTTCTGGAATCGGATAATCCCGACAAGGATATTTCGTTCTACATCAATTCGCCGGGCGGGTCTGTGTCGGCGGGGCTGGCGATTTACGACACCATGCAGTTCATCAAGCCCGATGTGAGTACCTTGTGTGTGGGTCAGGCGGCCAGCATGGGCGCTATGCTGCTGACGGCAGGCGCCAAGGGCAAGCGTTTCTGCTTGCCGAATTCCCGTGTGATGATTCATCAGCCGCTGGGCGGATTTCGCGGCCAGGCGTCGGACATCGAGATACACGCCAAGGAAATTCTGTATCTGAAGCAGAAGCTGAACGAACTGATGGCGAAACACACTGGGCAGGACGTAGACACCATCAGCAAAGATACGGATCGCGACAATTTTTTGAGCGCGGAACAGTCGGTGAAATATGGTTTGGTGGACAAGGTGCTCGTGTCGCGCGCCGACGTGCAGGCGGCGGTCTAGATTTAGCGGCTACAGCACTGTTCAAGAATAGGATAGCGAGGGGAAACCATAGCGATGTCAGAAAAAGCGAGCGGCGAGAAACTCCTGTATTGCTCCTTCTGCGGCAAGAGCCAGCATGAAGTGCGCAAATTGATCGCAGGCCCGTCGGTATTTATTTGCGATGAGTGTATCGAACTTTGCAACGACATCATCCGCGAAGAAATTCAGGGCGACAAAAGCGGCAAGGGTGCCAAGTCCGACTTGCCGGTGCCGCATGAAATTCGCTCTATACTCGATCAATATGTCATCGGCCAGGACACGGCGAAAAAAATCCTGTCGGTTGCGGTGTACAACCACTACAAACGGCTGAAAGAGTCGGCTAAAAAAGACGATATCGAACTGTCCAAGTCGAATATTCTGCTAGTCGGGCCTACCGGTTCCGGCAAAACGTTGCTGGCGCAAACGCTGGCGAGGCTGCTGAATGTGCCGTTCGTGATGGCCGATGCCACCACGTTGACCGAAGCGGGCTATGTGGGCGAGGACGTCGAAAACATCATCCAGAAACTGCTGCAAAAATGCGACTACGATGTCGAAAAAGCGCAGCGTGGCATTGTTTACATCGATGAAATCGACAAGATTTCCCGCAAGTCGGACAATCCGTCAATCACCCGTGACGTGTCCGGAGAGGGAGTGCAGCAAGCGTTACTGAAGCTGATTGAAGGTACCACAGCTTCAGTGCCGCCGCAGGGCGGGCGCAAGCATCCGAATCAGGAATTCGTGCAGGTCGATACCACCAATATTTTATTTATCGTGGGCGGCGCGTTTGATGGTTTGGAAAAAGTGATTCGCGCACGCTCTGAAAAAGGCGGCATCGGTTTTGGCGCCGAAGTGCGCAGCAAGGATGATCGCAAGAGCA
This sequence comes from Burkholderiales bacterium, assembly GCA_040081205.1. Taxonomy (GTDB): domain Bacteria; phylum Pseudomonadota; class Gammaproteobacteria; order Burkholderiales; family SG8-41; genus UBA5216. The sequence continues at coordinate 365 of JBEBHE010000140.1, read as the reverse complement.
TTACGCGCGTGCTGCGCGACGTGCAGCCCGAAGATTTGATCAAATTCGGTCTGATACCGGAATTCGTCGGTCGCTTACCGGTCGTGGCGACACTCGGCGAACTCGACGAAGAGGCATTGATCCAGATTTTGACGCAACCGAAAAATGCGCTGATCAAGCAGTATCAAAAAATGTTCAGCATGGAAGGCGCGGAACTCGAAATCCGCGAATCGGCGTTGAAGGCTATCGCCAAACGCGCGCTGGAACGCAAGACCGGCGCACGCGGTCTGAGGTCTATTCTGGAAAACACGCTGCTGAATACCATGTTCGATCTGCCGTCGCTGGAAAATGTCACAAAAGTGGTCGTTGATGAGGGTACGATACTC
>JBEBHE010000437.1:0-2993 GCA_040081205.1 Burkholderiales bacterium | reverse complement strand
CGCGCTGGCCGTGAGCGCGGCCAAACGGTCGCCCGCCATGCCCGATCTGCCCACCATCGCCGAAGCCGGTGTGCCGGGCTACAACTCCAGCGCGTGGTTCGGGTTGGTTGCGCCGGCGGGCACGCCCAAGGCAGTGGTGGATAAACTCGCTGCCGAGACGCAGCGCATACTGAAATTGCCTGATGTGAATGAACGCCTGTTAGCGCTCGGCGCGGAACCGGTGGGCGATAGGCCCGAACAATTTGCGGCGCACATTAAATCCGAGCTTACGAAGTGGGCGAAGGTGATCAAGGATGCGAATGTTGAACTTCAATGAGAAATAATTCGTGATTCGCGACCCCGCCTCTTTTCAAATCCTCCTCGACACCATCTCCCGCTTTGTGCGAGAGAAACTGATTCCGCGTGAGCCTGAAGTCACGGAGACGGATGAAATTCCCGCCGACATCATGGCCGAGATGCGGCGCATGGGGTTGTTCGGGCTGACGATCCCCGAGGAGTACGGCGGACTGGGCCTCACCACTGAGGAAGAAGCGCTCACCAGCATGGCGCTGTGCGAGGCGTCGCCGGTGTTTCGCTCGATCATGGGCACCAACAACGGCATTGGCGGCATGGGCATTGTGATCGACGGCACCGAAACGCAGAAACAAAAATATCTACCTAGGCTCGCTACCGGGGAAATCATCGGCTCGTTCGCGTTGACTGAGCCGGGTTCCGGTTCTGACGCGGCTTCGCTCACGACTCGCGCGGAAAACAAGGGCGATCACTACATCGTCAACGGCACCAAACGCTACATCACCAACGCGCCGGAGGCGCATATTTTTACGCTGATGGCGCGCACCGATCCGAAGTCTAAAGACGCCGGCGGCGTATCGGCATTTATCGTTGAACGTGATTCGCCAGGCCTCACTGTGGGTAAACCCGACCGCAAAATGGGTCAGCGCGGTTCGCATACTGCTGATGTGATTTTCGACAACGTGCGCGTGCCGGCAGAAAATGTCATCGGCGGCGCGGAAGGCATGGGCTTCAAGACCGCGATGAAAGTGCTGGATCGCGCTCGGTTGAATATTGCGTCGGTATGTACCGGTGCCGCGCAGCGGTTGCTGGATGAGGGGCTGAACTATGCGCGCGAACGCAAACAGTTCGGTAAACCGATTGCGGAATTTCAGTTGATTCAGGCGATGCTCGCGGATTCCAAAACCGAAATCTACGCTGCGCGCAGCATGGTGCTGGACGCTGCGCGCAAGCGCGACACCGGCGTGAACATCACGCTGGAAGCGTCGTGTTGCAAGTTGTTTGCCTCTGAAATGGTTGGCCGTGTGGCGGATCGCGCGGTGCAGATACATGGCGGCGCAGGCTATATGCAGGACTACGCGGTGGAGCGCCTGTATCGCGACGTGCGGTTATTTCGTATATTCGAGGGCACCAGCCAGATACAGCAACTGGTGATCGCACGGCATATGCTACGGTAGGCGGCACGACGCATAAACCACCTGGAAAACCCCATGAAGAAAATGATTTTTGGTGTGGCGGCAACGTTGATGGCTTGTGGCATGGTTACCGCCCACGCGCAATCATACCCAACCAAACCCATCCGCATCATCATCCCATTCCCCATCGGCGGCATCGCGGACGTGTTCGCGCGCGTTATCGGCGGCAAACTCAACGAAGCGTGGGGACAGCCGGTGGTAGTCGAGAATCGCGCCGGCGCCGGCGGCAATATCGCGGCGGAATTTGTGGCGAAGTCGCCGCCCGACGGTTACACATTGGTGGTGGGCAGTATCGGCACGCACGCGGTGAATGTGAGCCTGTTCAAGAAAATTGCGTTTGATCCGGTGCGCGATTTCGCGCCGATATCGATGATGCTGGAAGCCGAAGGGCTGCTGGTGTTGCATCCGTCGGTGCCGGCAAAAAATGTGAAGGAGCTGATCGCCTTGGCGAGAGCGCGACCCGGACAAATCATCTATGCCTCGGCGGGCAACGGCACCGCCGGTCATTTGTCGGGCGAGTTGCTGAAGTCGATGGCGAAGGTAGATATGGTTCACGTGCCGTACAAAGGCAACGTGCCGGCGATTACCGATTTGATCGGCGGGCAAACCTCGCTGCTGTTTGCCACCATGCCGACGGTGTTGCCGCATGTGAAAAGCGGGCGCCTCAATGCCATTGCGGTCACGGGCGCGAAGCGCTCGCCCGCGGCGCCCGCTTTGCAAGCGATTGCTGAAACGTTGCCGGGTTATGATGTGACCAACTGGGTTGGCGCGTTTGCGCCGGCAGGTACGCCGCGCGATGTGGTGAACAAACTGCACACGGAAATCGTGCGCGTGATGCAGGCGCCGGATATTCAAAAACGCCTGCTCACCGAAGGCGCGAAATTTACACCGATGTCACCGGAACAGTTCGGCAGTTTCGTCAAAGCGGAAATTGCCAAGTGGGCGAAAGTGATTCAACAATCGGGCATTCGTGTTGATTGATGCACATACATAACTATTTGTTTTAATTAATATTTTTTGCAAGGAAGCATCGTGGCATTTGAAAAGCTGATTCAGGAATTCCAGGAAAGAACCGCCGAAGCCGTCGGCATGGGCGGGCCGGAGAAACTCGCCAAGCGCAAGGCCGAAGGCCATCTCAATGCGCGCGAGCGCATCGAGTATTTGCTCGACAAGGCTACGTTTCTCGAGTCTGGCCGTTTCGCGCGCAGCAATCGTCCGGAGGTCAAACACAAAACACCTTCCGACGGCAAAGTCGCCGGCTTTGGCAAAATCAATGGGCGCGACGTAGGCCTGGTGTCGAATGATTTCACCGTGATGGGCGCCTCCAGCGCGGTGATCAACATGAAAAAGATCAAGCACGTAAAGCAGACCGCGACCAAACGCGGCATGCCTTTGGTGCTGTTGGGTGAATCAAGCGGCGCGCGCATGCCCGACCGCATGGGCGCTGCGGGCCGCGCCATCATCGCGCAGGACCCTACCGAATATCAGCGCCTGCGCGAATCGCCG
>JBEBHE010000436.1:0-2997 GCA_040081205.1 Burkholderiales bacterium | reverse complement strand
CGGGCCAGGGCAGGCCGTGACGCGCGCCGCCGGGACCTTGATACGCCCACTGCGCGGCCGCGGGCTTAGCATCAAAGTCACGGCCACGCACCAGCAGTTGCGCGCCGGTCGCCATGGCATGATCGACCAACGATTGCGGCGGATCGGCATCGCTGCAAATCGCCGGTTTCCCGGCGCGGAAAATGCCAGCCTTCTCGAAACCGATTTTCTCGCGCGTGTCTCCCAGATAGTCCTGGTGATCAATCGCCACACTCATCACCATCGCGCAATCCGGCTCGAACACGTTGACCGCATCAAGTCGCCCGCCGAGACCCACCTCGAGTATCGCCACGTCGACGCGCGCATCAATAAACAGGTGCATCGCAGCCAGCGTGCCAAACTCAAAATACGTCAGCGGCACGTGCGCTGACAGACGCGCGCATTCCACCGCTTCAAACGCCCGCACAAGCTCAGCGTCGCTTGCCGCTGCGCGCGCAATGCGCACTCTTTCGTTGTAACGCAAGAGATGCGGTGAGGTGTAGCACCCGACCTTGTAGCCCGCGTGATGCAGAATGGCTTCCAGCATCGCGCATGCCGACCCTTTGCCGTTGGTGCCGCCAACCATAATCACTGGAAACTTCAGCGTTAACGCGAGCGCGTCTTTCACCACGCGCACGCGATCCAGCCCCATTGCAATGGATTGCGGATGCACGCGCTCGATGTGTGCGAGCCAGCCGTCGAGCGTTGTGGGAAGCGTTTGCGAAGGTGAAGACATGGCGCCGCGCGGACTATCGCCTGCCGATTTTACCGTAAGTATTTGTTTTTGTTATATTTTTTAAGCCGCGGCCGGCAACTTGAGCAGCAGCGCGATGAGATTCGCCAGCTTGTCGCGCATCTGCCGCCGGTCGACGATCATGTCGATTGCGCCGTGGGCCAGCAAAAACTCCGCGCGCTGAAATCCCTCCGGCAATTTTTCGCGCACGGTTTGTTCAATCACGCGCGGGCCGGCAAAGCCGATCAACGCACCCGGCTCGGCAATCACCACGTCGCCGATCATCGCAAAACTGGCCGACACGCCGCCCATCGTCGGATCGGTAAGTACGCTGATAAACGGCAACTTCTCCTGCGACAGTTGCGTCAGCGCGCCGCAGGTTTTTGCCATTTGCATCAGCGACAGGACGCCCTCCTGCATGCGCGCGCCACCGGTGGCGGAAAAACACACGAAAGGCAGCCGCTGATCAAGGCACACCTGCACCCCGCGCACAAAACGCTCACCTACCACCGACCCCATCGAACCGCCGAGAAACTTGAATTCAAACGCCGCGGCGACCATCGGAAAATTCCTGACACTTCCCTGCATGACCACCAGGGCGTCTTCCTCGGATGCTGATTCACGCGCTTCGTTGATGCGATCCACATAACGCTTGCTGTCTTTGAACTTGAGCGTGTCCACCGGCAGCACTTCCGCGCCAATTTCGTAGCGTCCTTCGAGATCGAGCAGCCAATCCAGCCGCTCGCGCGCGGAGATGCGATTGTGATGACTGCACTTGGGACACACATAGAGATTTTTTTCGAGATCGGTACGATACAACACCGTCTCGCAGGCGTCGCACTTACTCCATAAACCTTCCGGCACCGCTTTTTTGGGGCTGCCGGTGTCACGCTTGATTTTCGGCGGCAGCAGCTTTTGCAACCAACTCATGTGCCGCGACCCTGGCTGTCGATGCTATCCATCGCCTTGCGTATACCCGCGAGCAACGCCTGCACACGTGCCGGCGCATCGGCTCCGGCATCGATAATTTCCTGCACCAGACGGCTGCCAATCACCACCGCGTCCGCGACCTGCGCCACACGTTTCGCCGATTCGGCGTCGCGTATGCCAAAACCCACACCCACCGGCAAATCGGTGAATTTCTTGATGTGATTCACACGGCGGGCTACTTCAACCGTGTCGATATTGCCCGCGCCCGTGACGCCTTTCAGCGATACATAGTAAAGATACCCGCGACCCAGCTTGCCCACTTGTTCAAGGCGCGAATCACGCGTGGTCGGCGACAGCAGAAAAATAGTATCGAGCGAGCGCGCATCCAGCAACTGAACCAGTAATTGCGCTTCTTCGGGCGGATAGTCCACCACCAATACGCCATCCACGCCGGCGGCTTTCGCCGCATCCGCGAAATGTTCGGCGCCCATCGCCTCAATGGGATTCGCATAGCCCATCAACACTACGGGTGTCGTATTATTGGTTTTTCGAAACGCCGACACAAATCCGATCACGTGCGAGAGCGATACGCCGTGCAGCAGCGCGCGCTCGCTGGCCCGCTGGATCACCGGACCATCCGCCATGGGATCCGAAAACGGCACACCGAGTTCGATCACGTCCGCACCGCCCGCCACCAGCGCATGCATCAGCGGCACTACCATATTCGGATGCGGATCGCCCGCGGTGATGAACGGAATCAGCGCTTTTCGGCCCTGCTTTTTGAGTGCTGCGAAAGTCGAAGCGATACGGGACATTTAGAATTTAATTCCCGACTTTTCAGCGACGGTGTGCATATCCTTGTCGCCGCGGCCCGACAGATTCACCAGCAATATCTGATCGCGCTTCATGCGCGGCGCCATTTTGGCCGCGTACGCCAGCGCGTGGCTGGATTCTAGCGCAGGAATAATGCCTTCGAGCCGGCACAAATCATGAAAGGCCTGCAACGCCTCATCATCGGTGATTGAAACGTATTCCGCACGACCGCAATCTTTCAACCAAGCGTGTTCGGGACCGACTCCCGGATAATCCAGCCCCGCCGAAATGGAATGCGTTTCGATGATTTGCCCATTTTCATCCTGCAACAAATACGTGCGGTTGCCATGCAGCACCCCCGCCTTGCCAGCCGTCAACGTGGCCGAATGCTTTCCGCTTTCAAGCCCGTGGCCGGCTGCCTCGACACCAATCAGCCGCACATTTTTTTCGTTGATGTAAGGATAAAAAATTCCCATCGCATTGGAGCCGCCGCCGACGCAGGC
>JBEBHE010000139.1:0-11315 GCA_040081205.1 Burkholderiales bacterium | reverse complement strand
CAGATGTGTATAAGAGACAGGTTCACAGCCGTGTGAATTGGGCTGGGGCACGCATGAGAAGCATTTTCCGCATGACGGTCAACGCCACGAATACGGTTGCGACGCGGCGATTTATCTGACGCGTCCGGGCGCCTCGGTGCGCGTGCGCTCCTGGGCGCCGTCTGAGGGCAATTATCACGGTTTTCTGATCACGCACGGCGAGGCGGTCTCGATCGCGGATTATTTTACCGTGCGCGAGGGCGGCAAGAGTGGAGACAAAGTGGTGTATCGCCCCACTTGTCACTACGCTTATCATCCGTGCGACAACACCGTGTCGTCCATACATGAGTTGGCCGGCAAGAACTGGGAACTGCCGGAGAAAAAACGCATTTTGATGGACGAAATCATTGACGGCACCGACGAACTCGGCGCGCTGCTGATGGGACACGCGCGCGGTGCATACTGGTACGGTTCGCGCGTAAACATTCACGAAGCGCGCAAGCTCGCGCCCTACAACAACGCCACCAGCATCCAGGTCGCAGCGGGCGTGATGGGCGGCGTGGTGTGGGCGATGGAAAATCCGCGCGCGGGCATACTGGATCCGGATGATCTGGATTTCCGGCGCGTGCTGGAAGTCGCCAATCCGTATCTCGGCGAGGTGCGCGGCGTTTACACCGAGTGGAGTCCGCTCAAGGGACGGCATCATCCGTTTCCGGAGGATGTGGATGAAGCCGACCCGTGGCAGTTCAAGAATTTCCGCGTGACGTAGCCGAGTAGCCAATCCTTTTTTTACGCGAGCATTTGTTCGGGCAGTGCTGCCACCAGTGGCGGCGCGCTCGACGGAATAAATACGCGATCATTGCTGCCTGGCGCGCGTGACTGAAGATGCACCCACGTCGGCGTCCATCTCGGGTCTTCCATCCACAATTCCAGTTTGGCGAGCAAATCGAGATTGCGCAGACAGAAACGCGCGAGTGCGCGGCCGGGAGCTTCGCGCAAATCGATGCCCATGCCGTTAAGGTGGAGTGACGTAGCGGAGGCGTTGGCGGTTTTTTCGTTCACCGATTTCGGCCGCCAACCCGACGCGACGCAAGTGCAGGTTGCCTCGTCAATGCCGGGCGATATATTTTCCGCTGCGGCATGTTCGAGCAGGACGGTGATGCGTTGCGTGAGCAACAGGGCGTTTTGCACAATGTCCGGCGTGAGCTCGGCTGCGTATTGCGTGTCCCGGCCCATCCAGTAGTCTTGTAGCGTGATCATTAAAAATTATCTAAAAATAAATGATTGCCTAGTCTGTGCGGATGTTGGCTTGTTTGATGATGCGCGCATACTTGGCGCGCTCGTTGCGAACGAGGTTCGCGAATGCTTCGAGCGAGTTGCCAACCGGTTTTGCGCCGAACTGCTGGCCGCGAACTGCTGGCCGAATACCCCGCTCCGTTTTTGCGCGACGATGCGGCCCACGATGTCGGTGCCGCCGCCCTGCGGAAAGCCGATGATTACGCGCAGGGGTTTCACCGGATAGGGTTGTGCCATTGCCGGCAACGCACTGGTGAGCAATGTGGTCAGCAGCACGCAGGCACAGGGCGGTTGCTTCACGGCGTTTCTCCGGCTATTGCAGAATCTTCAACAGTAGCTTGCCGCGTGTGCGGCCTGCTTCAAGGTATTGATGCGCTGCTGCCGCGTCATGGAGCGGAAATTCGCGGTCTATCGTTACTTTGAGTTTGCTTTCACTATGCCAGCGGAACAGATCCGCCGCGCGCTTTTGCATTTCGTCCGGCGTGGCAAGGTAGTCTGCGAGGTGCGGACGCGTGAAAAATACCGATCCGGCTTCGGCGAGTTCCAGCGGTTCCAGCGACGTGACCAGCCCCGATGCCCCGCCGTAGTTCACGCACAAGCCGCGCCGTTTCAGGCTGCGGATACTGCGCGAGATGGTGTCCTTGCCGATGGCGTCGTAAACGACATCGACACCGGTGTTATTTGTGATCTGCATCACCGCTTCACGGAAATCGGTTTCTCGATACAGCACCGCATGGTCGGCGCCAAGCGATGTCGCGATGGTGGCTTTGCCTGCGTTGCCGGCTGTCGTGATTACCGTGGCGCCGCGCAGCTTGGCGATCTGGATCAGCAATTGCCCGACGCCACCCGCACCGGCGTGAATTAGACAGGTATGGCCCGCGCCGAGTGCAAACGCGGAATGCGTAAGGTAATGTGCGGTGTAACCCTGCATCATCAGCGTAACGGCATCGGGCATCGACATAGTGTCGGGAATTTTCGCCAAACGCCAAGCGGGCACGGCGTGCATTTGCGCATAACTGCCGCGCACGGGTGTGTAGGCGACACGGTCGCCGATCTTGACGTTGGTTACGCCATCGCCGAGCGCGGCGACCACGCCGCCGCCCTCCATGCCGATCACCATCGGTAGCGGTGTTTTGTACGTGTGAGAACGCGAGTACTGGCCGCTGCGCTGATAGATATCGGTGAAATTTACACCCGCATATTCCAGATGGACCAGCGCTTCGCCCGGTGCGGGTTTCGGATCGGGCCAGTCGGAAAATTCCATCGCTTCCGCGCCGCCGAATTGTTTAATGAGGATGGCTTTCATGAGGCAGTGTGCGTGTCCACGCGGTAGCGTTCGATGACATCGTGATGGAGTTGCGGCGTGTAGCCGGGCTGCAGCCACAGCGCACCGTCGCGAAACGTGAGCGGTTGCGCGAGCAGATTCGCGCGCGGCTTAAGAAATCCGTTCATCTCGCCCGCGTTGTCGATATGGCGCGCGGCGACGCAGGCTTCGAGCCAACATCCCAAGTCGCAGGCCACACCATTGCCAAGCACCGGCTGCATGCCGCGTGCGCGGATGTGCGCAATGGCATGCACCAAGGCATCCAGCGTGACGAGCTTCATCAATTTAACTTTAATGTATGTTGCGGCCTTGAGCGAGGCGGCTTTGTCGATGTCGGCAAGGCTGTAGATCGATTCGTCGAGCATCATCGGCACTTCAGCGGCGCGTGCCACGGCCATATGGGAATCCCAATCGCCGGCGGCGCAGGGTTGCTCAAAGAGTTCAATGTCCTGTGGCGTGATATTTTTAACGAAGGCAATCCCGTCGTCGGACGTGAATCCCTGGTTGGCGTCAATGCGGATTTTCGCGCGGCCATTGACGACTTTTTGCACGGTGCGCACGAAGCGCGCATCTTCTGTCGCGTTGAAGCCGACTTTGAGTTTGATGGTGCGAAACCCGCTTGCCAGGAGTTTGTCGAATTCAGCTTGTATTGCATCTTCCTCGGTGGAATTGAGCAGGCCGAGCAGCGGTACGGGTGTGGTTTTTGCCGCCGTGAGTAACGGTGGTGATTCCAGCATTTCGAGTGCAGTGCCGAATGCGCTCGCGGTGAACGGGTGCTGTTCGCCGAACTGGATTGCTTCAGATTTGGCCGTAGCGCTGTTCGTGCGAGCGATACGCGCGGCGAATTCGCAGGCGGCGCGCCAGCCGTCGTCGATGGTTTCATCGGTGTAGCCGGTGATGATGTTGGCTTCGCCGAGGCCGGTGCAGCCATGTCGATCCGTTATTTCGGCAGCGATTATCTCGTAGTTTTCGACGGCGCCGAACGACAGCCGGTACGGCTTGAACAGCGGTATACGCAAGCGGTGGAGTTCGATTTTGTCGAGGTCGGGCATGAGGCAAGCGGTTTCCCGTGATGTGCCGACTATTCTAGCAGCGCCTTATAATGCCTTCGTATGACCAATCAAAAAGAACATGGCGATACGCATCGGCTGGACGTGCCGTCGGCTTGGGTGACGCGTTGGGCAGCGTTCGTGCCGGCGGGCTGCACTGTCCTGGACGTCGCCTGCGGCAGTGGACGGCACGCCCGCTATTTTGCTGGACGAGGGCATGCGGTGGAGGCGGTAGATCGCGACGCCGCAGCGCTCGGAGGACTCTCGGGCGTTAGCAACGTCACGATGCGATGCGCTGATCTGGAATCGGCTGCGTGGCCTTACGCAGGGAAAACGTTCGGTGCGATCGTCGTCACCAACTATCTGTACCGGCCTTTGTTTTCCCAATTGTTAGCGGCCCTGACGCCAGGCGGCGTGCTAATTTACGAGACGTTTGCGTTGGGCAACGAGCGCTTTGGACGTCCTGCGAATCCGGATTTTTTGTTGAAGCCGGGCGAGTTGCTGGATGCGGTGCGCGATACTTGCCGGGTGATTGCGTACGAGGACGTTTATGTTGAGCAGCCGCGTGCTGCCGTGGTGCAACGCATCTGTGCGGTGCGCGAGTCTTAAGTGTGGCATGCAACCTCTGCGGCGCCGCGCGGTCACATCAATATCGTGCGCGGGCGTAGTCAGGATTCTTCGGGTACAATAGCCGGTTAATGCGTTAAAATAAGAAATAAATCAGGAAAATCAACAGGATGGCAACGTCAGTTACTTTGAAAGGCAGTCTGGTCGCGATAGTGACGCCGATGCAGGACGACGGCGCGCTCGACCTCGAGTCGTTCCGCAAATTGCTCGACTGGCATATCGCGCAGGGCACGGACGGTATTGTGGTGGTGGGCACCACGGGCGAGTCGCCGACCTTGGATCACGATGAGCATTGTCTGCTGATAAAAACCGCGGTGGATCACGTGGCCAAGCGTATTCCCGTGGTGGCGGGCACCGGCGCCAATTCCACGCGCGAGGCGATTGAACTGTCCGCCTACGCAAAGAAAGCGGGCGCCGATATGAGTTTGTCGGTGGTGCCGTATTACAACAAGCCCACGCAGGAAGGGCTTTACCGGCATTTCAAAGCGATTGCTGAAGCAGTGGAACTTCCGCAAATTTTATACAATGTGCCCGGCCGCACGGTGGCGGACATGCAAAATGAGACGGTGCTGCGTCTGGCGCAGGTGCCCAACATCGTCGGTATCAAAGACGCCACTGCGAATTTGGAGCGCGGTTCTGATTTGATCCGGCGTAAACCGAAGCCGTTTTTGGTGTTTAGTGGCGATGACGCCACTGGATTGCCCTTGATGCTGCTCGGTGGCGATGGTGTGATTTCAGTGACGACCAACGTCGCGCCCAAATTGATGCACGAACTGTGTGTCGCGGCGCTGGCGGGCAACGTCGCTAAGGCGCGTGAAATAAACGACCGCTTGCTGGAATTGCATCGCCATCTGTTTTGCGAGGCCAATCCGATACCGGTGAAATGGGCGGTACAGCAGTTGGGTTTGATCAAAGGCGGCATACGTTTACCGCTGACGCCTTTGTCCCCGGCGTGTTACGACCTGGTGCGCGGCGCCATGCGGCAAGCGGGCATACCCGGTTAATACGCCGGGTTTAATAGTGAAGTGCCAGTGAGGATTTATATGCGAGTGATTCCCTTTGTGCAGATGCTGTGTTGTGTTGCGGCGGGCGTGCTGCTGGCAGCGTGCAGTTCTATAGAGATACCGACCAAGAAAATTGATTACAAATCCTCGGGTAAACTGCCGCCGCTGGAAATTCCACCTGACTTGACGCGTCCCAGCGCCGACGACCGCTTTACCGTGCCGGATATCAACCCCAAGGGCACCGCGACGGCTTCCGATTACTACAAGGATCGAGCGGGCCGTCCGCAGGTGTCGAGCAGTAGTGCCAGCGTGTTGCCGGAAGGTGGTGGTGATGCGCGCGTGGAACGTTCCGGAACGCAACGCTGGCTGGTGGTCAAAGGTGATCCCGCCAAGATATGGCCAGTGGTGAAGGATTTCTGGCAGGAAACGGGCTTTATCGTGAACGTGGAAATGCCGGAAGCGGGTGTGATGGAAACCGATTGGGCGGAGAACCGCGCCAAAATCGATGATGGCTTTGTTCGTAGAACACTGGGCAGAGTGCTGGATTCGATTTACTCCACTGGCGAACGTGACAAGTTCCGCACGCGGCTGGAACGCGGTGCTGCGGGTACTACTGAAATCTACGTGAGCCATCGCGGTATGGAGGAAGTGTTTACCTCTAGCGAAAAAGATCAGACGAAATGGCAGCCGCGCAAGCCCGATCCCGGCCTGGAAGCGGAAATGCTGACACGGTTGATGACGCGGTTCGGCGTGCAAGAAGCGCGCGCGAAGCAACAGGTGGCATCGGGAGCTGATACGCCGAAGGCATCGCTCGCCAAACAACGCGGCGGCGGCAAGCTGATGCTGAACGAACAGTTTGATCGCGCCTGGCGCCGCGTCGGGCTGGCGCTGGATCGTGTCGGCTTCACCGTCGAAGATCGCGACCGGAGCAAAGGTCTTTATTTTGTTCGTTATATCGATCCTGAGACCGACGTAAAAACGAAAGACGAAAAACAGGGGTTTTTCGGCAGAGTGGTGAGCGGCATGAAATTCTGGGGCAATTCTCCGGCGAAGAAAAACGAGCAATACCAAATTGCCGTGCGGGACATTGACGCCGGCGCCGAAGTGAATGTGTTGACCAAAGACGGCCGGCCGGAAGCGTCCGCCACGAGCGAGCGGATCTTAACGCTGCTCTACGATCAGTTGAAATAGGCTTCTCGTGAAAAGTGAACCGTAAAAAGTGAAATCTAAGGTAATTTGTTTGCGGTATTCCGATTTTACGTTGCGCATACTGTAATTCATGCGCTTCGCATCGCTGGGCAGCGGCAGCGAAGGCAACGGGCTGGTTGTCCAAGCTGGAAACACCTGTCTGATGCTGGATTGCGGGTTTGGCCTTGCCGATACCACCCGGCGTCTGGGGAGGCTGGCACTTGCGCCTGACGATATCAATGGCATTGTAGTCACCCACGAACACGATGATCACGTGGGTGGCGTTGCGCGCTTCGCGCGCAAGTACGGTATTGAGGTTTATCTTACCCATGGGACGTTAATCGCGAGCGGTGTGTCGCGGTTTAAAGACGTCGAGGTGAACATCATTGACAGCCATACGCCGTTGCCGGTCGATGATATTCAATTGCAACCCTTTCCGGTGCCGCACGACGCGCGCGAGCCTGCGCAGTTTGTGTTCAGCGACGGCGATAAATCGCTGGGGGTGCTGACCGATACGGGGGTGTCAACCCTGCATATCGAGACGATGTTATCGACGGTGGATGCGCTGGTGCTGGAATGCAATCATGATCTTGACCTGTTGATGAACAGCGCTTACCCGGTTTCGCTCAAGCATCGTATTGCCGGGAGGCTGGGGCATCTGGATAACGGCACGGCGTCGAAGTTGTTGGGTGCGCTGCCCGCGGCGCAGGGGCGCATGCAGCATGTGATTGCCGCGCACCTCTCCAAACAAAATAATACGCCGGCGCTGGCGCGGCGCGCACTGGCTGCGGTGCTGGGTTGTGATGATGCGTGGATCGGCGTTGCTTCCCAGGACGAGGGTTTTGACTGGCGCGAAATCCGTTGATAATGCTTTCCTGATTTATTTAGCGGATGCACGCAAAACATGGACGAAAAAAAGCCGACCCCTGATGGGGCCGGCTTTTTTAATATTGCTTGCGCTTAACGGAGCCGCGATTACTTCTTCATTGCGTCCATTGCACCGGCTTTTGCACCAGCGGCCGCACCGGCGGTACCGCCTTCTTTTGCACCGGCCACTGCGCCAGCAGCTGCGCCTTTGGCAACTTCCATGGCCTTGTCTTTCGCGTCGCCCATTTTGTCTTTGGCGGCGTCTTTCGGCGCATCTTTTGCAGCGTCAGCACCAGCAGCGGCACCAGCGGCAGCGCCAGCAGCGGCACCAGCAGCAGCGCCAGCAGTAGCACCAGCAGCAGCGCCATCAGCAGCTTTGGCAGCATCGCCAGCCGGAGCGGGTGCAGCGGCCGGGGCGGCTGCAGGTGCCGGGGTTGCAGCCGGAGCGGCGGCTTTCGGTGCCGGAGCCGGAGCAGGTTTATCGCCGCAAGCGGTGATGCCAACCGCCATAAGAGCGGCGAGAATAAGCGAATGTTTCATAGTATTAATATCCCTTCGAAGGTGTAAATTTGATTAAAATCAAAAGCCGGCTTAAGTCCGGCTTCTCTTAACCGCAACTGACCCATAGCTTTTTTCAGTGAAATGAGCCGGTGGGTTGAAGCGGCGTGATTTTACCGTAGGCGCTACGCCACTGTCCACACTGTCTCCGGTTTGGGCCGGGAGCCGTAATTTTTTATAGCCCGCTCGCGTTACCCAGCGCTATGGGCGCGGAGGCCTCCCATAGCTCCATGTGCCGGTCCAGCAGTTGTTGCGCGCCTTCCATATCGTGGCTTCCTTGCGCGGCGCGCATATGTGCATGATGAAACCGATGCAGATAGTGACTGGCATCGAAAATAACGAATGGGTCGTAAATATGATGCACCACTTTGGGCGTTTGTCGTATTTTTATCGCGTGACCAAAATCGATAGCCAGTTCAACCAGTCGCGGCAAATCGCGTTTGATGTTATCGGCTATGTGCAATATGACCATCAGCTTGTTGGTCCGGTTTCGCAACAGAAATTCGCGCAATAACCCTATGCGCGTTGTGTCATTCCAGGCCCGAGATAAAGTGCGATCAAATACCCGAACTATGGATTCGGTTTGCGGCATCGTGGCATCAAACAGTGCCTCGTATTCCCTGAAACTCTCAAAGCGCCGGTATTGCGAAAGCGGGTTACGTCCCGGTAGCGGCTTCGCTGCGGATTCAGACATCAATGTACCCCGCACAGTACCAGGCGTGCATCAGTCGGGCGGTCGAGGCATCAGGCACAAATGCAGGCGTGGCGCGCCTGTCGGCGAGGCATATCAGCGCGCTGCGGCCGGGATTTTCAATCAAGTGGCATTCACCGTTGATAAAGAAATGTTTCCCATTGAACAACATTCGTGTCGGGAGCGCGAGCTGCGCGCCGCGTTTCATCAGGCGTTTGATGAAAGCACTCAAGGGCAGGGGGCGGCGCGGTCGTGAAAATACGGTCTGCGGTTTCGGCTCTGTGAGATAACCGCCGGCGAAACGCCATACGTCCGCGTTGCTCCATCGCACGCCTGTAAGTACCTGTGCAAATTTATCGACCAGGAAGGCGGGTAACTGCGCTGGATGCCGTTGTAGCGGCAATCCGGCATCGCCAATCATGCCTTCGATCTGCAAGTGATCCTGAAGGAAGTCGAGGAAATTTGCGGCGAGTTCCTGCTTGCGCGGCGTGCGAAAGCCGACGGATAGCGTCATGCACGTATCGACGGCAACGCCATCGTGGGCGTAGCGCGGCGGAAGATACAGCAGATCGCCTTGTTCGACGGACCATGCTTGTTGTGAGCGAAAGTTTTTCAGTATGCGCAAGGGCGCGTTGTCGATCAGCGCCAGTTCTTTTTGTGCGCTGATGCGCCAATGGCGCGAGCCGGCGCCCTGCAACAGAAATACATCGTAGCTATCGAAATGCGGGCCGACGCCGCCGCCGGGCGCAGCGTAGCTCACCATTAAATCATCCAGCCGCGCATGGGGAATGAACGAAAATTTTTGTAGCAACGCCGTTGCATCGGGCAAAAACTGTTCGACGCCCTGCACTAAAAGCGTCCAGCCACGAGTAGGCCGGCGGCGCAGGCTGGCTAAGGTAAATGGGCCATGTTCCACATGCCAGCGGTTGTGCGCGCGCGTGACGATGCGTGATTCCACGTCATCGCGGCACGCGAGTGCGAACAGGGTGTCGCGATGAAGCCATTCACCGCATCGCGGCACGGCTTCGCGCACGAGTAGCGGTTGTTTCTGCCAATGACGGCGCAGAAAAAGGGAGGGTGATAAATTGCCTAGCAAGCGTTGTGCCATGCCGCAGATTATAAACGTCACGTTGCCGCGCGGGCAAAACGGGGTAGGCGCTGGCTTCCTGTTTCAAGAATTCCGCTACAATCGCCGGTGAACAAATGGTGCCGATCAGGGAGTCAATCGAGGTTCGCCATGCTGCAAACAGGGCAACTCGCGCCGGGGTTTGAATTGCCCGACGCCGATATGAATGTCGTGAGCCTGGAGCATTTTCGGGATCACAACGTCGTGCTGTATTTTTATCCGCGCGACGACCTGCCCGGATGCACTATCGAAGCCATCGATTTCAGTGAGCGCGAAGACAAATTCGCGAAGCTGAAGACGGTCGTGTTGGGCGTAAGTATGGATGACTGCGTGTCGCACGGCGCGTTTCGCGACAAGCATGGGTTGGCGGTACAATTACTGGCGGACATGGAAGGGGAGGTGTGTAACCGCTATGGCGTGCTCCATGAAAAAGAGCATGATGGGAAAAAGAAAATGTGTATCCAGCGATCCACATTTATCATTAGCCGCAAGGGTGTGGTCACGCATGCGATGTATGGTGTCAGTCCAAGAGGGCATGCCGAAGCGGTGCTTGATCTTATCAAAGGATTCGGAAGGGAATCGTGAAATGAATGTTGCGCAAAATACCGTGGTGTCGTTGTCTTATGAGCTTTACGACGGGGACGGCAAATTGATCGAAAAGGCGGAGACGCCGCTGGTGTATCTGCACGGCGGCTATTCGGGCATATTTCCGCTGGTGGAAAAAGCGCTCGATGGCAAAGCGGTGGGGGATGCCTGCCGCATTCACCTGCCGCCGGGCGATGCGTTTGGCGAGTACGATGCCGAACTGGTGCGTATGGAAACGCGCGACAAATTCCCGGCCGAGATTACGGTCGGTATGCAGTTCGAAGGGCAATCGGATCAGCACGGTGAAGCGGTGGTCTATACCGTTACTGATATTGCCGAAGACAAGGTGGTGGTCGATGGCAATCATCCGCTGGCCGGGCAGACGCTCAACTTCCAGTGCGTGGTGTCGGCGGTGCGCGTGGCTACCCAGGAAGAACTGACGCATGGACACGTGCATGGCCCGCACGGGCATCATCACTGACGTGGATTCGCGCGCGATCAGCTGCCCGCCGCGCCTTCAAATCGCACGCGGCCATTCTCCTGTTTGATGGTAATTCGCGCCCAGTTCACCGTGGGGCTGCCGAACACTTCGATGCGCGTAAAGTTTCGCAGCGCCCTGCCGCTGCGTGGATCGGTTAGCGGGTTGTCCATTCTGTAGCGATGGGTGTCGCCGTGTATCAATAGCACCTCACCTGCGAACTGCTGTGTTTCGCGCGCGACAGTGCTCAATATCTCGAGGTAATTTTTCCTGGCGTTGCCGGCGAATGTCCACGGGTTTGCCTGCATCGCCAATACCACCGCGCCGCGCGATTGCGCGCGCGCCGCTCGAAAAGTGTCGGTGATCCATTCATTTACCCGCTTCGTGCGCACAGTGGATTCCGTTGGCAGCCGCGCATTGTTATCACCGCCGGGAACATTGAGCGTCGCGAACATAACGCCGCCATATTCCCATCGCGCATGTTCGGGAAATGCCGCGTTTTGCCGTTGAAGCGCGATTTTGCGCTGACCCAGCGAGTAACCG
>JBEBHE010000435.1:0-3019 GCA_040081205.1 Burkholderiales bacterium | reverse complement strand
GCCAGCGCGATTTCCACACCGGCGAGCTGAGCGGACAATCCTTTGTCGCTGTACGCGCGCACTACGCCTTCAACAAAGTAGGCAATGATGAACAGCGTAACCCAGCGATACGTATAGATCTTGCCGCGCAAAATGCCGAACAGCGGCACCAGCAATGGCAGCACTTTCAACACCAGCCATGAACCGCCCGCGCGTTGTGGCGCGAGCCACAGTTCCCATGCAAGGCACAGCGCAATCAACGCGATGAGGCTGGCGCTGGTGACAGCATTCAGAACGATAGCGGTGCGTGTGTTCACGCGCGTGCCAGTTTCACAGCGGTCAGCGCGAGCCGTTTGCCCAACGCGATGCACAGCCTGCGTTCCTGTTCGGTGATGGGTTGATCGCTTGACACACCGGCAGTGTGGCTCGCGCCATACGGTGTGCCGCCGCCGGACGTATTGAGCAACTCCGGTTCGGTGTAAGGCAAGCCCACGATCAGCATGCCGTGATGCAATAACGGCAACATCATCGAGGTCAGCGTGGTTTCTTGTCCGCCGTGCATGGATGAGCTCGACGTAAACATTGCCGCCGGTTTACCTGCCAACGCGCCTTTCATCCACAAGCCCCCGGTACTATCCCAGAAATATTTCATGGGCGCTGCCATGTTTCCGAAGCGCGTGGGCGACCCCAGTGCTATGCCGATGCATTCCTCAAGGTCTTTCAGTTCTACGTACGGCGCGCCGCTCTCCGGCACGGCGGGTTCAGTCGCTTCTGTCACGCTGGATACACGCGGCACCGTGCGCACGCGTGCCGTCACGTCATCGACTTGTTCGACTCCGCGCGCAACGAGTTGCGCCATCTGTTTGACCGCGCCGTGATGGCTGTAGTAAAGGACCAGGACTTCACTCATAGGGGTACTCATTTGTGTATTATAGCGAGACCGACAGACGCGAACGGGTGATAACTTTGCGTAAACTGCTTTCACGGCTCGACGAGCTGGTGCGTGTGGTGGCGAAAAGGTTTTACGAGGATCACGGCCTGCAAACGGCGTCGAGCCTGACTTTCACCACGCTGCTGTCGCTGGTGCCGATTATTACCGTGGCGTTCACGCTGATGTCAGCGTTTCCGGTGTTCCAGGGCATGTCCGGCGTTATCGAAGGATTTATTTTCGACAACATGGTGCCGGAGTCCGCCGAAGCCATTGAAAAATACACCGAGCAGTTTATCGACAACGCCGCCAAGCTGACGGCGGTGGGTATCGTGTTTCTTGCGGTGACGTCGATCATGCTGCTGATCACCATCGACGACGCTTTCAATGATATCTGGCGCGTGCGCCGTCCACGGCCACTGTTGCAGCGCGTGCTGATTTACTGGACGCTGATCACCGTGGGGCCGTTGCTGATGGGCGGCAGCCTGTCGTTGAGTTCGTGGCTGATGAGCGCTTCCGCCGGCTGGACCAAAGACATCCCTTACGCCAGCGTGAGCTTGATCAAGTTTTCCGCCATAGCGCTGACGTCGATGGCCATGGCGCTGCTGTATTTCGCCATGCCCAACCGAGCCGTGAGAATCAAGGATGCGCTCATTGGCGGCATTTTGGCCGGGGTGGTGTTCGAGCTGACCAAGCAGGGATTCGGCTTTTACATTACCAATTTTCCGACGTACAAGCTGGTGTACGGCGCGTTTGCCGCGGTGCCGGTGTTTCTGATGTGGCTGTACATCTCATGGCTGGTGGTGCTGCTGGGCGCGGTGGTGGTGGCGGCGCTGCCGGAGTGGCGGCAGCAAACCGTGCAGGGTCGCCTCGCGCCCGGCAGCAATTTTGTGTATGCACTGCAGGTGCTGAAAGCGTTATGGCAGGCGCAACAACGCGGCGACGTGGTGACGGTTCCTTCGCTCCATGCCAATCTGCACATACGTTACGAACGCATCGAAGCCATTCTCGACACCATGCAGCGTGTGTCGTGGGTTAATCGTGCCGTGCCGGCGGGCTGGGTGCTGCATCGCAACCCGGCCACTATCGCCGTGGCGGATGTTTACAAATTGTTCGTGTTTGATCCGGCGCTGCCGGTGCCGGGACCGGACGAGCAGCCCGAACTGGTGTCGCTGGCGCGCGCTTTTGGCAATCGCATCGGCGATGGCGCGGAAATGTCGGTGGCTAATTTGTTTGAGGCGGGCGCGCCAGTGGAGAGGCCGGTGGTGGCACAGGACTAATGCTTATGTCTCGGTTGTGCCATCGTCGTCGCAATATAGGGAGTAACCCTGTTTTTTGAATTTCAGCCAATCGAACCAAGTTGTTGGTGTAACGCTTTCTACCATAAGCAATGGTAATGAGCCGTGATTGCTGCTGAAGTAAGGTTCTTTGCGCCATTCTGCTGCTATTATTTTTTTTCCGCGCTCTTGTGCATCATCAGAGGATGCTGCGTGGACATACCTTGTCGTATAGAAGCCGACTGCGGTTCTATTCTCTCCCACGACCGGAAGATTGATCTGGCTTCCATGGACCATCACACGAAAGTATGGCATAGGTTTTTTGAATGATTGGTTGCAACGTGCTGTGTCGTGGTCGCATTTCTGTACTGGTATAGGGAATCAGTTTCCCGTCTTAACTACACCCGAAGTCGTCGGCGCAAATTCCCACTGCTTCCACGCAGCATGTACCATGTTCGGATACTCCGGCCGGCCAAGGCTGCCGTTGTAACGCCCTAGCGCGCGATAAAGATCGCCCTTTTCGACATCGATGTAGTGGCGCAGTATCACGCAGCCAAAGCGCAGGTTGGTGCGCAGATGAAACAGGTTGTCGTCGTTACCGCCGATGACCTTGACCCAGAACGGCATTACCTGCATCAGCCCGCGCGCGCCGGCGGTTGACACCGCGTATTTGCGAAACGCGCTTTCTACCTGAATCAGGCCCAGCACCAGTTGCGGATCGAGTCCGGCGCGCTTCGCCTCGTAATGCACGGTGACGAGAAATTCTTCGCGCAGGGTGCGGTCGGGCATGCGCCGCGCGAGTTTGTGTGACATGGCGTCGAGCCACGCGCGCGCA
>JBEBHE010000434.1:0-3021 GCA_040081205.1 Burkholderiales bacterium | reverse complement strand
CCCCGGCACTGGCGACTTTGCCCGTTACCGGTTATGTGTGCGGCGGTGCGCTAACCACGATGGCGGCATCAATGCTGATGAAACGTTTTGGTCGGCGCAATGGATTCATGGTGGGCTCAGTGGTCGGCATCTTCGGGGCGTTGATTTGCGCGCTGGCGATTTATTTGCAGAATTTCTGGCTGCTGTGCGCGGGCACATTGGTACTGGGCGGTTACAACGCTACCTCGCAGTATTACCGATTCGCTGCTGCGGACGTGGCCAGCGCGGACTTCAAAGCCAGGGCGATATCGCTGGTGCTGGCCGGCGGCATTGTCGGCGCGATTGTCGGGCCGCAGTCGAGCATGCTCACCAAGGATTTATGGGCGCCGGCGTTTATGGGTTCGTATCTTTCTCTGACGTTGTTTTGTGTGCTGGCGATCATGGTGCAGCGACTGCTGGACATTCCGCCGCCCGGCGGCGACGAACAAAAAGGCGCGGGACGCTCGATTGCCGAACTCGCGCGCCAGCCCGCGTTCGTGATTGCGGTCGCAACCGGCGCGGTAAGTTACGGTGTGATGAATCTGCTGATGACGGCCACGCCGTTGGCGATGCACGCCTGCGAGTATCCGTTCAAGGAAGCGGCATTCGTGATTCAGTGGCATATCCTTGGCATGTTCGTGCCGTCATTTTTTACTGGTTCGTTGATTAAGCGCTTCGGTTTGATCACCATCATGGTGACGGGCGTTGTGCTTAATCTGGCGTGTGTGGCGATTGCGCTGCATGGCATTGAGATTTGGAATTTCTGGCTGGCGATGCTGGTGGTCGGTGTCGGATGGAATTTCATGTACATAGGCGCGACCAGTTTACTGACGGAAACCTATCAACCGGCGGAGAAAGCCAAGGCGCAAGGCTTCAACGAATCAACAATCTTTATTACGCTGGCGATGAGTTCGCTGTTTTCCGGCGCGCTGTTCACGTTGCAAGGCTGGGAGCGGCTGAACATGCTGGCGATACCGTTTCTGGTGGTGATCGGCGCAGCCTTGTTATGGCTGGCCGCGCGACGCCGTGTCGCGCAGGCCGCATAGCCGCGTATGCACCAAATCAGGTAAAATCCCACCCCTTACTTGGCAGAGCGAGACCTCAGTTTGGTCATAAGAGATCGCTTTGCCATTGTTTTTTAACGAGATTTTAAAATTGAGGAGGGACGGCCATGACACCGACCGCCACCGCAGCAGTCCGTACTATCTCTAATACCGATGCGCCCGCATACGTGAACCACGCCAAACTGAAAGCGTGGGTCGCTGAAGTCGCGCAACTGACCCAGCCCGACCGCATCGTCTGGTGCGACGGTTCGCAAGCGGAATACGACCGTCTGTGCGCGGAAATGGTCGCCACCGGCATGCTGATCAAGCTCAACGAGCAAAAGCGCCCCGGCTGCTTTTTGGCGCGTTCCGATCCCGATGACGTGGCACGCATGGAAGACCGCACCTTTGTGTGCAGCAAAAATAAAGAAGACGCCGGCCCCAACAACAACTGGGTCGAGCCGGAAGAAATGCGCGCGACGCTGACCAAAATTACCGATGGCTGTATGCGCGGCCGCACCATGTATGTGATTCCGTTCAGCATGGGCCCGCTGGGTTCGCACATTTCGCATATCGGCGTTGAGTTGACGGATTCGCCGTACGTGGTGGTGAGCATGCGCGTGATGACGCGCATCGGTCGCGCGGTGCTGGATTTACTCGGCACCGATAAATTCTTCGTGCCGTGCCTGCATACGGTGGGGGCTCCGCTCAAGCCGGGCGAGAAAGATGTGGTGTGGCCCAGCAACAAGCAGCACAAATACATCGTGCATTTCCCCGAAGAAAAACTCATCTGGTCGTTTGGTTCGGGTTACGGTGGCAACGCACTGCTGGGCAAAAAGTGTTTCGCGCTGCGCATCGCGTCGATCATGGCGCGCGAGCAGGGCTGGCTGGCGGAACACATGCTGATTCTGGGTATCGAGCCGCCGGGCTGCAAAAAGCATTACATCGCAGCGGCGTTCCCCAGCGCCTGCGGCAAAACCAATCTGGCGATGCTGATTCCGCCGAAAGAACTGCAAGGCTGGAAAGTCACCACCATCGGCGAAGACATCGCGTGGATCAAGCCGGGCAAAGATGGCCGCTTGTATGCGATAAACCCGGAAGCCGGCGCGTTCGGCGTAGCGCCCGGCACCTCGGAATTCACCAATCCCAACTGTTTGGCTGCGCTCAAAAAAGACACGATTTTCACCAATGTGGCGATGACGCCTGATGGCGACGTGTGGTGGGAAGGTCTGTCGCAAACGCCGCCGATGAACCTGACCGACTGGCAGGGCAATCCGTGGGATCCGGAAGGCGGAAAACTCGCGGCACATCCGAATTCGCGCTTTACCGTAGCGGCGTCGCAGATTCCGTGTATCGATCCGGATTGGGAAAATCCCGCCGGTGTGCCGATCAGTGCATTTCTGTTTGGCGGCCGTCGCACGACGACCGTTCCGCTGGTCACCGAAGCCAATAACTGGACGCACGGTGTGTACATGGCCGCGACCATGGCCTCTGAAACTACGGCGGCGAGCGTGGGCAAAATGGGCGTGGTGCGCCGTGATCCGTTTGCCATGCTACCGTTCTGCGGCTACCACTTCGGGGATTACTTCGGTCACTGGCTGAAAGTCGGCAAGTCGCTGACGCAAGCACCGAAAATTTTCGCAGTCAACTGGTTCCGTCGAGACGAACACGGCAAATTCATGTGGCCGGGTTTTGGCGACAATATGCGCGTGCTGAAATGGATCATCGAGCGTTGCGAAGGCAAGGGCGGTGCTGCCGATACACCCGTCGGCAAAATGCCGCGCTACGAAGACATGGAATTGAGCGGCATCAGTGGCTTCTCAAAAACGGCGTTCGAGAAACTGACCGAAGTGGATAGCGCGTTGTGGAAAGAAGAAGTGAAAGACCACGAGCGGTTGTTCGGTGAATTGTCGGCGCGTATGCCGGCTGAGATGATGGAGCAGCGCAGGCAACTGGAGAA
>JBEBHE010000138.1:0-11349 GCA_040081205.1 Burkholderiales bacterium | reverse complement strand
GTGCATGTGCCGTATAAGGGCAGCGCGCCGCTGATGGTGGATTTCATCGCAGGAAATATCTCAGTCGTATTTTCGACGCTCAGCACCACCGGGCAGCATCTGAAATCCGGGCGTTTGCGGGCGCTCGCCGTTGCCGCGAGTGCGCGTGCGAAAGATTTCCCGCAAATGCCTACGATGTCCGAGTCAGGCTATCGCGGCTTTGAAGCCTCGACGTGGCACGGCGTGGTGGCGCGCGCAGGCACACCCCGGCAGATCGTCACGCGGCTCAACACAGAAATAGCACGCATCGTGAATACCGATGAGGTGCGCGCAGCGCTGGTGATGGCAGGATTTGATATCGGCGCCGGCACGGTCGAAGATTTCGAGCGCTTCGTGCTGAGCGAAATCGACAAATGGAAAAAAGTCGCAACTGTCGCCAACGTGCGGTTGGATTAAACAACGCAAGGGTAAGAAAAGCTATGACAACCAATACCAATGAGTGGGGATCTGCGCGCAGCGACGGGGAACGTATCGAGCGCTTCAGGCAAAAGTACGGCGCTGCGGTTATCGACAATGGCCTGCGATTGCGGCCCGATGACTTCATCGATGAGGTCGAGTGGCGTGACAGGCTGGACCAGCACTACACCCGCGCCTGGCTCGAATTCACCTACGGCGGGCTATTCACGCGAAAAGGTCTTGATGATCGCACCCGCCTGCTGGTCTCGATTGCCCAGTTCCTCGCCATGGGTGAGCTGGAGGAATTCGAGCGCCAGATACCGAGCGCCCTTTCTGCCGGCGCTACGCCGCGCGAAGTGCTTGAGATCATTCTTCAGTCAACGGTTTATATCGGGTATGTCAAAGCGTCGCGCGGCGCACGCATTTGCGAAAAGGTACTGGCGCGGCTGGGGCGCATCGACGAAATCACCAACACCCAGCTTCCGCTGGACGGACGGATGCCCGAACGTTCGCTCGCGGCGGAGCGGCTGAAATGGCCTGCTGCAAAGGGACCAGAAGAAGCGGCGTGGCGCGAGAAGATCCTCGAAAAATACGGCTGGAAGGGCGTGAGCACCCGCATACGCACGCAGAACCACCAAAGCAACGAGACCATCAACAACTACGACCGTATCGATCCGCACTACCTCAAGCTGTGGTTTGATTTCATCTACGGCGAGCTGTATCCGCGCGGCATCATCGACGATCGCACCCGCTTGCTGATGATGGTGGGCATCTGCCTCGCGCTGAACGAACCGGTGCAGTTGGAGAACCATATCCGCGGCGCGCTGCTGCTGGGCGCCAATGCGCGTGAGGTGCTGGAGGTCATTGTCAACTCTACAGCGTATGTGGGCATGCCGACGACGGTTCAGGTGGTGCGTGTGCTGGATCGGGTGGCTAAGGAGGAAGGTCGTCTTAGTGAGCTTGGTACTTGATCCGGATTCCTTTGGGTCTTCATGAACCTAGCGGTAAAGGAGATAAGCGCATATGGGCATGGAAAAATTGCAGTAAGCGTAGCCCGTAAGAAGCGAAGCGTATTACGGGGCAATATCAATCCCGCGACAACCATACGCTGTGCACCGAGAAGCACACTCGTGCGTTAGACTCTCCTCGATTCCGCCGCACGCAAGCCAACATCTAATGTCTTTAGCCGTTCTCCACAGCCGCGCTCTCGCGGGCGTTGACGCGCCGCCGGTTGACGTCGAAGTACATCTGGCCAACGGCTTGCCGAGCTTCACCATCGTCGGTCTTCCCGAAGCCGAGGTGAAGGAATCGAAGGATCGCGTACGCGCGGCGTTGCAGAACGCGCGCTTTGAATTTCCGATGCGGCGCATCACCGTGAATCTCGCGCCCGCCGATTTGCCCAAAGAATCGGGTCGGCTTGATCTGCCGATAGCGCTGGGCATACTCGCCGCTTCTGGGCAGATCCCTACCGACAAATTAAATGAATACGAATTCGCGGGCGAACTTGCGCTGACCGGGGCGCTGCGCCCGGTGCGAGGTGCGCTGGCGATGACACTCGGTGCGCTGAAGGATGGCCGCGCCTTTATGTTGCCGGTGGAAAATGCCGCCGAAGCGGCGCTGGTGGAAAATGCCACGGTGTATGCCGCGCCGTCGTTGCTGGCCGTGTGCGCGCACTTGCTCGGCCAGGAAAAGTTTTCGCCGTATCAAAGTGAGCCTGTCACCACAACGGCCACGTATGCCGATCTGCTGGATGTCAAAGGCCAGGCGCACGCCAAGCGCGCGCTCGAAATTGCTGCTACGGGTGGCCACAGTTTGTTAATGGTCGGCCCGCCCGGCACCGGCAAGACCATGCTCGCCTCGCGCCTGCCGGGCATACTGCCGCCGATGACGCAGCAGGAGGCGCTCGAGTCGGCAGCCATGCAATCGCTCGGCAGCGCAGGCTTCGACGTCGCAAGATGGAAGCAGCGCCCCTATCGCGCACCGCATCACACCGCGTCGGGCGTGGCGCTGGTCGGTGGCGGCAGCAATCCGCGACCCGGCGAAATATCGATGGCGATGCATGGGGTGTTGTTTCTCGATGAGCTGCCGGAGTTCGAACGCAAGGTGCTCGAAGTGCTGCGCGAGCCGCTGGAATCCGGGCGCATTATTGTGTCGCGTGCGGCGCGGCAGGCTGAGTTTCCCGCGCGGTTCCAGTTGGTTGCTGCGATGAACCCGTGTCCTTGCGGGTATCTGGGCCATCATTCCGGGAAGTGCCGCTGTACGCCCGATCAGGTGGCGCGTTATCGGTCGCGCATCTCCGGGCCGCTGCTGGATCGCATTGATCTACAAATCGAAGTACCCGCCTTGCCGCAGGAAGACATGACGCGGCAAGGACAAACGATAGGAGACGCATCTTCAACCGTGCGCGAGCGCGTGACCGCCGCACGCGAACGCGCACTCGCAAGGCAGAATAAACCCAACAACATGCTTGCCACGCGCGACATTGACAAGCACTGTGTGCCCGACGACAAAGGTGAAACGTTGTTGAAGCAAGCGATCAGCCGCATGGGACTTTCCGCACGTGCGTATCACCGCATATTAAAAGTCGCGCGCACGATTACCGATCTTGCCGGCGTGGCGACGATCAGCGCGGCGCACGTGGCCGAAGCGATTCAGTATCGCCGCTTTGAACGAGGATAGTTGGAACTTCTCTCATCATCAGGCGCGTGCCAGATGATGAGATAGGCTCTAAAATAGGGCATGCTCGACGCCATCAATCTCGCTTGCACTCGCGGAGACCGCACGCTGTTTCGTGACGTGTCATTCACGCTCGAGTCCCGCGGGTTGCTGCATGTCGCGGGTGCCAACGGCAGCGGCAAAACGAGTTTGCTGCGCATCTTGTGCGGCTTGGGCGAGGCGGATGCCGGCGACGTGCGCTGGCGCGGCGAGGCCATACGCACGCTGCGGGAAGCGTATTGGCGCGAGATGGTTTACTTGGGACACGCCAACGCGCTCAAGGATGATTTGTCGGCGACGGAAAATCTGCATATCGCCTGCGTGATCGCGGGCCGACCGGCAGCGCGTGATGCGGTCAGCGCGGCATTGACCGCGTTCGGCCTGGTGGCTTGCGCGCACTTGCCGGCGCGCGCGTTGTCGCAAGGGCAAAAGCGCCGTTCTGCCCTGGCGCGTCTGGCGCTGAGTACCCAAGCGCCGCTGTGGATACTGGATGAACCGTTTTCTGCGCTCGATGTGGATGCCGTAAGTTATCTGGAAAAACTCATCCTCGCCTACGTTGCGGGTGGCGGCAGCGTGATCTTCACCACGCATCAGGACGCCGCGATCAACACACGCATTACGCAGCGCGTCGATCTGGATGCCGTATGTTGAGCGTGATGCGCAGCGTGATCGCACGCGATCTCACGCTGGCGTGGCGGCGGCGCACGGATGTATTCACGTCGGTGATTTTTTTTGTGATTGTCGCCAGCTTGTTTCCACTGGGCATCGGGCCGGAGCCGAAACTGCTGCTCGCCATCGGGCCGGGGGTGGTGTGGGTGGCGGCGCTGCTGGCGTCGATGCTGGCGTTGTCGCGGCTGTTTGCCAGCGATTACGCCGATGGCACGTTGGAACAAATGCTGCTATCCGCTACGCCGCTGTCGGTGATTGTGATTGGCAAAGTGATTGCGCACTGGATTGCGGCGAATCTGCCACTGGTGCTGATCGCGCCGTTGCTGGGGTTGCAGTTTGGTTTGCCTGCCGATGCACTGGGGGTGCTGGCACTTGCGCTGGCGCTCGGCACGCCGAGTTTGAGTTTGATCGGCGCGATCGGCGCGGCACTCACGTTGGGGCTGCGCGGTGGCGGTGTACTGCTCGCGCTACTGGTATTGCCGCTGTATGCGCCGGTGCTGATACTCGGTTCGCTTGCGGTCGAAGCCACAGCGGCGGGACTCGCCGCGCAGCCGTATTTGCTGCTGTTGGCGGCGCTGTCGTTTGCGGCGCTCTCTCTGGCGCCGTGGGCGATCGCCGCTGCGCTTAGAATTTCTTATGAATAACAAATACTTACGCTATAATTCTGCTTGCAGGAAATTGCATTAAACTTGGCATCCCGAACCTTAGTACATCCACGCACTCCAACATCGCGCCATGCTGAGCGCCACACCGCAAACCGCATCTCACGGAATCAACTGGTTCAAGTACGCCTCGCCGCAAACGTTTTTTCCGGTGGCGGGTGCGCTTGCGCCGTGGTTCGCCGCGATGGGCGCTGTGCTATTCGCGGCAGGCCTTTACATTGGATTTTTTGTCGCTCCCACCGATGCGCAGCAGGGTGAGTCGTATCGCATTATTTTCATCCACGTGCCGGCGGCGTGGATGTCGATGCTGATTTATCTGGTGATGGCGTTCTGGGCAGGTGTGGGCCTCGCTTTTAACACGCGGCTGTCGGGCATGATGGCGACCGCGCTGGCGCCCACGGGTGCGTTGTTCACATTTGTCGCGCTGTGGACCGGCGCGCTGTGGGGCAAGCCGACCTGGGGCACATGGTGGGTGTGGGATGCGCGGCTCACCTCTGAGCTGCTGTTGTTGTTTCTGTATTTCGGTTTCATGGCGCTGCAAGCGGCGATTGACGATCCGCGCCGCGCGGACAAAGCTGGCGCGGTGCTGGCGCTGGTGGGCGTGATCAATATTCCGATCATTTACTATTCGGTGCAGTGGTGGAACACGCTGCATCAGGGCGCATCGGTCAGCCTGAAAAGCGCGCCGACCATGGCGGCGACCATGTTCGCGGGTATGCTCGTGATGGTGTTTGCGTGCTGGGCGTATGCGATTGCGGTGGCGTTGTGGCGTGTGCGCTGCATTATTCTGGAACGTGAGCGGCGCAGTGATTGGGTGGCTCAGTATCTAAAGGTGCAGGCATGAACTGGGGCGGTGTCAGCGAGTTTTTTGCGATGGGTGGAAAAGGTCTTTACGTGTGGGGCTCTTACGCCGTGACATTGTTGTGCATCGCGATTGAACTGGTATCACTGTGGCTGCGCCGCCGCGCTGCGGAGAAACCATGAAGCCGCGACATCGCCGGATCGCATTGATTGTTGCGGGTGTAGCGGGTCTGGCGGTGGCCGCCGCGCTGGTGCTGTCGGCGTTTCAGCAGAATCTGGTGTTTTTCTTCACGCCCACGCAGGTCGCCGCGAACGAAGCGCCGCAGGGACGTGCGTTTCGTGTCGGCGGCATGGTTGAGGCTGGCAGCGTCAAACGCCAGCCGGATGGTGTGACGGTACATTTCAATGTGACGGATACCGCCAAAACGATTCAGGTAGCCTATAAGGGCGTACTGCCGGATTTGTTTCGCGAAGGCAAAGGCGTGGTGACGCAAGGACGTCTGGAAAACGGCATGTTTGTGGCGAGCGAAGTGCTGGCCAAGCACGACGAAAACTACATGCCGCCCGAAGCGGCTGATGCGATGAAAAAGGCGCAGGCTACCAATCAGAAAGCCGTGAGTACCGTGGTTAACGCGCCATCACCATCCAGCGCAGGCAATCGATGATTCCAGAACTTGGCCAATTCGCGTTGATACTCGCGCTCATTCTCGCGCTCGCACAAGGCACGTTGCCGCTGGTGGGCGCGGCGCGCGGCGCGCAGTCGTGGATGAATCTCGCGCGGCCTGCGGCGCAGGGGCAGTTTGTGTTCATTGCCATCGCTTTCGGCTGCCTGACATATTCGTTCGTGACCAATGATTTTTCGGTGCTGTATGTAGCGTCGAACTCCAACTCCGGCTTGCCGTTGCAGTACCGCATTGCCGGCGTGTGGGGCGGGCATGAAGGCTCGCTGTTGCTGTGGGTGCTGATGTTGTCGCTGTGGACCATGGCGGTCAGCGTGTTCAGCAGTCATTTACCGGATGACATCATCGCGCGCGTGCTGGGCGTGCTCGGCTTGATCAGTGTTGGGTTTTTGAGCTTCATGTTGTTTACGTCCAATCCGTTTGACCGCTTGCTGCCCGCAGCGATGGATGGGCGTGATCTGAATCCCTTGTTGCAGGACTTCGGCATGGTGATACATCCGCCGATGCTGTACATGGGCTACGTCGGATTTTCCGTGGCGTTTGCGTTTGCGATTGCGGCGCTGTTGTCCGGCCGGCTCGACGCAACCTGGGCGCGCTGGTCGCGGCCATGGACCACCTTGGCGTGGGCGTTTCTCACCTTGGGCATCGCGCTCGGCAGCTGGTGGGCTTACTACGAACTCGGCTGGGGCGGCTGGTGGTTTTGGGATCCGGTCGAGAACGCGTCGTTCATGCCGTGGCTGATGGGCACGGCGCTGATCCATTCGCTGGCGGTGACCGAAAAGCGCGGTTCCTTCAAAAGCTGGACGGTGCTGCTGGCGATATTTGCCTTTGCGTTGTCATTGCTCGGTACGTTTCTGGTGCGCTCGGGTGTGTTGACATCCGTGCATGCGTTTGCCACCGATCCCAAACGCGGCGTTTTCATACTCGCGTTTCTGGTGATTGTGATCGGCGGCTCGCTGGCCTTGTTTGCGTGGCGCGCGCATCGCGTGGGCTTGGGCGGGCGCTTCGAGGTGGTGTCGCGCGAATCGTTTTTGCTCACCAACAATGTGCTGCTGGTGGTCGCGGCGGGTTCCGTGTTGCTGGGCACGCTGTATCCGTTGTTCATCGACGCACTGGGTCTCGGCAAACTTTCCGTCGGTCCGCCGTACTTTGAAACCGTGTTCGTGCCGTTGATGGCGCCGGCGTTATTCCTGATGGGTGTGGGGCCGATGGCGCGCTGGAAACAAGCAAGCCTGCCCGAAATCGCAGTGCGGCTGAAATGGGCGTTCGCGGTGTCGGTGGCAGGCGCGCTGCTGTTGCCGTTGACCATGGGCAAATGGACGCCGCTGGCGAGTTTTGGGTTGTTGCTGGCGTTGTGGATAGTCGCCAGCAGCATCACTACGCTGTTATCGCGCTTGAAGCAAACGTCCGGTATCAGCGTGGGCGCGAAACTGCGCGCGCAATCGCGTAGCTACTACGGCATGCTGCTCGCGCACGTGGGCGTGGCGGTGTTTGTGGTTGGCGTGACCATGGTGAAAAGTTACGAGGCCGAGAAAGATGTGAAACTCGCCGTCGGTGAATCGGTTGAACTCGGCGGTTACATCTTCCGCTTTGATGCGCTTAACGATGTGAAAGGCCCGAACTACGTCGCGGCGCGCGGCACCTTCACCGTGACGCATGGGGCGTCATCGCTGGGCATGATGTATCCCGAAAAGCGCATTTACAACGTGCAAAAAAATGCCATGACCGAAGCGGCCATCAACACCGGCTTCACGCGTGATCTATATGTGTCACTGGGCGAGCCCGTGGGTGCAACCGACAACAAAGCGTGGGTGGTGCGCGTGCAGGTCAAACCGTTCGTCGATTGGATTTGGGGCGGCTGCGTGCTGATGGCAATGGGCGGATTGCTCGCGGTGCTTGACAGACGATACCGCGTCGCAGCGCGCACGCGTGCGGAAACCGTGCCGGCAATAAATGCAACCGGGGGCGCCGCAACAGCGGGTTAGACACATGAAACGCTGGCTGTGGCCGCTCGGCATATTTTTGGTATTGGTGGTATTTCTCGGTGTGGGCCTCACGCTCAATCCGCGTGAAGTGCCGTCGCCGTTGATCGGCAAGCCCGCGCCGCCTTTCCAGTTGCCGCAGTTGCATGATCCCGATAAAACCTTCTCGCAAAAAGATGTGGCGGGCAAAGTATGGCTGCTCAACGTGTGGGCGTCGTGGTGCGCGCCGTGCCGCGAAGAGCATCCGATCTGGGTTGATCTGGCGAAAGCCAACGTCGTGCCGATTTACGGGTTGAACTACAAAGACAAGCGCGCTGACAGCATCGCGTGGCTGCAACGTTACGGCGATCCGTATGTGCTGTCGGTGTCCGACATTCAGGGCCGCATCGGCATCGATTACGGCGTGTATGGCGTGCCGGAAACCTATGTCATCGACAAGCAGGGCGTGATTCGTTTCAAACAAATCGGGCCGGTGACGCCGGCGGTGCTAAAAGACAAAATCCTGCCGCTGATTGCGAAGTTAAACAACGATGCGTAAGGTTTTGTTTTTATTGATTATTTTTACGTGCGGCTTTTTGCCCGCACAGGCGGCGGATGATGCCGCACTCGAGCAACGCGTGCAGCGCATCGCTGAAGAATTGCGTTGTCTTGTATGTCAGAACCAATCGCTTGCCGATTCGAGCGCCGATCTCGCTGTCGATCTGAAAAATCAGGTGCGCGAAAAATTGAAGCAGGGCGCCAGCGAAAAAGACGTGATCGCGTTCATGACCGAACGCTACGGCGACTTTGTTTTGTATCGTCCGCCGGTGAAGGGAACGACGCTGTTGTTGTGGTTCGGACCGGGATTGTTGCTGGTGGCGGGGCTGATCGCGCTGTTCATGCGGCTGCGCCGCCGCGCGGCGGTGGAGGCGGGGCCTGCGCTGACGTCCGATGAGCGTGCGCGTGCGGCAGCGTTGTTGGGGGCCAGCAACGAGCCGGATCAGCGATGACTTTATTCTGGAGTCTTGCGGCGCTATTAATTGTTGTGTCGCTGTGGTTCGTGCTGCCGCCATTGCTCAGGCGCGGCGCAGCCAAGGCCGGTGTTGCTGCGCAACCGTTGAATGTCGCGGTATATCGCGATCAGCAACGCGAGCTGGAAGCGGATCACCGCGCGGGCGCCATCACTGATGCGCAATACGAACGCGCGCGCATTGAACTGGAGCGGCGATTGCTGGAGGATGTGCCCGTGGATCAAGCCACACCTGCGGTGGCTCGTCCCGAAAGCCGCGCGGCTGCGATTATCGTGGGATTCGCAGTCCCGCTGATGGCAGTGGCGCTGTATTTCACCGTTGGCACACCGCGCGCGCTGGCGCCGCTGGCGCTGCCGAAAGATGCCGGCAAGGGCGTTACCGCCGAACAGGTCGAAGCGATGGTGGCCAAACTCGCCGAGCGCATGAAGCAAAACCCGGATGATCCGCAGGGCTGGGCGATGCTCGGAAAATCGTATGCCGTGATGGGGCGCTATGACGATGCTGCCGCAGCCTATGGCAAAGCAGCGGAGCGCGTGCCGGACAATCCCAATCTGCTCGCGGATTATGCTGATGCGCTGGCGATGGCGCGCGGACAAAATCTGCAAGGCGAGCCTGAAGCGCTGGTGATGCGCGCACTGAAAATCGATCCCGATCATGCCAAATCGCTGGCGCTCGCGGGCACGGTCGCTTTCGAGAAAAAAGATTACGCCGGCGCGCTGAAATATTGGGAAAAGCTCGCGCCGCAGATTCCGCCCGATACCGAGCTCGCGCGCAACGTGCAGTCGAGTATCGCCGAGGCGCGCGGTCTGCTTGGAAGCACAGGTGCTGCTTCCGGCAAACCCGCGGGCGTCAGCGGCACGGTAACGCTTGCGCCAGCATTAAAAGCCAAAGCCGCGCCCGGCGACACGGTATTCATCTTCGCGCGCGCGGCAGTGAACAATGGGGGCCCGCGTATGCCGCTGGCGATTGTGCGAAAAAAAGTCAGCGATTTGCCGATGGTGTTTACGCTGGATGACAGCACAGCGATGTCGCCGGCGACGCGTTTGTCGGGTACGCCGCAAGTCATCATCGGCGCGCGTATTTCAAAGAGCGGTAATGCCATGCCACAGCCCGGCGATTTGCAGGGTGTTACCAAGCCGGTGAGTAATACCGGGAAAGATATCTCGATCATCATCGATACCGAAGTGCAGTAAGCACCATCTGGAGCGCGCTATGCCACAATGGCAATACACCAAGGGACTGCACGATTTAGGCAACAACAGTTATGCTTGGCTGCAACCGGACGGCGGCTGGGGCTTGAGCAATGCGGGCTTGATCGTGGATGGCGATCAGGCGCTAATGGTGGACACGCTGTTTGATCTGGCGCACACGCGCGAGATGCTCGACGCGTATCGGCGTGCTGCACCGGCGGCCAATAACGTCGGCGCGCTGGTAAACACGCATTCCAACGGTGATCACACCTTCGGCAATCAACTGGTGAAAGGCGCGCGCATTATCGCTAGTCGCGCTTGTGCCGAGGAGATGGCGGCACGCCGCCCGGAAGAACGAACGCAGGTAATGCGCGAATGGCAAAAGCACGGCGAAGCGGGCGCGGCGTGGCACAGTTTGTATTCCGGAAAGTTCGATTTCGAAGGATTGGTGTACACGCCACCCACCGAAACCTTTGAACGTGAAATGTCCGTGACGGTCGGCTTGAAAGCCGTGCAGTTGGTGAATGTGGGTCCGGCACACACCAACGGCGATATCCTCGCCTATGTGCCGGGTGATCGTACGGTGTTCACCGGCGATATTCTGTTCATCGGCGGCCATCCGCTGGCGTGGGTGGGGCCGATTGCCAACTGGATTGCGGCGTGTGATTTGATTTTGAGTTGGGATGTCGAAACGATAGTGCCTGGCCACGGCCCGATCACCGACAAAGCGGGTGTGCGCAAGCTGAAAGGCTATTTCGAATATCTCACCACCGAAGCGCGCAAGCGCTTCGATGCAGGCATGAGCGAAGATGAAGCCGCACGCGATATTTCGCTCGCGCCGTATCACGACTGGATCGACGCCGAGCGCATCATCGTCAACATTCATACGTTGTATAAAGATTTCGGTGCGCCGCGCAAAGCGGGAGCGGATGCACCGGACTATCATGCACTGATGGTGCGGCTGCGAAAATCTAATAAACATCAATAAAAACATATACTTAATAAATAATCACCATGACAAAAAAACTCGACGAAACCCACGACGCCAAACGCAGAAGCTGGGTTGCCAGCGCCAATGGACACACGGATTTTCCGATTCAGAATTTACCGCTGGGCGTGTTCAGCATACGGGGCGATACACCGCGTGGCGGCGTAGCCATCGGCGATGACGTATTCGATCTCAAGGCGGCGCGCGAAGCAAAATT
>JBEBHE010000433.1:0-3025 GCA_040081205.1 Burkholderiales bacterium | reverse complement strand
TACCAACACGGATTTGCCGGCAGGCCCCTGGATCGTCAAAGGCCAGATCACTGCAGGCGGACGCGGTAAGGCTGGCATCATCAAAAAAGCCGCCACTGCCAATGAAGTCGCCACACACGCAAAAGCCATACTCGGTACGCACGTCAAAAACCGTACCGTCGAATCGGTGCGCATCGAACAACAAGTCGCGGGTGCAACCGAGGCCTATCTCAGTTTGATGGTTGATGCGGCCGCAGGCGGCGTGCGCGTGATCATGGCAGCCGAAGGCGGTATGGAAATCGAAACGCTTCCGCAGGATGCGATCCGCTCCGAAGTCGCTGCGCCCGACATCGCTGCCATCATTAATTGCGTGGAGAAACTGGCGGCGTCATTCAGCGGCGCCAAGGCGCAGGCGCTCAAAAATGCCGGCACGAAACTCGCACAAGCGTTCATGGCATGCGAGGCGATGCTGATCGAGATCAATCCGCTGTTCGTAAAAGCGGATGGTTCGTGGGTCGCAGGTGATGCCAAGTTTGTCACCGATGACGGTGCCCTGGAACGGCAAGAGAACACCCGCGCCATGCTGCACAGCCGCGCCGCGGCCTATCCCGAGGCGGCACTCAAGCTCGAACACGGCTGCGACTATGTGGTGGTCGATCCGGACGGCGAACTCGGCCTGCTCACCACCGGCGCAGGATTGTCGATGATGCTGATCGACGAATTGCGCGCCATGGGCATGAAGCCCTACAACTTTCTGGATGTGCGCACCGGCGGACTGCGCGGCGAAACCACGCGGCTGGTGAAAGTGCTGAAGTGGATCAGCGAAGGCCCGAACATCAAGGTCATGCTGATCAACATTTTCGCGGGTATCACCGAGCTCGGCGAGTTTTCGCGCCTGCTGGTGAAAGCGCTTTCCGAAGCGCCTGAACTCAAAGTGCCGGTGGTCGCCCGCCTCGTCGGCAACGGTCTGCCCGCGGCACGCGAGGTTCTCGGCGCGGCAGGCATCGCGGTTTATCCGGATCTGGATGACGCGCTCGCCGAAGTGCGCCGTCACCTCGAGCATCACGCCACGAAGGCCGAAGGCGCGAAATGATCAATCCGCGCATCACGAAAAGCACGCCGGTGCTGATTCAGGGCATCAGTGGACGCGCCGGCCGGCTGCACAGCCGCCTGATGAAAGAATACGGAACCAATATTGTTGCAGGCGTTTCGTCGCGCAAGGAAGTCTCGGAGATTAACGGCGTTCCGCTGTTCATCGATTGCGCTTCCGCGGTCAACGCTACCGGCGCTACCACCAGCGTGGCGCTGGTCGGCGCGTTCGATCTGCTGGCGGCCATCGAAGAAGCGCTCGCGGCGGGCATCCGCTACATCGTCACGCCCACCGAGGGTATGCCAGTGCATGATGCGCTGAAAGCCAAGCGCGCAGTCGATCGCGTCGGCGCGATCTGGGTCGGTGCCTCGACCCCCGGCATGGCCATCGCCGGCGAGGCCAAGTTGGGTTTTCTGCCGAACGACGCGCTGATCCCCGGGCCGGTGGGCATCATGTCCAAGTCCGGCACGCTGTCCTACGAATCCGGCTATCGCCTCGCGCAAGTCGGCATCGGCACCTCGGCGTGGATCGGTGTCGGCGGCGATGCCGTCAAAGGCTTGCGCTATGCCGATCTGGTGCCGTTTTATGCGCAGGACGAGCAAACCAAAGCGCTGCTCATCATCGGTGAAATCGGTGGCCACGAAGAAGAAGACTTCGCTGCGGCGTGCATTGCGCACCAATTTGCCAAGCCGGTATTCGCGCTGATCGCCGGACGCAGCGCGCCCGAAGGCGTCACCATGGGCCACGCGGGGGCGCTGGTGCATGGCTCGCACGGCACATGGGAAGCCAAGCGCAAGGCGCTCGAAGCGGCCGGCGCAACGGTGTTCGGGTCGCTCAACGAGATGGTAAAAGGCATTACCAAACGATTGGCCTGACTGCTACAACAGACGGCAAATTCACATGCTACAAAGCACATTGCGCCACGCCATGGCTGCTGCATTCGTTGCGCTCTGCGCGCCCATCGCCGCGCAAGCACAGAACTATCCCGTGAGATCCGTACGCATTGTGGTGCCCACCGCGCCCGGCGGCGGCAGCGACACGCAAGCACGGCTCATCGGCAAGCGCTTCACCGACAGCATGGGACAGTCGTTCGTGATTGACAATCGCCCCGGCGCATCGGGCATCATCGGCACAGAACTCGTCGTGCGATCCCCGCCCGATGGCTACAACATCCTGTTCGCGACCGCCCTGCTCGCGACGAATACCGTGCTGTTCAAAAAGGTCACGTTTAATCCCGTACGCGACCTGGCGGCGATCAGCCAGATTTCGTTCGCGCCGCAGTTTTTGATGGTGCATCCAAGCGTGCCCGCGCGCACGGTGAAAGATTTTGTGGCGCTGGCCAAAAAGAACCCGGGCAAACTTAACGCGGGCTCAAGCGGCAGCGGTTCAGCGAACCACCTCGCGATTGAAATGCTCAAACAGGCCGCCGGCATCAGCGTTACCCACATTCCGTACCGCAGCGGTGCGCCGTCGATCGCCGCGCTGATCGGCGGCGAAACTGATTTCACCTTCAGTGGCGCGGTTACCGCGCTGCCACACGTGCGCTCCGGCAAAGTGCGCGCGCTCGCGGTCACGTCGGTCAA
Source organism: Burkholderiales bacterium (assembly GCA_040081205.1). Classification (GTDB taxonomy): domain Bacteria; phylum Pseudomonadota; class Gammaproteobacteria; order Burkholderiales; family SG8-41; genus UBA5216. The sequence continues at coordinate 373 of JBEBHE010000433.1, read as the reverse complement.
GCGCTCCTCTGCCGCGCCGGATCTGCCGACGCTGGATTCGCTCTATCCCGGCTTCGATTCCGCCAACTGGTACGCGATGTTCGTGCCAGCGGGAACGCCGCCCGCCATCATCAGCAAACTGCACGGCGAAACCATCAACACGCTCAAGGCGCCGGAGGTGCGCGACTTCATGACCGGCGAAGGCGCAGAACTGGTCGGCGGCTCACCTGCCGAACTGGCGGCACACCTGCGCAGCGAGATCGAGCGCTACACCAAAGTGATCCGGTCGGCGAACATCAAGGTGGAGTAGCGAGTTAGTTCTGGCGGTTTCCGCAGCACGTCATTAACTAACGTTGTCGTTCCCGCGCAGGCGGGCATCCATGCCATTTCGCAT
>JBEBHE010000432.1:0-3043 GCA_040081205.1 Burkholderiales bacterium | reverse complement strand
CGCCGCTGCCGCCTCCGCCCGTAGCAGTGCCGGCGTTGCGTCCGAATTTCGGACCGGATCGCCCGCTCACCGATCTACCGGAGTCAAGCACCGGCCCACAACGACTGCCGCCACCGCCACCCGTACTACCCGGGCGTCCGGGGTCAGTCGCGACGCCCTCCGCAATTGCACCGATCCAGACCTCCGGTATCGTCAGCATCGCGCTATCTGAACCACTGAGCACCAAAACCACTAAAGGTGGCGAAGCAACCAAAGCAGGCAGTGCGGTTGTACGGGATGCCCGCCGTTACCTGCCCAGCGGCACTTTTACCCGCGCGGTGTTGCTTGGTGGTCTTGATGCCCCAACCGGCGGTCAGGCACAGCGCAATCCACAACCAGTATTGTTGAGACTCGCCGACAACGCCGTACTGCCCAATCACTTCCGTGCACGCGTTAAGGAATGCTTTGTAGTGGGCGCAGGCTACGGCGACGTGAGTTCGGAGCGTGCCTACATCCGCACCGAATCGCTTTCCTGTGTAACCCGAGACGGCACCGCCATCGATATCCCCATCAAGGGTTATGTCGCCGGTGAAGACGGCAAAGCCGGAATGCGCGGACGGCTGGTATCGAAGCAAGGACAAATTCTTGCTAATGCACTGATCGCCGGCGTGGCCAGCGGTATAGGCCACGCCTTTCAGCAAGGCTCGACCACATACGCCATCTCTCCCCTCGGCTCCACCAGCAACGTCGACTCCGGCAAACAACTCGAAGCAGGCCTCGGCACCGGTGTGGGCAAAGCGCTGGATCGGCTTGCCCAGTACTACATCAGCCTGGCAGAGAAAGTTTTCCCGGTGATCGAAATCGATGCCGGACGCACGGTCGATGTGGTGCTGACCACTGGCGTGTCACTGCAGGGCACGCTGGACGATGCGTCACAGGACAGTAATGCATTTCCCCAACTCGCTGAACGCACCAAACAACTCAACAGGAAGGACGATGATGAAGACCAATAGATTCAAGCTCACCATTTGCGCTGCACTCATCGGTGTAGCACTGGCCGCACCGTGCGCAGCCCAAAATTCAACGGCCACTCCCGAATCCGTTGCGCAGCAACTCAAAGCAACCTACCCGGCCACCACATTCGGCGCGGTAAGCACGACGGCCTGGCCGGGCGTATTCGAAGTCGCGGTAGGCAGCAATCTCGCCTACGTCGATGCGAGCGGCCAGTATTTTATGTTTGGGCACCTGTATGACATGAAGGCTCAGCGTGATCTTACGGCGGAGCGCAAAGATACGCTGACGCGTATCGACTTCACCGCCCTGCCTCTCAATGACGCTTTGACAGAAGTCCGGGGAAGCGGCAAGCGCACGCTGGTAATTTTCAGTGACCCGGATTGCCCGTACTGTAAAAAGCTGGAAGCGGACATCGCAAACTTAAGCGACGTCACCATTCACACGTTTCTGATGCCCATCGCGTCGCTGCATCCGCAGGCACGCGCCAAGGCCATCGGCGTCTGGTGCGCGCCCAACCGCATTGCAGCCTGGAACGCCCTGATGCGACAGGATCAAAACATCAACGTCAAAGAATGTGCGCACCCCGTCGACCGCAATATCGCGCTCGCTGAGCGGCTCGGCATTTCCGGCACACCCACGCTCGTTGCCGCGGACGGTCGCATCATGGCCGGTGCCGCGAGTGCGTCGCAAATCGAAGTCTGGCTCACCCGTGGAAACACTACCGATCAGGGCAAGACATCGACCTTGGACGCGGCACGATGAAACCCATTCTCGCGACCGTTCCGGCTTTGCTCGCCACCCTTTTAACTCTGAGTGGCTGCGCATCCTCGCTGTCGGGACTGGGGGGCAACGAAAGCCTTTCCTGCAAAGCACCCGAAGGGGTGATCTGCACTTCAGTGTCTGGCGTCTATGCGAATGCCTCGACCATCGCCTCCCGAACCGCACCATCGCCTGTAACCAAGTCGGCATTACCTGCACCGGGCAGCTATGGCGCGAACTCCATCGCACCCGGGCAGGACAAAACGGCCAGCACACCCGGCAACGTCGCTCGCTCCAATCCGCGCGTGCTGCGCTTGTGGATTGCACCGTGGGAAGACGGCGACGGGGATCTGCATGAGGAGTCAACCGTACACGTATTGGTCGATAACGGCCGCTGGCTGATCGACCACGTCCGTGCAACGCCCAGAAGCCGATTGGACGCTGTCGCGCCACCACTATCTACCACTGGCGAAAACACTGCGCCCAAACCAGCAACCGAAATACCCGCGCGCAGCGAGGCACTGCCTATGCCTGGCGGGATAGCTCCTGCCATGAACCTTAACTCCCTGCCGCGCTGAATCATGTTCAAATCAATCCTGGGCGATCTCGAATCGGCATTCGCGAGTCTGCGCCCGTCTGACTTCCTGCCGGAACGGTCCCGGCCTGCAATCCACACCGCACCTGCGGTCGCGAAATTCTCGCAATACCTGCCCTACTGCGCCTGGCTGGAAGACCGGCAGATTTTTGTGAATCGCGACTCGCTGGGCTTCTGTCTGGAACTACGCCCGCAGTCCGGCGCCGATGAAGAAATGGCGCGCGTGCTCACGGCCCTCTACGCAGCCTCCCCTGCCGGCACCGGTATCCAGTTCCACCTCTATGGTAGTCCAGCCATACGTGGGCCGCTGACGCGCTATGCCGCCCTGCGGCAACCGGATGAGGACGTTCCTGAGCTGGCAGAACTGGGCCGTGCCGGGCGCAACGCGAACATTCACCGCACCATGGCGAGACGACGCGTCGGTCATTACCTCGCCGGCAGCCGCCATTCCCTGCTGCCCGCACAGAATTATCTTTTTCGGGATTTCAGGCTGGTGGTCAGCGTGTCGATTCCCGGCAATCCCGAGGATCTGTCTCGGCTCGATGATCTGACGCTGCTGCGCGATAGCTGCCGTGCAACATTGCATGCGGCAGGTTTCCCGGCACGCCCGTGGCACGCCGCCGATCTCATCAACTGGATATCGCAGCTGCTTGATCCCCACCGCCAGACCGGCGATGCGCACCCACTGGCCTACGA
>JBEBHE010000431.1:0-3044 GCA_040081205.1 Burkholderiales bacterium | reverse complement strand
GAGTTCTTTTGAGCGCCTTGTGCTCGAACGTCTGTTGCGCCGAGCCTTGGAGCAAAACGAATTTGAACTCTATTACCAGCCCAAGATCGATCTGGCAACCGGACGCGTCACCGGCATGGAGGCTCTCTTGAGATGGGTTCAGCCGGGAATGGGTATGATTTCGCCGGTCAAATTTATTCCGTTGGCAGAAGAAACCGGATTGATTCTGCCGATCGGCGCCTGGGTATTGCGTACCGCGTGTGCTCAGGTTAAGGCTTGGGCGCGTGCGGGGGCTCAGCCCATGCGCGTTGCAGTGAATTTGTCGCCCAGACAGTTCGTGCAGGACGATTTGTACGCTACCGTGGTGCGCGTTCTTGATGAAACAGGTCTGGATCCGGAATGGCTGGAACTTGAAATTACGGAAAGCTTGATGATGGATAACCCTGATCACGCGGCCACCGTGTTGCGCAAACTTAAGGCGAGCGGCATTCACCTCGCTATCGACGATTTTGGCACCGGCTACTCGTCGTTGAGTTATCTCAAGCGGTTTCCAATTGATCACGTGAAAATTGATCGCTCGTTCATCAAGGATATACCGGGTGACGCGGACGATGTTTCGATTACCCAGGCGATTATCGCAATGGCGCATAGTCTGCGGTTGCGAGTGATCGCAGAGGGTGTCGAAACAGCGCAACAGCTTGATCTGCTTCGGCAGCTTAAATGCGAAGAGGCGCAAGGTTACCTGTTCGGACGGCCGATGCCTGCGGAAGAATTCGAGCGGAAATTTTTGATCGGCGAGGGCTATGCATCGCCGCATGCTGGGGCAACACCTTTTGATGGCGTACCTGCCGCGCCGAAGCGTGTGCTCGCTCGCGATGCGCTGAAGCCTGCGCCGTCTGATGCTGTCGGCGCATAAACCGATTCTCCGGCGAATGCGAGTATCCCCCCAGCAAGCCAGCACTGATGTTCGCTCAAGAATCCGCGTGATCGGCCGATAACCGGTATGTCGGGGTGCTACAGCCGGATCGTACGTGCCTGCCTATTTGAATAACATCCAGTGACAGGTAAACCATGGGCCAAGAATCCGCGATCCTTGATCGAGAAGCACAGCAAGTTCTTGCTGACATCTGCATTCCTCCGTGTCCGGCGATATTGACGAAGCTGATGCAGGAGATGCGCGCCGACGAGCCGGATTTTCCCAGGATCAGCAAGTTAATCGGCAGCGATGCAAGCATTGCGGCAGCGATGCTGCAAACGGTGAATTCCCCATTTTACGGCTTGCGCAATCCGGCAGCCTCGGTGCAGCAGGCAGTTGCGCTTCTCGGGTTGCGTAACGTGGTGCAAATGGTGACCGGCCTGCTGCTACGCAATACGTTTTCCGGTGGCAGCAGCGAGTTGATGGAAGACTATTGGGAGTCGTCTTCAACCATTGCGCAGATTAATGCGGTTCTCGCGCGGCAGCTCAAGGGATTTGATCGCGATGAGGCGTACACGTTTGCCCTGTTCCGTGATTGCGGTATGTTGGCGATGATGGATGGCTACCAGGATTACCAGCCTGTGTTTCCGGGTGTCGAAACAAGGGACGGCGTCGATATAACGGCTATTGAGAATGAGCAGTACAAAATGGATCATGCGCGGGTGGGCTACAATTTGGCAAAAATGTGGTTGTTGCCGGAGGATATCTGCCAATCCGTGCTGTGGCATCACGATTACGCGGTGTTGCGAGCAGGGCAAGCGGGCATTCCTCTCAAGTGTGCAAAACATATTGCTTTGGCGTTGCTGGCGGAATGGATATTCGTCAAACAGACGATGGGCATCGAAAGTCCGGAATGGCGCAAAGGCGGTGAATTCGCGCGAGAATTGTTGGCTATAACGGATGAAGATATGGATTCTGCGCTTGAGCAGATAGGGCAAGATGCCGCGATATTTGGTTAGCGGCACTTCATCAGGGCGCTGCTCAAAACGGGTGCCGCCTTTGGGTGGTGATTCATGGTTGCATGCGGTCTCCGACGCGTCAGCTGCCTGACGGTCGTATGTTTTTCAGCTCAGTGTGTCGTTGATCTTTCCCGGTATTTTGTAGTGTGATTGTTTGGGCGGGGCGTTCCATTTTTTGCGACAACGCAAGACGGTACGCTATAGTCTTAATCAGGCTGCGAGCTTTACTTCGCACTTTACGTTAGCGCGTGCGGCGAGCCTCGGGATTGCACCGACTCCTCGCAGGGACGCCGAATGCCGCCGGAAATGCAGTTCCGGGCGGCTTTTTTATTGGATATTTCATGCAACTTTCAAGCAAAACGCTGGGCAGCGGCCCGCCACTCGTGTTACTGCACGGCGGCATGGGTTCGATCAATCATTGGCATCGCAACGTTGATGTGCTGGCAAAGCAGTTCACAGTGCATGCGCTCGATATGCCCGGTTATGGCGAATCACCGACAGTGCCGAAAGACATTCCGAACGACGATTACGTGGCATTGATCGTCGATGCGCTTAACACGACCGTGCCTGCGGGTTCATTTCGCCTTGCCGGATTTTCATTTGGCGGTATTATTTCCGCGTTATGCGCCGCGCGCATGGGCACGCGCATTGAAAAACTGTCGCTGATGGGGCCGGGCGGTTTCCGGCGATTGGGAGCGCCGCTGGATTTGAAAAAAATCCCGCGTGCCAGCGAAGGCATGGCGGTGATGCGCGACGTGCTCGCCTACAATCTGCGTGTGATGATGTGTGTCCGCGTGGTTACGGACGAAACCATCGACTTGCATCTCGCGAATGTACAGCGTACGCGCTACGACGGACGGCACTTCAGTCTGACACCGGGCCTGATGGCAAAATGCCTGAGAGAAGTGACGTGCCCCGTGCAAATTATTTGGGGTGAGAAAGATGCGTTGTGTTATCCGAGCATACTGCCGCGCGTCGATGAGGTTCGTGCCGCGATGCCCGGCATCCGTATCGATGCTATTCCCGATGCGGGCCATTGGGTGCAATACGATGCGGCGGATACGGTGAATCAGCTGTTATTGGAATTTATGAAATAGTTAATTAAAACAAATAGTTAACTAATATTCCCT
>JBEBHE010000137.1:0-11483 GCA_040081205.1 Burkholderiales bacterium | reverse complement strand
TCTCCGGATCGATCAACGCTGGCGGCGTATCCACGCTGGTGACCGGCGGCAAATTGCGCGGCGATCAGATCAGTTTCAGCGCGGGCGGCGCGCAATACAGCGGCAAGGTTGCGGGCGACACGATTACCGGCACGGCCACAGCGGCTGGCGCCAGCCGTGAGTGGAGTGCCACGCGCATGAAGTAGTATAAGTATTTGTTTTATAAATATATTTTAGGAGTCGTTTTTTGTGCCTGCGCGAGCGTGATTGGCGCGCAGCCGCAAAACGCACAGCCCGCGCAGCGCACACAGTGGCAGCGCATCGAATTGGGCGAAGCGGGCGCGCATTATCCGTTTGCGATTTACAGCAACCTGCGCTGGGGCGCGCCCGCCGAGCGCGTGACATCGGCAGTGCTGGTGTTTCACGGCATGGGGCGCAATGGCGCTGGCTACTTTGCGACGGCGGAAAAGTTGCTGCACGCGAGCGGGTCGAGTGCCGATGAAACACTGCTGATCGCGCCGAATTATTTCGCAATCGCCGACGCCCGTACCGATGCGAATAAGCGTTCGCTCGACGGCCTGCCGCTGTGGCGCGGCAGCCGCTGGAACAGCGGGCAGGACGCCGAAAACTGGCCGCGGCCGTTAAGCGCTTTTCAACCCATCGACGATATGCTCGCTGTGTTGCTGGATAGCCGCCGTTTTCCGAAGCTGAAACGCATCGTGCTGGCGGGGCATTCCGGCGGCGGTCAGCTCATACATCGTTATGCCGTACTCAATGCGATGGACGGCAAAGTCCGCGCTGCCGGAAAATCGTTGCGTTATATCGTCGCCAATCCATCTACGTACTTGTATTTCACCGGCGAGCGCCCACGTGCCGGCGGCTTCGCGCCGTATGACGCGCGCGCGTGCCCGTCGTACAACGAGTACCGCTATGGCCTCGACAAACTGCCGCGCTACGCTGGTATGCCGAGCAGCGATGAGCTGTTTCTGCGCTATGCCGGGCGCGATGTGACCTATCTGCTCGGCGCTGCCGACACCGACCCGAACCATGAACAACTCGACAAATCCTGCGGCGCACAGGCCAGCGGCAGCCAACGTCTTGAACGGGGCAGAAACTATATTCGCTACGAACGCTACCTCGCGAAAACAGGAATGATCCTCAACCGGCGCGCGTACGAAGTGATCGATACCGGGCACAGCCAGGCGCGCATGTTCGGCTCGCAGTGCGGCGCGCGCTTGCTGTTCGGGTGGGTGGAGGAGAAGAACATCGAAGGTGCTGCTTGCCGCGCGCCGCAGTTTTAAAGCGCTTACAGTTTGACGTTGCGCAGGAACTCCGTACGCGCCTTGCCACCCGCCATCAAAAAGCTCAAATCTCCGCCGCTCAAAATAAACCGCATGCCGTAGCCGATGTATTTGTCCATCAACTTCTGATCGTAAACGCCGCCCATGCCCGGATGTTTGCCGTGTTTTTTACACGCGGCGATGACTTTGCGGTAGGCGTCTTCTACTTTCGGGTCGGCGAATTGTCCGGGGATGCCGAGTTCCGCACACAGATCGTTGGTGCCGATCAACACTACGTCTATGCCGGGCACGGCAGCGATGGCGTCTGCATTTTCAATTGCTTTAGGTGTTTCGACCATCACGATCACCAGCGTTTCAGCGTTGGCGATGCGCGTGGATTCACCGACTGACATCGCCTCATAGCCGAACTGCGGCAGCGCGCCGACGACGGAACGATGACCCACCGGCGGATATTTGCAATGCGCGACCACGCTTTTCGCCTCTTCAATCGTATCCACATGCGGCACCACAATGCCCTGCGCGCCGGAATCGAGCAGGCGCGAGGCGTGATGATGCTCTTTGCCGGGCACGCGCACGATGGGGGTGATGCCCATCGGCAGCGCGGCTATCGCCACTTGTGACGCCAAATCCACGTCCATCGCACTGTGTTCCATGTCGATGAACAGCCAGTCGAAGCCGCAGGTTTTGGCGATCATGCCGGCATCGACGGTGCGCAGGGCGCGCATGCCCATGCCGAGGGCGAGTTGGCCCGCGTCGAGTTGTTGTTTGGTGTGATTGGGGTAGATGGCCATGGTTGCTCCGGTTTGATTTGAAAGGATAGTCTGATTTACGCAGAATTCGGAAGGGTCGATATATCTATGCTGTCATTCCCGCGAAGGCGGGAATCTATAACACTGTTGCCTTGCGATATCTTTGCCCGCCTCCTACCTCCCCCCGCAAGCGGAGGGAGGGGATACCCGCCTTCGCGGGAATGACGGGGGAGAGTGATTCGGTTTGCCCTGTTGTGCGTCTGTGATTGCCGGATTTACTTTGATTCAAAAAAACACCAACTCCAGCCAATCCCACATCGCCGCAATGCCGATGCTGGCGTTGTCGATCTGGCAATGGTGGTAGCCGCCTTCCTCGCGCGTGAATAGTTTGAAGGTTTTGTTTTTCGAACCCACTGCATCAAAACATTTTTGCGCTACAGGCAGCGGGATTTGTTCGTCGCCTTCGCCATGCACCATCAGGAACGGGCAGGTAATTTTTTGCACTACGCCGTCGAGCCGGAAGCCTTCAAGTTTTTTCATCGCTTCGTCGCGTGTTTTGACGTTGAATATCCACAGCAGGTGCTGCCACGCCACCGACAGCGATGGCAGTTTGCCGCTGTCGAGCTTTTCAAAGCGGCTGCGCCAGATTTCCCAGTAGTCCCACTGCGCGCCCCAGGCGATGCATGCGGCGAAGCGTTGCTCGAAGGCGGCGGCGCGCGGCGCGTAATAACCGCCGAGACTGATGGCCATCACGCCGATGCGTTTGGCGTCGATTTCAGGGCGTGCCGTGAGATATTCGTAGGCGGCGGTACCGTAGCGTTCGGTTTCGTGATGCAGCCACTGATTGCGAAAGCGCACGGCTTCGCCGTTGCCGGGGCCATCGACGATCAGGCAGGCAATGCCGCGCGCGGCTAAATCTGGCACGCCTTTGAAATATTGAATTTCTTTCGTCACATCGAAGCCGTCGAAGAATACCATCGCGGGCGAGGGGCCTTTGCGTCCCGGGATAGCTTCGGCGTGTATCAATATCGCAGGCAGAGACGCGCCCTCATACGGGATTTCCACATGCTCTATTTTCGGCCGGTAGATCAATTGCGCGGCGTCGCGAAAACAATCCACACCGCGTTTGTAGGCGGCGAGTCCGTCGGTTTTGGGTTGCAGAAAACGCTCGCCGACATGGTAATAATTTGCCGCGCGAAACAGATACTGTGCGCCGGTAGTCTTGCGACCTGCGGCAATGTGCGTGCGGCCTGCATCTTCCACCTTGCGGGCTTCACGCGCCCACTCCTGAAACCACGCAGTATCGTCGCCGACTTTGCCTTTCAGCCGCAAGCCGATGCGATTGACTTCATCGATCTCGGCGCCGCCCCACGGCGCAGAATTCAGCCCGATCAACACGCCGTGCGACCAGCGGTAATCCTCGGGGAAATACATGAACGAAAGTTCGTCCGGCTTCGCGACGGAAGCGGCAGGTGACAATGCCATGAGGTTTCCTTTCAAGCGGGTTCTGGGTGGATAGCAGGATCTCATGATAGCACCGCGTTATTGGCGAATCCGGTATCATGCGTGTTCGCTTTTACTTCCAAACGGAGACTCTTCATGTTCGCGATTTCCCGCCGCTTTTCGGTGATGGTTTTACTGTCGATTTTTTCGAGCTTTGCGCTGGCGCAACCTGCGCCCGCAAAAAAAGAATATGAGCCCAGCGTCGGCCAGTCCGGCAAGGACGTGGTGTGGGTGCCCTCGCCGCAGGCGCTGGTGGATCGCATGCTCGACATGGCAAAACTTACGCCGTCGGATATTCACTACGACCTGGGGTCGGGGGATGGCCGCACGGTGATCACGGCGGCTAAGCGCGGCGCCAAAGCCAATGGCATTGAATACAACCCGGAGATGGTTGAACTCGCCAGACGCAATGCGCAAAAGGAAGGCATGGCCGATAAGGCGATATTTACGAGAGGCGATATTTTCACGCCGGAAAGCATCAAGGCTTACACGCAGGCGACGGTGATCACGCTGTTTTTGCTGCCAGACCTCAATGTGAAGCTGCGTCCTACGCTGCTCGACATGAAGCCGGGCACGCGCGTCGTTTCCAATTCGTTCACCATGGGCGACTGGAAAGAAGATGAAAAAATTTCCGCCGGCGGTGATTGCACCTCATGGTGTACTGGCTATCTGTGGATTATTCCCGCGAAAGTGGCGGGCAACTGGAAAACATCGCGTGGTGATCTGACATTGAAGCAGGAGTATCAAATGCTGAATGGCAATCTTGCGCGCGGTAATGTCACCGCGGTTATTTCGGATGCCAAAATGAATGGCGACCAGATTGCGTTTACCGCGGCAGGCACGCAATACACCGGTCGGGTAACCGGCAACGCCATCGCGGGCACTTACAAAGGCGGCGATGGCAGCGGTAATTGGACGGCCACAAAGAATTAAAATAATAATAAAAACAAATAGTTATAGGGGTATGGCTATGCGCGTTGACTTCGGAGCTGCGCTGCGGCGTGTGATGGCGCTTGGGACGCTCGGCGCGTTTGGTGTGGTTTGCAGCGCAGGGGCGCAGCAGGCGACGGATTGGCCCAACAAGCCCGTGCGTTTTGTCGTGCCGTTTCCTCCGGGTGGTTCGGTGGATCCGCTGGCGCGGCTGACGGGTGCGCGCCTGAATGCGTCGCTCGGCCAGCAGTTTGTTGTCGATAACCGCACCGGCGGCTCGGGCGCTATCGGCACAGCGCTGGCTGCGAAGTCCGCCCCCGATGGTTACACCTATGTATTTGTGTTCGACACGCATGCGGTGAATCCGTCGCTGATTCCGAATCTGCCGTACGACACCCTGAAAGATCTGTCTTCGGTGATGTTGGTAGGCACCGCGCCGATGGTGCTGACCACCAGTCCTTCCAAGCCGTTCAAGAGTTTTGAGGATGTGGTGAGACTGGCGAAAGCCAAACCAGCGGCGCTGACGTTTGGCTCGGTGGGTAGCGGCAGTCTCGGCCATCTGGCGATGATGCTGGTGCAGCAGCAGGCCGGCATAAAGATGATTCATATTCCGTACAAAGGCGGCGGTCCGGCCACCACGGACGCCATCGGCGGGCAAATTGATTTTGCGGTGACGTCGGTTGCTGTGCCCGGCCCGCATATTCGCGCAGGACGTTTGCGCGCGGTAGTCGCTACGGGCGAGAAGCGCTCGCATGTGGTGCCCGATACGCCGACGTTGATCGAGAGCGGTCTGCCAGGATTATCGGCGCTGGCATGGTGGGGTATCGTGACGCCCGCAGGCATACCCCAGCCGGTTTTGAACAAAATGCACGCGGAGCTTACTAAAGCCTACGAGATTCCAGAATTGCGCAAGCAATTGACGGAGCAATTCGGCATGGATCTGGTTACCAGTACGCCGGAGGCGATGACGAAATTCGTGGTAGCGGAAATGGCGCGCTGGTCAAAAGTGGTGAAGGAAAACGGCATTCGTTCCGATTAGAAACGCATGAACATCGAACGCGGGTTGGTAAATCCGCCTGGGCTATATGCGCTATCGCGCCACAGAAAAGGTTGGCAGCGAGGCGATTTTCTTGCGGCTCATCGACCAGCAGTCGTCCGCGTTGTATTTGGAATTGATGGCAGTGCTGTGCCCGGCGCTACGCGTGGTAGCGATGGATTATCCGAGTCATGGCGATTCCGATCACATCGAAATGTAGCCAACGATAAGCGATTACGCGCGTTGTGCATGCCGAAGTTGAACGCCTTTCGCATATGATCAAGGCGGCAAAAATAAAGTTGGAGTGATGGAGTGACTATGTTGGCCTTCAAGCCTGTTTCTATTCTTGTGATGTTGTTGATTTTCGCGAATGTGGTTATTGCTGCGCAGTCTGATGCAGCGGTGGGTTATCCGAATCGCCCGATTCGGTTGATCGTACCGTATCCACCCGGCGGTTCTGTTGATTTCACTGCGCGCGAAGTGGCGGCCAAACTGATCGAAGCGTGGGGCCAGCAAGTCGTGATTGATAATCGCGGCGGCGCGGGTTCGACATTGGGCCACGGCCTCGCGGCAAAAGCCGCGTCCGATGGTTACACGCTGCTGCTGGGCACTTCAGCAGGTCTGGTGGTCGCGCCGTCGCTGGGCGTGAAAGTCAGTTATGACCCGGTGAAGGATTTTGTGTCCATCGGACAGGCGGTAAATGCGCCATTCGGGATGACGCTGCATACGTCGGTGCCGGCGAAAACCGTAAAGGAGTTTATCGATGTTGCCAAATCGCAGCCGGGGAAACTGAATTTCGGTTCGCCGGGCACCGGCACGCCGAATCATCTGGGCGGCGAATTGCTAAAAGCGCTGGCCGGCATCAACATTGTTCACGTGCCGTACAAAGGCGGCGGGCCGGCGTTAACGGACTTGCTGGCGGGGCAGTTGCACATGATGTTCGCGGGATTACCGCAAACATTGCCGCATGTGAAAGGTGGTCGCGTGAGAATTGTTGCCGTTGGGCATCCGACGCGCACGCGCGCGGCGCCCGACTTGCCGCCGGTGTCGGACACCGTGCCCGGTTTCAATAACACATCGTGGTACGGTTTGTTAGCGCCTGCAGGCACGCCGCGTGCGATTGTCAGCAAGATCAATGCCGAGTTGAACAAGGCGCTGGCATCTGCGGAATTTGAAAAGCGGTTGCTGGTGCAGGGCGTTGAACCCGAAAGCAGCACACCGCAATCCATGCACGACAAAATCAAAAGCGAAAGCACGCGGTGGCGCAAGGTCATCAAGGATGCCGGCATTTCTGTCGATGCGGCGTTATAAGTATTTAACGGTAACTATTTGTTTTATTAGATAAATTCTCCATGTCTAAAACAGCTAAAACAAAAGCCCCAAAAATCAAAACTGCATTGGGTGCCGTGCCGGAAAACCTTAAAGGTTTCGGCGGCGGATTGCCGCGTGCGATGGGCGTGAAAATTACCTTTGCCAGCAAGAAAAAAATTCTCGCTGAATTGCCGGTAAAGCCGATTGTGCTTAACCGTAACGCGCGTGCGAACGGCGGTGCGTTGATGGCGTTTGCCGATTGCATTGGCGCCGCGGGCACGGTGATGAATTTGCCGGAAGGTTATGTCACGACTACGCTCGAATCGAAGACCAATTTTTTGGGTGCGGGCGTCGGGCCACTATTGAAAGCGGTTTCAATTCCGCTGCATTTAGGTAAGACGACGATGGTGTGGCAAACGACCATAACCAATTCCGGCGATGGCAGCCGCGTGGCGATTGTCACGCAGACGCAGATTGTGATTCCGATACGCAAGCCCGCAGTGCCATCATTGTGAGCGTGCGAGTTCCGGTGCGCAGTTTATAATCTCAAACGTTTGCCAGCAATCAGGGAGTAACGCATGGAAGAAGTAGCCGTAGTCACCGGCGCCAGTGCCGGTATCGGAGAAGCGATCGCGCAACGTTTGTTGGATAGCGGCCACACGGTGATTGCGTTGCAGCGCAAGCCGCCGCGGATTTCGCATGCGCGGCTGATTTATATGGGCGCGGATCTTTCTGATGCGCAACAGACGGTGGAAATTGCCGCTGAGATTGCGCAGCAATACGGCGTACGCTATCTGGTCAACAACGCGGGCGCAAACCGTCCCGGGCCGCTGGAAACTGCGACGCCCGAGGATATGGATTATGTGATGGCGTTGACGGTGCGTGCCGCGATGATATTGACCAAGGCGTTTGTGCCGGGCATGCGTGAAGCCAAGTTCGGGCGTATCGTCAGTATGGCATCGCGCGCAATGATGGGTAAGACGCAGCGTGTGGTGTACTCGGCGGCGAAAGCGGCGCTGGTAGGCATGACGCGCTCAGTGTGTCTGGAGGTGGCGGGCGATGGCATTACCATGAACGTGATTGCACCGGGGCCAGTGGGTTCCGAGTTGTTCGACAATGGGCATCCGCATGGCAGCGAGAAACGTCAGCAAGTGATTGATAGTATTCCGGTCAAGCGCGTGGGCACACCGGACGACATAGCGCGTATGGTGGCATTTTTGTTAGCTATCGAGAACGGCTACATTACCGGGCAGACTATTTTTGTATGTGGCGGCACCAGCATTAGCGGTACGGGCGGGCAGTAAACTTCCTGCTTGCCGGGTTTCGGAAGATAAAAAAAACGCCGCGATTCGCGGCGTTTTTTTGAATCGTAAAACTTCCTGCGACTTAGAGACCGTCGCCCTCGGTAAGCACTTCTTCGCGCTTTTTCTTAAGCTGAGGCGAAACGATCATCAATAACAGCGCTCCGGCAACTATTAACATGCCGCACGAAATCGGGCGCGTGAAGAACACCGATGGATCACCGCGCGAGATCAACATCGCTCGGCGCAGATTCTCTTCCATCAGCGGTCCCAACACGAAGCCCAACAGCAGTGGTGCCGGTTCGCAGCCCCACTTCGCTGCAAAGTAGCCGAAGATGCCGAACACGGCTGCCAGATACACTTCCATTGCGCTGTTGTTCAGCGAGTAAGCGCCAATCGAGCAGAACAGACAGATGCCAGGGAACAGGATGCGATAGGGGATTTTCAGGAACATTACCCATATCTGGATCAGCGGCAGGTTGAGCAGCACCAGCATGCCGTTGCCGATCCACATCGAGGCGATCATGCCCCAGAACAGGTCCGGCTTTTGCGTCATCACCTGCGGGCCGGGAGCAATACCCTGAATCGTCATCGCACCTACCATCAGCGCCATCACGGCACCGGTCGGGATGCCCAGCGTCAGCAGCGGAATAAAGCAGGTTTGCGCAGCAGCGTTGTTTGCCGATTCCGGACCAGCCACACCTTCAATGGCACCCTTGCCGAAACGCGACGGGTCTTTGGCCAGTTTCTTTTCCAGCGTGTAGGACGAGAACGCCGCGATAACAGTATGCGAACCCGGCAGAATGCCGAAGATGGTGCCGATGGCGGTGCCACGGATAATTGGGCCGATGGACATTTTGATGTCTTCAGCGGTCGGCATCAGGCTCTTTACTTCGGAAATCGTGGCACCCGAACGATCAGCTTCTTTCGCCTCGAGGTTGGCGACAATCTCGGCGAAACCGAACATGCCCATGGCGACCGACACGAAGCCGATACCGTCGGACAATTCCGAGATGCCAAAGCTATAGCGTGCGATACCTGAGTTCACGTCGGTTCCTACCAGGCCCAGCAGCAGGCCGACAAGAATCATCGCAATCGCCTTGATCAGCGAACCGGAAGCCAGCACTACTGCGGCCACCAAGCCCAGTACCATCATCGAGAAGTATTCTGCGGCGCCGAACTCAAATGCCAATTCCGCCAGCGGCGGGCCGAACAAAGCGATCAGGATGGTGCCCACGGTGCCGGCGAAGAACGACCCGAGCGCCGCGATTGCCAGTGCTGGTCCTGCCCGGCCCTGCTGACCCATTTTGTAGCCATCGATACAGGTCACCACCGAGGAGGACTCACCGGGGAGGTTAACCAGAATCGCGGTGGTGGAGCCGCCGTAGCTTGCGCCGTAGTAAATACCGGCCAGCATAATCAGCGCCGGAATCGGCGGCAGATTAAACGTGATCGGCAGCAACATGGCGATGGTGGCCACCGGGCCGATGCCCGGCAACACGCCGATCAGGGTGCCCAAAAAGCAACCGATGAAGCAGTACCAGAGGTTGGTCCAGCTCAACGCGACCGAGAAGCCCAGAATCAGGTTCTTGAACAGACCTGGGTCAACGAAGTCAGCGGGTTTGCCGGTGGCTTGGGCAAAGGCGAACGATGTGGCGATTAACGCCAATACCGCCGTAAATCCCAGAATGGTTTTTTTCATGAGTTCTTTTCTCCGAACGAATGCGAATTCGATTTAGTCATTCAATGGTTTACGATGGATCAAGACCAGGGGAATAGCCGGAATGGCAGGCCCAGCCCATAAACGAATGCTCCCCAGCAGACCACGATCAGAACGACAGACTCGATAATGGCTTCTTTCCATTTGAACTCGTAGCCTCCGTAAGCGCAGGCAATGACGGAGACCACCACGGCACCGACAAAACCTATCTTGAGCGGATCGACCAGCAAGCCAAATATGACGGCAGCGCCATGAATCCACAGCATCGGTTTCCACTGCGTGGGATTGGGGTCAACGTCAGGCGTGGTAAAGCCGCGAACCATGATAATGACGCCCAGCGCGGCCGTAAGCCATCCAAGAATGGTGGGGAAATACGCTGGCCCCATGCGTACTGCCGTGCCCATCGGATAGTTCAGCGCCCATAATGCAAAAAAACCGCCTATGACGATGAACATGATCCCCGCGTACAAGTCTTTCTTGCTCTTAATCATTCAACTCTCCAACGTGTAAATATTAGGAATGACGGCCACGGAATGCGGCGCTGGACTGCTTGCCCCTCCTCGGGGATTTCAGTTTGAACTACTTGAATCCGGAAATCGCGTGGCCACGTTTTGTTTTTTGAAGCCCCGTGCCTGTAGCGTTTTCCGCGTCGGAATTATGCCACCACAAAACGCGACTGTCGCGCATTTTGTTTCGAGTCGCTTTCACGACGCTTACGGCTATGAATTTTGAGGATGCTGCGGCGCGAGTGGCATGTCACAAATGGTAATTCCCTGGATTTCGCAACGCAGTATCAGCGGTGCCGGGCGCTGCTCGAAAATTCCTTTGGTTTCATACGCCCTTGCGCCTTCAAGTAATAAGTGAAGTTCATTGACAGGGGATCAAAAAAAAACGACAATTAGCGGTTTCGCTGGGAGGGGTGCCCGAGTGGTTAAAGGGGGCAGACTGTAAATCTGTTGGCCTTGCGCCTACGTTGGTTCGAATCCAACCTCCTCCACCAAGGATCATGGTGTAAAGAGAACGCACATCGAAATCATTGTATTGATTAAAAATCAATACGTTAGCTTGTTTGTTGTAACTAGGCACTAGGTAATAGAGAGAAGTGTGACGTGACAGTGCGTTGCCGGTTTTAGGTCGTGTTGCTTGGTTTGTTGTCTGTATGTTGTTACAGGGTACAGGACGCTGAATCATGCGGGTGTAGCTCAATGGTAGAGCAGAAGCCTTCCAAGCTTACGACGAGGGTTCG
The DNA here is from genome assembly GCA_040081205.1 of Burkholderiales bacterium. GTDB lineage: Bacteria > Pseudomonadota > Gammaproteobacteria > Burkholderiales > SG8-41 > UBA5216. The sequence goes on along the minus strand of JBEBHE010000137.1, from coordinate 407 downwards.
ATTCCCTTCACCCGCTCCACTGTAGGGGTGTGAAGAGCCGCTGGCGATGTGGGTTGATGGGATTTATTTTTAAGTATTTGTTTGTATTGAGTTTTTTATTGCGAAATTCATTGCCCATGTAGCTCAGTGGCAGAGCACTCCCTTGGTAAGGGAGAGGTCGTGCGTTCAATCCGCGCCATGGGCACCAGCATTTAAAAGGTAATTGGATGTTTTAAGTGTTTGAATCTGAACGATTTAGTAACTTTTTCCATTCTGTTTTCAGCAAAAAATCTTAGTAAAGTTATTTTAAAAACAATCGATTAGAACAGATAGCAAGGACTGACTATGGCCAAAGGTAAATTTGAGCGCACGAAGCCGCATGTGAACGTTGGTACGATTGGGCACGTTGATCATGGCAAGACCACGTT
>JBEBHE010000136.1:0-11492 GCA_040081205.1 Burkholderiales bacterium | reverse complement strand
TGTCGTGCATGATTCTGTTCATCCTTGGCGGCGCGGCGTTTTTGTCATCGTGCATGGCGTTTACCGGCATTCCCAGGGCGCTCGCGGAATGGGTCGCGGCGATGAATCCGAATCCGTACATGCTCATCGCCGTGCTGGCGGCGATTTATATTATGCTCGGCACCGCGCTCGATGGCGTGTCGATGATTGTGCTGACCACCTCGATCGTGCTGCCGATGGTGGAGAAGGCGGGCTTTGATCTGGTGTGGTTCGGAATATTCATTGTGCTGCTGGTGGAGATTGCCGAGGTCACGCCGCCGCTGGGCTTCAACCTGTTTGTGCTGCAAACCATGAGCGGCAGGGACAGCACGTATGTCGCGCGCGCCTCGATTCCGTTCTTTTTCATGATGGTGCTGGCGATTGCGCTGATTACGGTATTTCCGGGGATAGTGACCTGGTTGCCGGAAGTCGTGATACGTAAATGAGCACAAACGAGACATCACTAAGGCGCGAGTGAGCGGCAGTTTGCCTTGCGAGTTTGAGAGGTTGACGCTGGCGCGCCGGATGCGGTTAAATGCGCCGTGTCATTGGCGGGCACCCGGCTGCGTCCCCGCAGTCTGAATTCTGGTTAGAAAAGAAATCATGTCGCAGGAAAATTCGGTTCAATCGAGCAAAGGCCTTACCAAAGTAGGCAAGTACGACGTTGTCAGTACGCTGGGAGAGGGCGCCACCAGCACGGTGTATCTGTGCCGCGATTCGTTTGCAAACCGCGATGTAGCGGTCAAGGTTGTCTCACAAAGCGCGCTGAAAGACCTCGGCAGCGGCAAGTTGATGCAACGGCTGTTCACCACCGAAGCGTCGCTGGCAGGCATGCTGGATCATCCGCACATTGTGCAGATTTACGATGCAGCCGCTGATGACGAGCATGCTTACATTGTTATGGAATACGTCGAAGGCGGCACGTTGCAGCGCTTTGCCAAGCCGGATAATCTACTGGGTATCGGCGACGTGATCGAAGTAATTTACAAATGCGCGCGGGCGCTTGATTACGCCTCGCAGCAAGGCGTGATTCATCGCGACATTAAGCCTGCGAACATCATGCTGAAGGAAAACAACGACGTCAAAATCGCGGATTTCGGCTCGGCGGCGATTGCCAAAGCCGAAGCCACCATGATCGACGGCATCGGCACGCCGGCATACATGTCGCCCGAACAGCACATGAACAAGCCGTTGAATCATCAAACCGATATCTACGCGCTGGGCATCGTGATGTTCCAGTTGCTGACCGGCCGCGCGCCGTTCAAGGCCGATAACATCGCAGGGCTGGCCTATCAGGTGCTGAACAGCAATCCGCCGCTACCTTCGGAGTTTCGCAGCGAAGTGCCGCTGGAGCTGGATATGATCGTGATACGCGCACTCCAGCGCGATACCGACAAGCGCTATCTCACGTGGGCGCAGTTGATCGATGAACTGGCCAACATGATGGGCGGCACAACTGCGTTGCCGACGCAGGGCGTGTTCGAGACGGAGCGTTTCAACAGTCTGCGCAAGTTGTCGTTTTTTGAAGCGTTCTCTGACGCCGATCTGTGGGAAGTGCTGCGTTTTTCGGAATGGGTGGCCATTGCCAAGGATCAGGTGATTCTGAAAGAGGGCGATCCGGGAGATTTCTTCTGCGTGCTGGTTTCGGGTGATGCGCGTGTTTCGCGCAAACGCCGGTTAATCTCGGTGCTGAAGCCCGGTGAATGCCTCGGTGAAATGGCCTGTCTTGGCAGCCCGGACAAACTGCGCACTGCGGATGTGCATGCGGTGCAGGACGTGCGCATGATTAAAATTCCGGTGTCGGCTTACAAAAAAGCTACCGATTCATGCCGCATCCGTTTTGAGCATGCGTTTCTGCGCGTGTTGGTTGAACGCTTGATGCAGGCCAACGCTAAAATCGCGATGACTTGAAACGCGAAGCGCGCACGCCGATGGCTGGCGTGCGGTGCGGTTTTTGGGTCGGGTCTAGCGGCCCCGGTAGTCACCGAGCAGCGTGCGCGATGAAGGCGAAAGCGCGTGTGGCGCCGTGGCGGGGGCGGTCTCAGGGGATGCTTCTGCGCGCAGATTGACGATGCCACTGCTGCGCCGCGCATCGGTTGTGCTTCTCAAAACGTCATCGCCTGCAATCTTGAATATCGAAACGGCCGCCAGTAATTGCTCTGCTTGCTCGCTCAACAAATCAGCGGTTGCGGATATCTGCTCGACCATGGCTGCGCTTTGCTGCGTGCCCTGATTCATCTGCTCAACCGCGCGGCTGACCTGTGAAATGCCCTGGCGCTGATCCTGGCTGGAGACTCGAATTTGCCCCATCGTCTCTTCGACCTTTTTCGCCGCCGACAGAATTTCATCCATGGCCTTGCCGGAATCCATCGCCTCGCGCGTGCCAACCTGCACCTTTTTGACCGATTCGCCGATCAGCGTGCGGATTTCCTTCGAGGCTTGTGCGGAACGTTGCGCCAGCGCCCGCACTTCGGTGGCCACCACCGCGAAACCGCGGCCTTGCTCGCCCGCGCGCGCGGCTTCCACCGCGGCATTCAACGCGAGAATATTGGTCTGAAACGCTATGCTGTCGATTACGCCGATGATCTCGGCGATTTTCTTGGAAGACACATCGATTTCCTGCATGGTGCGCGCCACTTTGCTCACTACCAGCCCGCCGCGTTCGGCGGCATCGGCTGCACCGGCAGCGAGATCATTCGCGCGCTGACTGTTTTCGTCATTTTGCTGCACAGTGGAATTCATCTCCTCCATGCTGGCAGCGGTTTGCTCCAGGCTGGACGCCTGTTCCTCGGTGCGGGCGCTCATGTCGCGCGTGCTGGATGCAATTTCGCGCGATGCCGTGGCCACCGAATCGCTGGTTTCCCGTATGCCGGCAACGATCTTGGCGAGATTCGACTGCATGCGGTGCATGGCGCGATGCAATTGCCCGACCTCATCGGCGCCGGCGTATTGCAGGCGTGAATCAAGCCGGCCGGCAGCGATGGTTTCCGCGTCTTTCACCGCGGCATCGAGCGGACGAATGATGGAGCGCGCCATCCAGTACATCGTCGTGGTGCCAATGATGAGCAGCGCGGCTATCAATCCCAGCAGCCCCGCCATGATCCAACGCTGCTTTGCGACGCGCTCGGTCAGTATTTTTTCGATTTCGGCGCGGGCGGTATCGATCAAATTGAACTGTGCGTCAATCGCCGTGCTGGCCAGCTTCAGATAGTCGGCTGCCCCGTAGCGCAGTACTTCGATACGCATGAATTCGAGGTCGGTAACGGATATGAGTTTTTGCGTGTTGTTTAACGCGAACGTCGACGCGCCCTCGAGCTTGTCCATTGAGCTACCGTTGGCTTCAATGGCTTTTTTTATCTGTGCGCGAGTGTGCGTCAGGTCGTCGCGCGTGCGCTCAAGCATGGAACCAATGGTGACGCGCTCTTCGGTGGTGGCTTGTTTGATGCCGAGGATTGACGTGCCGGTAGCACGCAGGCGCCCCATCGATTCGATCAGTTTTGGCAGATCATCAAACGCTGCGATGATCAGGTGATAGGAGTTGGCCTCGGGATCCAGCGATAGGCCAAAATAGTCGATAGTAGTTTCGAGCAACGTCTGGAGCAGGGCAACCAATTTGGTGTGCCGGTTGGCGCTTTCTTCAACCGGGTAGCTTTTATCTTTAAGCGCGCCGGCGAGCGATTTCCATTCGGCTTCGATATGGTCAAGCAGTTTGACAACAGGCGCTGCAGACGGTGGTATCGCCGCCCGTACTTTGATGAAAGCAGCGGTAACGTCTTTTTCCTTCGTTACGCGCTGATCGGCTAACGCCGGATCGCCACTCAGCACAGCGGAAGCCAGTCCGCGATGGCTTTGTAACGGTTGCATCACACGCACGATTTCTGCTGCAGGCGCCAGTCCTTTGATTTCCGTCAATGCATCGCGGATTTCCTTGTTGGCGCCACGCACATAAAGGTAGGTCGGTACTGCGCACAACACCAAGGCAATCACGCCCAGGATCAGGAGCTTGTGCCATACACGGATAGCAGAGAATTTCATCATGGCCACTGCATGCCCTAACAGAACGCGAATTGCCTCGCATTTAGTCTTTTTTTTGATGAATTGTCAACAATTCATCAAGGTAAAGTCTTCGTGTGTGATGCGGGATGCTGACTGGCGTGATTTCGTAAATGTGAAACAGCGCCCGGTTTGGCAGTTTTGCGGTACAGCGCTATGCCTTCGCAATAGATTGAATTCACGGCAACCGGTAGTTATCCGAAAGGGTGGCGAAAACACGTTTACGAATCGGACGCGGTACCGGCGGTGCAGCTTGAGCTGAAGACGGATTGAGGTGTTATCAATCCGCGATCGCTATTTTCCCAGACGCGCGCCGCTGTCGCGCAGCACCTTGGTCCAGTGATCCGTGTCTTTCTTGAGAAAGGCGGCGAACTCGGCCGGTGTCGAGCCCACTGCTTCAGCGCCGACGGTAAACATGCGCTCCTGCAATTCCAGATTCTTGAGCGCCTTGACCAGCTCTACGTTAATTTTATGAATAACGTCTGGTGGCGTTTTCAGTGCCACGTTCATGCCGTACCAACCCAGTAATTCAAATCCCGGCACCGTATCCGAAATTGGCGGGACGCCCGGCAGCAGTTTTGTCGGCTTTTGATATGTGATGCCGAGTGTACGTGCTTTGCCGCTGGCCGCGAAAGCCGGCAAGGAAGGAACCGCCGGGCAATACGTATGGATGCTGCCACCGATCAGATCCGCGAGCGTGGACACGGTATTCGCGTAAGGTACATGCGTGAGCTTGAGACCGGTCATCGCGTTAAAGGCTTCCATGCACAGATGTGATGAACCCCAGGTGCCGCCGGAGCCATAAAGCAGCTGGCCCGGTCGTGCTTTCGCATAGGCGATCCAGTCGGCAATGGATTTTACCGGCAGCGTGGAACTGACGACGATCGCAAACGGCGTGGTGCCGACCAGCGTAACCGGTGCTACTTCCGACCCCAGCATATAGCGCTGATACATCAGCATCGAAATCAACTGCGTCATCGTGCTGAGAAACATGGTGTGTCCGTCAGGCGCCGATTTGGCGAGCAGTTCCACCGCGATCAGCCCGGTAGCGCCTGGGCGGTTGTCCACGATAACCGGCTGCCCCCATGACTCCGCGAGCTTGGCGCCGAGCAGGCGGGCAATGACATCGGGCGCAGAGCCGGGGCCATTAGCGACAATCATGCGCACAGGGCGTAAGGGATAATTTTGCGCCTGCGCAGCGCAGCAATTGACACCAAGCCCGAACAGTACGCTCGCACAAAGCGTGGTCAAACGCATGTTAGCTCCGCTGTAATTTCGCAATCCGTTTTTGAATGGGCTTGCGTCATTCATAACATGGCGCCCCGAAGACGAATCGAACGTCCGACCTGCCCCTTAGGAGGGGGCTGCTCTATCCACTGAGCTACCGGGGCTTATAGTCGTATTATACTAGGCCTCGTTTGCAGGGGGTACCGCCAGCCCGCGAGACTAGAGAGACAGAGGCGGTCGTTGCCTAGCTTTTGGAATTTTTCACGCTTGCGCATAGCGAAGGAACATCTGCTGCAAATCTCGATAACCACAATATCCTGATTTTTCCTGCGCTATCACGTTATAGGTCGTCTTGATGTTTGATAAGTTTCGATTGACGGTTCCCACAACTTCATTGCTCATGGTGTTGTTTGGACTGCTTTTGATCGTTGCACTGTGGGGCGTCACGCTATCACAAGTTCGTCATGAATACGCTGAAGCGTCCGCAGGCGAATTTCGGAAGAATGGAAATCTCGCTTTGGCACACGAGCAGCAAGTCGTCAGGCTGCTACGAGAGGCCGACCAAATCCTGCTCTTGGTCAAAGAACAATATGAGAACGCCGGCCCAAAGACGGATCTGAAAAGGCTTGTCGCTACCGGCATAATCGATCAGCAGGTATTTACTTTTTTTAATGTGACAAATGAGCGCGGTGACGTTATCGCAGCGGGCCGGGATATCATGCCGTTGAATCTGGCCGACCAGGAATATTTTCAGTACCATCAGGGAAATGATCTGAATGCTTTGAGGATCGGTGTCCCCATCTTGCTCGGCCGTGCGACCGGGCGCAGTGGGATTCCCTTGACGCGCCGCTTCAACAAGCCCGATGGTTCGTTCGGCGGCGTGGTAAACATCGCGATCAATCCCCAATTTTTAACCGGGATGTTTCAGACCGCCGACCTCGGGGCTTCCGACACGCTGGCATTGATACGGGATGACGGCATCATTCTGGCGCGGCGTACGGGGGAAGAGCGTTCTTATGGTCAAAATGTGAGCCACTCTCGTCTCATGGTGGAGCAGCGGAAGAATCGCGTTGGAAGTTATTTAGACGAAAGCGCCGTTGATCGTAAATTGAAGTTCTTCAGTTATCGTCGCTTGAAGGACTATCCCTTGATCGTTCTGGTGGCTACTCTCGAGGCGGAGGTGCTTGCCCCGCTACAGCGGCGGGCGATGCGCAGTTACGTAAATGCAGCAATTGCCAGCGCATTCATTGTTGCTTTTTGCGCAGTACTGATAATGCTGTTATTGCGGCAGAGGCGCGGTGTTGTGGCGCTACGCGAGAGCGAGGAAAGCCTTTCTGCTACCTTGCAGTCCATCGGGGATGCCGTCATCGCCACCGACATCCAGGGACGGATCACCCGCATGAATCCCGCCGCCGGGCAACTAACAGGCTGGGGAACGGTGGATGCCGTCGGCCAATTGCTGAACGACGTATTCCACATCGTCAATGCACAAACGCGTGAACCGCTAGACAGTCCCGTGCAGCGCGTATTAGTCCAAAGAGGCGTCGTTGGCCTGGCCAACCACATTACGCTGCTTTCCCGGGATGGCAAGGAATACCAGATTTCCGAAAACGCTGCTCCCATTCGTGACGCGACAGGCCGGATTACGGGTGTGGTGCTGGTCTTTAGTGATGTGACCGAGCACTACCGCCTGCGACACGCGGCGACTGAAGGCGAGAATCGGCTGCGCAAGCTCATCGACGGGCTGGGGCCGTCGATATTTCTGGGATTGATGACACCCGATGGGATATTGATTGAGGCAAATCGCCCCGCATGGGCCGCCGCGCGACTGAAAACAGAGGACATGCTGGGCAAGCTGTTCGAGGACACTTGCTGCTGGACCTATTCTCCGGTCGTCCAGCAGCAGATACGAGACGCCATCAAGCGGGCCGCGCAAGGCGAAAGGTCCCATTTCGAAGTGAAAATTCGCCTGGCAAAAAACCGGTTTGCGATCGTCGATTTTTTTCTGAATTTCCTGCGCGACGATGACGGCAAGATCGTGTTTCTGGTGCCCTCGGCGATCGACATTACTGCGCGCAAGCAAGCAGAAGAAACACAGGCGCGGCTGGCGGCCATCGTCGAGGATTCAAACGAGGCTATTGACAGTCGCACGTTTGAAGGCACGATCCTGACGTGGAATGCCGGCGCGGAGCGGATGCTCGGTTACACCGCCGAGGAAGTGATTGGCAAGTCCACTGATCTCATTCGGTCCATAGGCCGGATGTCTATGCGGGCTCGAAACAACGAGCACGTGCTTCGCGGCGAGAGGAACGCTTTCGAAGCCGATCGTCTTACCAGGGATGGGCGTGTGATTAACGTCATTGTGAGTTACTCTCCAATGCGAAGTCCGACCGGAGAAATAATCGGCGTATCTCTCATATTGCAGGATATTACGGCGCTGACGCAGGCTCGGGCTGCGGCAGAAGAGAGCGAGGCGCTTTTTCGGGCGGCCTTCGAGGGCGCTGGTGTCGGCGTGGCGATCCGTGCCATCGATCCGAATGCTCCTCGTTTGCTGCGCGTCAATCAGAAATTTATGGATATCCTGGGGTACACGCGGGAGGAACTGTTGCAACTTACAACCCTGGATATCACGGCCATTGAGGACAAGGCAGAGACTGTCGATCACAATGAGCGTTTAGCGCGAGGTGATCTCACGACTTATATACGTGAGAAGCGCTACCGCCGCAAAGACGGCAGTATTGTATGGGTTAATCTTTCCATTGGCGGCGTGCAGGGCACAGATGGTCGCATGAAGCAAGCCGTTGTTGTGATCCAGGACATTTCCGAGCGCAAGCGCGCCGAAGCCGAAAGTAAGGCGCTTGAAGGACAATTGCGCGAATCGCAAAAAATGGAAGCGATCGGCACACTCGCGGGCGGTATTGCGCATGATTTTAATAATATCGTTGGCGTTATCCTCGGCAACGCTGAACTCGCGCGTCAGGATGCCCACGACAATCCCGGTGTACTGGAAAGCCTAGAGGAAATTCGCAAGGCGGGGTACCGTGCCCGCGATCTGGTGCAACAGATACTGTCGTTCAGCCGAAATCAGACAACAGAATTTGTTACCCTTTCCTTACTCGAGGTTGTGGGCGACGCGATCGGATTGTTACGAACGACGTTGTTGAGGAACGTAAATGTCGATGTGCAATATGCAGCGGATGTGCCGCTGGTATTGGCGGATCCGACTCAGATCCAGCAGGTGATGCTAAACCTGGTTACCAATGCAGCGCAGGCGGTGCGTCGCCTGCAGGGACACATTCGCATTCAGGTTGAGTGTGTCACTCTGGACGAGTTTGCCGCCAGCGGCCTTCCCGATTTGCAAGCGGGCCGTTATGCGCGCATCGAAGTCATCGATAACGGTCCGGGCATGGACGCGGCAACCATAGCGCGTATTTATGAACCTTTCTTTACCACCAAGCCGCGTGGCGAAGGCACCGGACTGGGGCTGTCCGTAGTGCATGGTATTGTGCAGACCCACCGGGGTGCGATTAGCGTGCATAGCACACCGGGGAAGGGCGCTGCCTTCGCGGTGTATTTACCTGCAGTCGATAGCGCGCTCGCCCCGGAGCGGATTGAGGAACGGGAAACAGCGGCGGTGAAAGGTCACAGCCTGCATATCCTGTATGTTGATGACGATGATGCCCTGTTACTTCTGGTTAGCCGCATGCTGTCGCGCAGCGGATATCGCGTGAGCGGCTACATCAGTCAGGAAAAAGCCCTGGCTGCGCTGAGCGCCGACCCGGAGGGTTTTGACTTGGTGCTGACCGATTACAACATGCCCGGCATGTCGGGGTTGGATGTTGCGCGCGCGGTGCGTAATATCCGCGCCAACCTGCCGGTCGTTATTGCTTCGGGATATATCACCGACGCGTTACGCGCTCAGGCCGCCGAGGCTGGCGTGCGCGACATGATTTTCAAGGCGAACGCGGTGGAAGAATTCTGCAACGTTATTCAGCGCATTGACATGACGCCGGTTTCTTGAGCGGGCGCATCCCTGATGACAACGCTTGCACTATTTCCAGTTCCAGAAGTCCTGTCGCTCTTTCATAAATGCCTTTGCCAGCACCATTTTATGCACCTCGGACGCGCCATCCACCAGCCGCGCCTGACGCGCGTAGCGATACATCCATTCTAGCGGCGTGTCTTTTGAATAGCCGCGCGCGCCGTTGAGCTGTATCGCGGTATCGACGGCGTGATGCAGCACATCGGCGACGACAATTTTTGCCATTGAAACTTCTTTGCGCGCGAAGTCGCCGGCGTCGAGCCTGGCCGCCGCGCGCATCACCAGCATGCGGCCGATTTCGATTTGCATGGCGGCGTCGCCCAATAGCCACTGCACGCTTTCCTTGTCGGCGAGCTTGCCGCCGTGCGTCATGCGGTTGTCGACGTAGTCGGCGGCGATGTCCATCGCGCGGCGCGCGAGGCCGAGCCAGCGCATGCAGTGCGTGAGTCGCGCAGTACCGAGCCGAATCTGGATGAACTTGAGTCCGTCGCCCACGTTCATTAGACGATTTTCATCGGGGATTTCAAGGCCGTCGAATTCAAGTTCGCAATGGCCGCCGTGTTCTTCTGGTCCCATGATCGGGATACGCCGCACGATGCGCCATCCGGGCTGATCCTTGTGGAACAGGAACGCGGTGAGACCTTTGCGCGGATCGTCCGCCGTTTTGGCGAGCAGCAGAAAATGCGACGCCACACCTGCGCCGGTGATAAACCACTTGCGGCCGCGAATAACCCAATTTTTACCCTGACGATTCGCGGTAGTCAGCGTCATCGTCGGATCGGAGCCGGAACCCGGCGCGGGCTCGGTCATCACAATGGAAGAGCGCACTTTGCCTTCGACGATCGGCATCATCCAGCGTGCTTTTTGTTCAGGCGTGGCGACTTTGTTCAGCACCATCATGTTGCCGTCGTCGGGCGCGGCGCAGTTGAACACCACGGGGCCGAAAATCGAGTAATTCATCTCTTCATAACACGCGGCCATGCCGACGATGGGCAGACCTTGTCCACCAACAGCCTTCGGCATTTGCGGGCACCACAGGCCGGCGGTTTGGGCCTTGGCGCGCAGCGTCTCGAGCAGATCAAGGCGGATGTTTTCGTGATCGTCGAAGGATGCCGGGTTGCGTTCGAGCGGGAGAACGTGTTCAGCGACGAATGCCTTGTAGCGCGCGCGATAGCTTTCAATTTCTGGAGTGAGGAGAAAGTTCATTGTGTAAGTATTTGTTTTAAATGATATTTTTTGCTGTTTCGCGAAGCGAGAATTTTTGAATTTTACCCGTGGCATTTTTGGGCAGATCGCCGAACACGATTTTCTTAGGTGCTTTGAAGTGTGCCAGATGTTCACGCGCATAAGCGATTAACGCCGAAGCATCAAGCGATAGGCCGGGTTTGAGCGTGACAAACGCAACCGGCACTTCGCCCCATTTTTCATCGGGCGCGGCGACGACGGCGACTTCCAAAACCGCGGGGTGAGCCGACAGCATGCGTTCGACTTCCACCGAGGCGATGTTTTCGCCGCCGGAAATAATAATGTCTTTCGTGCGATCTTTGATCTCGATGTAACCGTCGGCGTGCATCACGGCAAGATCGCCGGTGCGAAACCAGCCGTCGGGCGCAGCATTGCGCGTAGCATCATCGTCGCGGTAGTAGCCGAGCATCACGTTGTTGCCGCGTAGCGCGATTTCGCCTAGCGTGGCGCCGTCTTTAGGTACATCGATGCCTTGTGCATCGACCACGCGCAGTGATTCGGCAATCACATTGCCCACGCCTTGCCGCGCCTTGATTTGAGCTTGTTGCGCGGCGGGCCATTGTTCCCAATCTTTACGCCATTCGCAGATGACGGCAGGGCCGAAGGTTTCCGTCAGACCATAAAGGTGCGTCATGTTCATGTTGAGTTCGGCCATACGCGCGAGCAATGCGGGCGTGGGCGGAGCGCCGCCGGTGGAAACATTGACGGTGTGCGCTAGCGGCTGCGCGTCCGCGTGCCACGCCAGCATGATGAGTATGGTCGGCGCGGCGTTGAACTGCGTGACGCCTTCGTTACGCAGGTGTTGCCAGATCAGCGCCGGATCGACTTTACGCAGACACAAATGCGTACCGCCCGCAGCAGTGACTGCCCAGGTAAAACACCAGCCGTTGCAATGAAACATCGGCAG
>JBEBHE010000135.1:0-11508 GCA_040081205.1 Burkholderiales bacterium | reverse complement strand
ATTGAGGCTCGCCGTGAAGCGCATGATCAATAAACGATGGTTCCTGTGTTTGTCTTGCCTCATGCTTTTTGGTAGTGCGTTCTGGCCGCAAGCGCTTGGTGCCGAGAACCAAATATCCGTTCATGTAGTCGCTACTCGCCCCGGTGTTACGGTTCAAGTTCTAGTGATCAAGCCGGAAAAGCCCGTTGCCACGATTTTGCTGTTTCCCGGAGGTGCAGGCCGCGTTTCGTTTCAGCCGGATGGCAGTACGAGCTACCGGGGATTCCCGGTACGTAAACCCGAACTTTTCGTACAGCAAGGCTTTATGACTGCGGTCATCAATGCCTCATCCGATGTGCCTGCCAGACATTTCTTTAGAGATACCGCTACCCATGCGACCGATATCCGTCACGCCATCGCTTTTCTGCGCAAGCAAGCGAATATCCCTCTGTGGCTGCTAGGACACAGTGCCGGCTCAACATCAGTGGCAAATGCCGCGATCAGCTTAAGCGACGAAGGCTTTGCAGGCATCGTCCTGATTTCCTCCGAAAACGGCAAGCCGGACCTCAGATCGGGCTATCTGGACAAGTTAAGCATCGAAGAGATCACTGTTCCAACGCTGATTGTGCATCACGAGCAGGATGAGTGTGAGTACACGCTCTTCACCAACGCTCAACAATTGATGGCGAGACTGAAAAAAGCGTCTAAGTCCGAACTTATATCATTCAAAGACGGCGGCCCGGTCAGCGGTGACAAGTGCGGAAGCTTGCATTACCACGGATTACCGGGACTGGAACAGGAGGCCGCATCGCGCATCGCGGACTGGATCAAAAGTGCCCGAAAGCAGTGATGCGTCTGAAGTCCGCTACACCGTAACCCGATTCCGCCCCGACTGCTTGGATTGATACAGCTTGCGGTCGGCGTCGTTCAACAAATCCGTAGCGGTTTTGAACGCCGATTGGTTCTCCGAGACACCGATCGAAATGGTTTGCTTTAATGTTTTCCCATCAAACACAAACGTGTGCGCTTCGATAGAGCCGCGAATTCTCTCGGCCAGCTCAGTTGCGGTGAGGACATCCGCATTGGGAAGCACCGCTACAAATTCCTCGCCGCCAAACCGCGCGAGAATGTCCGTGGCGCGCATGCACGACTTCACCACTTGCGCGCACTCGCGCAGGACGAAATCGCCGCAACTGTGGCCATGCACGTCGTTTACTTTTTTAAAGAAATCAAGGTCGTAATAAATCACCGACAGCGGGCGGCCATACGCCCTGCATAGACGGAATTCCGAATCCAGGGTTTCGAGCAGATATTTCTTGTTAAACAATTGCGTGCCCGCATCGATAGTTGCCATGCGGTAGATTTTGTCGTGAAACGCGCTTTCGATATTGTCGTGCGCAAAAAACTTGAGTTGGATGGAGCCCAGCCGCAGCAGGTCGCCGTCGCGCAACGCGGTGCGGGATTGCACGCGCTGGTCTTGGATGAACGTTCCGTTGGAACTGCCGAGGTCTTCAACTTCAACGGCGCTGCCAATCGAAATAATTTTTGCATGTTCGCGCGACACGCTGTCATCCGGAATGAATATACCGGCGGCCCGCACGCGCCCAATGATGATTTCGGGGGTGTCCAGCACGAAGCGGCGCCCGAGTGTTTCGCCGCTGTACTGAATCAGGCAGGCGCGGTTGCGGGCGGGCGCCCGCGTGACGATGAATTTCGCGCCGTTGGTGATTCTCGTCGAAATGTCCATGTTGGACGCCATGCCGCGATTCCCTTTCCTTGCCCGTTACCCGTCGGGATGATAGCAGCCATTGCTGCTTCGTCTGGTCTCCGGCGCGGCGGCTTTTTGGTTCAACGAAGGCGCTGATCGAGGAACTGCCGCACTTGCCGCACCAGCTCCGATTCCATGCCGGTAAAAAAATGATCTGCGCCGGCGATCTGAATCTGCGCCGATCCGCGCACGCGCTGAATGGCCTGCGCGCGGGTGGCGGCATGCCGCAGTACCTCCGGGAAATGGAAATCCTTGTCGCCATAGATGTCGAGTACAGGCGTTTTGAAGGTGTCGGGCCGCGTATATAAACCATAGGTAATGCCTACGGAGACCCACGCATCGATGGTGCCCGCGCCGCCGTGGTTGATGAATTCGTTCACCATGCGCCCCCCCATGCTGTGTGAAACTACGGCAACTTTGCGATGTCCTTTGCTGCGCAAAAAGGTTACCGCCGCGTGCAAGCGCTCGACGGCTTCGGGATAGAGCGGCGGATAAATTTCGCCCTTGGTGCCTGCCGCCAGCACCGGCATTTGCACCGATAGCGTCGCGTAACCCTGGTCGGCAAGTTGGCTGCGTAACGGATTGATCAGGCTCCAGTCGGGATGCATGCCCAGGCCGTGTACCACAATGATTCCGGCGCGCGCCTTCGCGTTGGGCGCGTGGATAGCGAGAAATTGATGTCCGGATTTGAGCGCGAGGTAAACCGGATCGCCGACCAGAATCGCAGGCGTGATTTCGTCCGCCCAGCGTTTTTCACGGGCATAGTCGGGTTGCACCGCGGGGACGGTTTGCGCGATACACGCAACGCCGCCTATGAGCAGCCAGGCAAAAACAAGAATGCGCGCCATCATGGGAATTGCGCGCCCTGCGTGACGCCGTGACGGGTGTCGCGGTCGTAATCGACGTCGCGCTGCACATATTTCTGGATGATGCTTTTGCCGAGCGCATTGGCGTTTGCGCCCAGCGCGTCGCAACTGGCGGCGGGCGGCATGGTCGCAACAATCTGGTCGATGTCATGGCCTGCCGCGACGCCGTTGCGGCGATGGCCTTCTTCGTGGTGTTCGAGCGCGGAAAGGTAACGCGCCCAGCGTTGCTGCGTCGCGTGATCCGCGCGATGTTCGTCCTGCCAGCGCGGCAGGGTGGTGTTGACCGTGACGGTGGTGCGCACCGATTCAATGACGCAACCGGCGCCGCTGGATTGATAGCGCCAGCGCCAGCTGACATGCCATTTGGTAAAGCCGTCGAAGCGGCGGCCCACGCCCTGCGGGCCTTTGGTGTTCATTTCATGGCGCAGCGCCGCTGCGGTGGCGCCAGAAATAACGTAGCGTTCCACGTTGTCGTTGATCTCCACAACCGCTGCCGCCGGCGCAATCCACGCCATTACCGGCATCAGCAAGATTGCTAGTACACGGCGCGGCCATTTGAATGTCATTTTGCTTTGAACTGCGGTGGTTTCTTGGCGAGAAACGCATCGACGCCCGCACGGCAATCCACGGTGTCAAAGCACGCAAAACCTTCATCCCATTCGTTTGGGTCAATCTGGGCCTGAACCGTCAGCCGTTCAATGAATTGTTTGTGCCAACGCGCAACCAGCGGCGCGCCTTCGGCGATGCGTTGTGCGGTGGCGTAGGCTTCGGGCTCCACCTGATCGTCGGGAACCACGCGATTGACCAGCCGCTTTTGCAGCGCTTCAGCGGCATCGAACACACGGCCTTCGAGCAGAATTTCCAGCGCCACCGCGCGGCCCGCCAGCGCCAGCAGTCCGGCGAGTTCGCCATAACCCATTGTCAGGCCGAGCTTGTTGATCGGCACGCCGAAACTGCTGGACTTGCCGCAGATGCGCACATCGCAGCAGGCAGCAATTTCCAGACCGCCGCCCACGCACGCGCCTTTGATCATGGCGATCGTCGGGTGCCTGCACGACGCCACTGCTTGCAGGGTGTCGTGAATCAGGCTGCCGTAGATTTTGGCCTGTTTTGAATCTGCGCGCTCGCTGGCGAATTCGGCAATGTCGGCGCCGGCGGCGAACGCCTTGTCGCCCGTGCCGCGCAGCACCACACAGCGCAGTGTATTGTCCGCCGACAATGCGCGCATCGTTACGCCGAGGCGCTCCCACGAGGGCTTGCCGAGCGCGTTGAGACGTTCGGGATTATTCAGCGCAACGGTGGCAATTTCACCACTGTCGTCGCGCGTGACAATGACGGGTTCCGTGCTCAATCGAGCGTCACGCCCGCAGCCTTGACCAGCTTGGCGTATTTGGTGATTTCGTTGCCGAGAAAAGTAGCGAATTGTTCCGGCGACATCGGATTAAGTTGCGCGCCGGCCTCCTCGAGCTTGGCTTTGGCATCGGGCATCGCCATGATTTTGTTGATCTCGGTATTCAGTCGCGTCACGATGTCGCGCGGCGTTTTTGCCGGCGCCATCACGCCGTACCAGTTGGTCATCTCGAAACCTTTCATGCCGGCTTCGACCATCGTCGGCGTTTGCGGCAACTGCGGCGAACGCTGCGGCGTGGTCAGCGCCAGCGCCTTCATTTTGCCGGAACGGATGTGCGGCAGCACCGGCGGCATGGTGTCGAAGTTCATGCTGACATGCCCGGCGATCAGATCCACCACAGCAGGTCCGCTGCCTTTATACGGCACATGCACGATTTTCGTGCCGCTGATCAATTGAAACAGTTCGCCTGCCAGATGCTGTGTGCTGCCCACGCCAGACGACGCGTAATTCAGCGCACCGGGTTTGGCTTTGGCGATGGCGACGAGCTCGGCAACGGTTTTTGCGGGAATCGACGGATGTATCACCAGCACGTTGGGCACGTAGCCGACATGCGCCACCATGGCGAAATCGCGTTGCGCGTCGTAAGGGAGTTTCTTGAACAGATTGGGTGCGATGCCGTGCGAATTCACATGACCCATCATAATGGTGTAGCCATCAGGTGCGGCCTTGGCCATGATGTCCGCGCCGATGGTGCCGGTGGCGCCGGCACGATTATCGACGATGAAGCCTTGCCCCCACAGTTCGGTCAGCTTGGCACCGATGATGCGCGCAACGATGTCGGTGCCGCCACCGGGCGCGAAGCCGACCACGATACGCACGGATTTAGTGGGATATTGCTGCGCACCGGCGTTTGACCACGTACACGCCGCAAGCAAGGCAGATGCGATATAAATATTTGTTTTCATTGGTGTTTTCCCCATCAGGCACGGTGTTTTAAGTGGACGGCCGGGTTCATGCCAACTACTCTGCTTTGATACCGGCATCGCGGATGATCTTACCCCAACGCGCGACATCGCTTCTCAACACCTCGGCGAATTTCTCCGGTGCCATCAACTCCACTTCCATGCCTTGCTGCGACAGTTTCTCGCGCAAATCTTTTTGTGACAGCGTTTTGTTGGTGACGGCTGCGAGATATTGCACCATCTCTTTCGGCAACGCCTTCGGGCCGAGCATGCCGTACCACGTGGTGTAGTCGTATCCCGCCACACCGGCTTCGGCGATGGTGGGCAACTCCGGAAACGCCGGCGATTTTTTTGCGCCCGACACGCCCAGCGCGCGCAAGCGGTTGCCGCGTATGTGGCCTGCCGCCGCCGGCATGGTAGCGATCATCATTTGTATTTGTCCGCCGATGGTATCGGTCAACGCAGGGCCCGCGCCTTTATAAGGCACGTGCTGTAACGTCACGCCCGCGAGCCGCATGAACAACTCCACGGCCAGATGTGCAGAACTGCCCACGCCGCCGGAGCCGTAGTTGATGCTTTTGGGTTTCGCTTTCGCCAGCGCCACCAGCTCCTTTACCGATTTTGCGGCCACGCCCGGATTGACCACCAGCACATTGGGGGTGACGCCGACCATCGCGATTGTCGCAAAATCGTTGAGCGTGTCGTAAGGCAGCTTGGTGTAGAGCGTGGCGTTGAACGTCATGCCCTGATGATTCATCATCAGCGTGTAGCCGTCGCTGGCAGCCTTGGCCACGATGTCGGTGGCGATGGTGCCGCCGCCGCCGCCGCGGTTATCGATTACCAGCGCTTGCCCCAGCGACTCGGACATTTTCTGTCCGACCATGCGTGCGATCAAATCCGTGGTGCCGCCGGGCGCAAACGGCACCATGAAGCGGATCGGCTTGTCGGGATACGCGCCGGGTTTGGCGGCTTCCATTGGCGGCGGCGTTTCTTTGCCTTTAGCGGCTGGCTTGGCTTTGGTTTGTGCGACGGCGCTTGAGACCGTCAGCGTTAAAACCAGTAACGATGAAATCAGGGGTCTAACCATGTTCGGCTCCTCGATAGTTTGGCGTTACAGCGCTTGGCGTATACAACGCCCCATGCGCTTTGCGGATAACAACGGTTACTCGTTGCGCACACCAGCGGCTTTAATGACCTTCGCCCATTTGTCGATTTCAGCGCGGATAAATACGGCGAATTCCTGCGGCGTGCCTGCCACGATATCGTTGCCCTGGTTCAAAATCGGATTGCGCACCTCGGGTAACGCGAGCACTTTCATCAAATCCGCGTGCATGCGGCTGACCACGGCAGCGCCTGCACCGGCGCGCGTGACGATGCCTTGCCATGAACTTGATTCCACAGCGGCATAACCTGATTCGGCAGTAGTGGGTATTTCGGGCAGCGCCGCTGAGCGTTTGGCGGTGGTGACCGCCAGCGCGCGCAACTTGCCGCTTTTCACATGCGGCACGGCGGTGATGACGTTGTTGAACATCACGCCAACCTGTCCGCCGATAAGATCGACGGTCGCCGGCGCGCCGCCTTTATACGGCACATGAACCATGTCGATGCCGGCGATCATTTTGAACAACTCGGTGGTGAGATGAATGCCGGTCGCCGTGCCGCTGGATGCGTAGGAGAGCGCGCCGGGCTTGGCCTTGGCCAGCGCCACCAGTTCTTTCAGATTGCGCGCGGGCACCGACGGATGCAGCGTCACCACATACGGCGACGTGGATACCAGCGACACCGGCGCAAAATCGGTGAGCGGATCGTAACGCGGCTTGCGCGGCATCGCCGGAATTACGGCGAGCGTGCTGATCGAACCCATCGCCAGCGTGTAGCCGTCGTTGGGCGCCTGCGCGGCAATTTCAAAACCAATCGCGCCGCCCGCGCCGGGGCGGTTGTCGAACACCACCGGCTGACCCCACATTTCCGTGAGTTTCAGGCCGATGATGCGTGCCTGAACGTCGTTCTGCCCACCGGGTGGTTGAGCGATGATGAAGCGAATGGGTTTGGCGGGCCAGCTTTGCGCCTGACAAAACGCGGCAGCGCTGCTGAGTGCGATGAGGGCAAGCGTGCGCAGCATGGTCACACCGTCACGCCCGCTTTACGCGCATGCTTCACAAACGTCTTGCGCGCCGCCAGCATGTCATCCAGTGTGCCGAAGGCGTTGGTGTAGCCGCCTTTAAATCCCGCGCCTTCAATCAGTTTAAACATCTTGCCGAAATTGATGTCGCCCTTGCCCGGCGGCAGATGCACTTCATAACCATTGCGAAAACAATCCGCAAGCCGTACTTCGTGCACCCGTTTGAAATCCAGCGCCTTGACGAAACCCTTGATGCCGTCGGGCACCAGATGCGCGTGATTGGCGGTGAAGCACAGCTTGAAATTCGGTGACTGAATATCCCAGTAGTACTGCCACTCCTCGATGGTATGCGCAAGGTAATGCACCTCGGCGTCGTCCGGCTCCTTGTTGAGGTTTTCCAGCAGCACCAGCGCCTTTTTCTTTTCGGCGTAGGTGACCACGCGCTTTAACCGCTCTTTGCCGGCTTCCATGCGCAATTTTTTGTCTTTGGTGAAGTGATAACCCGCATGCATCTCCGTCCAGCTTGCGCCGAGCATGGGCACCAGATCCACGTAGCATTTCAGGTACTCGGTCGCCGCCTCAGACATGATCGGAGAATACTCGGCAACGTTGACCGCTGAATTAGTGTGCAGGCCAAGCTTGATATCGTGCTTGTCCAGCAATTTTCGTACACCGGCGCAACGCTTGGCATCGAACTTGGGCAGGGCGTTATCCCCAGTGTCGAGCTGGATGTCGATGTGCTTGAGGCCGTTCTTCGCCGCCCATGCGATGGCGGTTTCCAGTTTCAGGCGGCGGCTGATATCGATGCCAATGCGGTCGAGCAGGCTCATGGCTTCCCCTTTGGATTTAGCGGGTCATAATAGCGCAAGCGTCGCCATCTTGCCCTGATTGAAACAGCGGAGCACAATCCCGGCATTGCCAATGAACAAGGAGTTTTCATGAAATTCTTCGAAGGTTTTTTACACCTGAACATCCGTTGCTCGCAAAGCGACTTGCCTGCGATTGAAAAATTTTACGGCGACGTGCTGGGACTGAAAACGGGCTATCGGCCCGACTTCAAGTTTGGCGGCATCTGGCTTTACGACGGCGCAGACCCAATCATCCATGTCGGCGCGCGCTTTCCGGAAGGCTCGATCGTCAAGGACAAGCACAACGGCAGCATCGACCACATCGCCTGGAAAGCGACCGGCGCGGTGGATTTTCGCAAGCGCCTGAAAAAGCTCGACATCACATTCGAGGAACAGAACATCAAGAACGCGGGCTATCAGGTGTTCCTGTATGACCCGGTCGGCACCAAGCTCGAATTTAATTTCCTCAACGAACACGTCGAGGACGCGGTGCCGTTGGGGACTACGGCTGAGGCGACGATGCGGTAGTATCGTGGCCGCGTGTGTATTTATTAAGCATTTATTTTTAAAATACTTTCTTTAAGGCTTTCCATCGCTGCTGCAACACCACCCGGCTGATGCGGCACTTTCGCTAGTGCCAGCCCCATCTCCACGCCCGCAAGCGTGCCCATCAACGTGAGATCGTTGAAGTCGCCCAGGTGGCCGATGCGGAACACCTTGTCGGCGATTTTGCCCAGCCCGCTGCCGAGGGACATATTGAAGTTGTCGAGCACGACCTTTCTGAACGCGACTTCGCTAAAACCCGCGGGCATCAACACTGCAGTGAGCGCGCTGGAATATTCGGTTTCGTTCTTGCACAAAATTTCGAGGCCCCACGCATGCACCGCGCAGCGCGTGGCTTCGGCGTGACGGTCGTGGCGCTTGAACACATTGTCCAGCCCTTCTTCTTCCAGCATCGCGACGGCTTCGCGCAGGCCGTAGAGCAGATTGGTCGCGGGCGTGTACGGAAAAAATCCCGTCTTGTTGGGGCCGAGCATTTCGTCCCACGACCAGTAGGATCGCGGCAATTTTGCTGATTTCGACACGGCCAACGCCTTTTCACTCACGGCATTAAACGACAATCCCGGCGGCAGCATCAGTCCTTTTTGCGACCCAGCAACCGTGACATCCACGCCCCATTCGTCGTGACGGTAATCGATGGAACCCAAACCGGAAATCGTATCCACCATCAGCAGCGCCGGATGCTTGGCGCGGTCGATGGCCTTGCGCACCTCGCCAATTTTGGACGTAACTGCCGTGGAGGTTTCGTTATGCACCACGCACACCGCTTTGATCGTGTGCTGTTTGTCTTCAACAAGGCGCGCTTCGATAGCGGCCGCATCCGCGCCGTGGCGCCAGTCGCCCGCGATAAATTCCGGTTGCAAGCTCATGCGCAGCGCCAGTTTCTGCCATAACGACGCAAACTGGCCGGTCTCGTACATCAAAACTTTGTCGCCGGGAGACAGCGTGTTGACCAGCGCCGCTTCCCATGCGCCCGTGCCCGACGCCGGGTAAATCACCACCGCGCCCTTGGTTTTGAAAATGCGCTGCATGCCGGCCAGCACGTCGTAACCCAACTGCTGGAACTCCGGGCCGCGATGATCGATGGTCGGACGGTCGATGGCGCGCAACACGCGGTCGGGCACATTGGTGGGGCCGGGAATTTGCAGAAAGTGGCGGCCAGCTTGGTGGGTCATGACGGGGCTCCTGAAAGGGTGCGGTATTATAAGGGCAGTAAACGAATTGATACCGCTTATGCCCACCCAACCCGGCGACACCGCGCTCGCTGCGCGCCTCAAAAAAGAAATCCACGGCGACGTGCTGTTCGACGCGGCCACGCGCGGGCGCTATTCGACCGATGCGTCGATTTACCAGATCGAGCCGATCGGCGTGGTGATTCCGCAGACCGAAGAAGACGCGGTTGCCGCGATGCAAATCGGGCTGGATGCCGGCGTGGCTGTGCTGCCGCGCGGCGGTGGTACGTCGCAGTGCGGGCAGACGGTGGGCGAAGCGCTGGTGATCGACGTCAGCAAGTATCTACGCAATGTCGTTGATTTCAATGCCGACGCGCGCACGGCTGTGGTGCAGCCGGGCGTGGTGCTCGATCAGCTGAATGCCTTTCTGAAGCCGCATGGCCTGTGGTATCCGGTGGATGTCTCCACCAGCGCGCAAGCCACCATAGGTGGAATGACGGGAAATAACTCCTGCGGCTCGCGCTCGATTTTCTACGGCAACATGGTGCACAACGTGCGCGGCGTGGATGCGGTGCTGGCGGATGGCAACGAATATCACTTTGGTGGTGTGCCTTCCGATTTGTCGCAACTCGAGGGTTCGCAAGGCTACCGCGATCTGGTGCGAAAAATCCGCGATATTGCAGTGCTGAATGCCGAAGAAATCGAGTTGCGTTATCCGAAGCTGCTGCGCCGTGTAGGCGGCTACAACCTCGACATGGTTTCCGGGCAGGCGTTCAACATGGCGCATCTGCTGGTGGGCAGCGAAGGCACGCTGGCGTACTCAAAGCGTGTGCATCTGAATCTTTCGCCGCTGCCTAAACACAAAACGCTGGGCGTGTGCCATTTCCCGACCTTCTTCAAGTCGATGGAAGCGCCGCTGCACATCGTGAAGCTGAAACCCACGGCGGTGGAACTGGTGGACCGCACCATGATCGGTCTTGCACGCAGCAATGCTGCTTTCCGGCCCATCGTCGAGAAATTCATCCAGGGCGATCCGGATGCGATTCTGCTGGTGGAGTTTGCGGGCGACGACAAGGACGAACAGCATCGAAAATTAAAACAACTCGTCGATCTGATGGGCGACCTGGGATTTCCCGGCGGCGTGATCGAAATCACCGATGCCAATTTACAGCGCGACGTGTGGGAGGTGCGCAAGGCGGGTCTCAATATCATGATGTCGATGAAGGGCGACGGTAAGCCGGTGTCGTTCATCGAGGATTGCGCAGTGCCGCTGGAGCATCTCGCGGAGTATACCGACCGTCTGACGAAGGTGTTCGAGAAACATGGCACCACCGGCACCTGGTACGCGCATGCGTCGGTGGGCACGCTGCATGTGCGACCGATACTGAATATGCGTGAAGACGGTGCCATAAAAATGCGCGCTATCGCCGAAGAAGCCGCCGAGATGGTGAAACAATACAAGGGCTCGTATTCGGGCGAGCACGGTGACGGGCTGGTGCGCAGCGAATGGATCGCGCCGTTCTTCGGACCGAAACTCACGCAGGCGTTCGGCGAGATCAAGGATATTTTCGATCCGAACAACCAGCTTAATCCCGGCAAGATCGTGCGTCCGTCGAAGCAGGACGACCGGTCGTTGTTCCGCTTCAAGCCAGGCTATAAAACCATACCGATCAAGACCGCTTTGGATTGGCAGGAGTGGGGCGGCCTGGATAAAGCAGTCGAAATGTGCAACAACAATGGACACTGCCGCAAGTTCGATGCGGGAACCATGTGTCCGTCTTTTCGTGTGACACGCGAAGAGCAGCATCTGACGCGCGGGCGGGCGAACACGTTAAGGTTGGCACTGTCGGGGCAATTGGGGCCTGAAGCCTTTACGTCT
>JBEBHE010000134.1:0-11511 GCA_040081205.1 Burkholderiales bacterium | reverse complement strand
GAATACAGATACGCCGTGTGGGTGGCGAATTCCGCCGCGCAGGTATCGACGCGCTTGAACACGGGGCGCACGTTGAGTTTGATGCGCGCGGCGCGCACGTCAGCAGGCTTGGTTTGCAGCAGCCGCGCCAGGCGCCGATCCACGTCAACACGAGGCCGCCGACAATAAAAAGTACGAACAGAAAATGAACAATCAGGATGGCGTCGGCGAGCAGGACGCGCATGTGGAGCGGCTGCCTGGTTAATTGCCTGTTACCACAGGGCGCTTGCGATCGCTTACCCATTCGCTCCATGAACCGGGGAAAAGCCGCGAGCCGGAAAGCTCCGCGACTTCCATTGCCAGCAGGTTGTGACATGCCGTGACGCCGGAGCCGCATTGATGCACAACACTTGACGGCGCATGACCGTTGAGTGTCGACGAGAATTCGTTTTTCAAGGCATCTGCCGGTTTGAAGCGGCCATCGTCCGTCAGGTTGTTCTTGAAAAAGCGATTCAGCGCGCCGGGTATATGGCCTGCCACCGGGTCCAGCATTTCGTTGTCACCGCGGAAACGGTCGGGGCTGCGCGCATCGACGATGCGCAGCTTCTTGTGGTCAAGGTTCGCGGCCACTTCGTTTGCGCTGACCGCCACTTGCGCGTTCGGATTCGGGTTGTAAGTCGTGGGCTTGATCGCCGGGAGCGCTGGGGTCACGGGCTGCGCGGCTTTGAGCCACGCGTCAATACCGCCGTCAAGCACGGCGGCTTTGCGGTGCCCGACCCAGCGCAACATCCACCACAGGCGCGAGGCATACACGCCGCCTGAGTTATCGTAAGCGACAATCTGTTTGCTGTTGTCGATGCCGAGCGCAGCAAGCCGCAACGTAAACGTAATCGGATGTGGCAGCGGATGGCGGCCGTTGATCCCGGTCTTCGGTCCGGACAGATCTTCGTCGAGATGCAGAAAACGCGCGCCGGGAATATGCGATGCTGCGTAGGCGGTGCGGCCGGCCTCGTAGTTCGCGAGATCGTGGCGGCAATCACACACGATCCAATCGGCATCGTTCAGATGCGACGCGAGGTCAGAAACCGAAATCAGCGTGGTGAAACTCATCGGGAGGCCTGATTGCAAAGGGAGCGCGGGGTGCAACGGTAATCGAAAAAAATTCCATTGCAAAGTGCCGCGTGCATATTCGATGCAAAACGGACTGTGAGGCTACTTGCTGTAACGTATATAACTATTTGTTTTTATTGATTATTATTTTTTCTGCAACGCGGTCCAATGCGGATCGATTTCGCGACGCAGAAACGCATGAAAGTGCTGCATGCCGTCTTCCAACGGCGATTGATACGGGCCCGCGTCGGTAGTGCCTTGCTGATACAAGGCGCGGCGACCGGCAGTAATGCGGTCTATGATGTCGTGATCTTCAACGGCGGTTTCACGGTAAGCGGCTTGCTCCGCTTCGATGAACTCGCGCTCGAACAGCACGACGTCTTCGGGGTAATAAAATTCCACGACGTTGGTGCAGGCCTCCGGTCCGCGCGGAACGATGTGGCTCACCACCAGCACGTGTGGATACCACTCGACCATCAGCGCCGGGAAGTAGGTCAGCCAGATCGCGCCGTGCGCGGGTGTTTTGCCTTCACTGTGGCGAATCACCTGATGATGCCAGCGCCGGTAAACATCGCTGCCGGGTTTGGCGAGACCGTGTTTGACGCCGCAGGTTTGCACGCTGTGCCAGTCGCCGAATTGCCATTGCAGATCAGCCACATCCACAAACCCGGCGAGGCCCGGGTGAAACGGCTCGACGTGATAGTCCTCTAGATAAACCTCGATAAACGTTTTCCAGTTGCAGGCGTATTCTTCGATTTCCATCCGGTCGAACATGAAGCCTGAGAAATCGAGATTCTTTTCTGCGCCGAGTGATGCAAGATCACGTGTGATGTCGCGTTGTCCCGCAAACAGCAAACCGTTCCAGGTTTGCAGCGGTGTTTGCGCAAGATCAAGACAGGGGTTTTGCGGAAAATGCGGTGCGCCGAGCAGTTTGCCGTCAAGCCCGTAGGTCCAGCGATGCAGCGGACAC
This sequence comes from Burkholderiales bacterium, assembly GCA_040081205.1. Lineage (GTDB taxonomy): Bacteria > Pseudomonadota > Gammaproteobacteria > Burkholderiales > SG8-41 > UBA5216. The sequence continues at coordinate 9,452 of JBEBHE010000134.1, read as the reverse complement.
ACGATGTTTTTCGATTTCGAATTACCGCGGCCTTGCAGCATGATCGCCTGACGATGGCGGCAGATATTGCCGAGCAGCGATACGCCGTTGTTCTTGTCGCTGTGGCGCACCAGCGCTTTCGCATCTCCGGCCCACGACAGCGTGTGATAGTCGCCGACGTTGGGCGTAAGTAGCTCGTGGCCGACGTAGTTCGGCCCGGCATCAAACAACAGGCGCTTTTCCAGCTCGTAAATCTGTGGATCAAAATACCAGTTTACGGGGAGCTGCGAGGTGGTTGCGTTGCGAAGCGCAACGACGCTGGAGAGATCTGACATGCAATGAGCGCGTGATAGGCAATAATAAAGTCGAATAAAGTCGATTAGCAGACGATCAATATGTATAGCCTAAGGGACTGATTTTCAAGACTTTTATGTCTAAAAGAGGGGGCTATTCTTCCCCAACTGCCGATAAAAAGCAACGGCAAATCCCGTCACTTCGTAACCTTATGTTTATTAAAAGAAATATCCCCATAATGCGAAACCACCGACTCGCCGGTATTGTCGGTGTCGGTCGCGATCGCGACTGCGGTGATGGGCGGCGCATCCTCGCCAAAAGCCGCCTTGAAATCCGCCGCGACATCACGCTCAATCGCGAGCCACTGGTTAACGCGGGACGCGCCGCTTTCGACGACAACCATGCGCACCCGATCGGTGTAGCTGCTGGGGATGATAGTGGCTACGGGTGCTTTACTGTCCCACACATAACATAGTGTCGCCGTCGGCAGATTCGGATCGTGCAGCGCGCGCGCCATGCGGATTTTCGTGCGCTCCGCGAACGGCAATTTTTCCAGCGGATAGTCGAACATCACATAGACACGCGCCGGATAGTCGTCGCCGTTTCTTGAGCGAATATCGCTCGCTTTCAGAATGTTGGAGATTTTCCAGCGCCATTTCAAGATGGGAAATTCAGTAGAATTTACTTTAATGTTGCGGCTGAGTCCCGATGCGGCAGCGCTGGATTCGGCACGCACTACCGTTACGCCGCCATCTTCGACCAGTGTATAGCGCGTCGTGTTTTTTGCGCTGGATACGCTGGTTGGCTTCCATGCGTCCGGCAGCGCTGCACCCGGTTGCTGTGCGGAGAATGCAGCGACGACCAATGTGTCGGATTGCGACAGCGCGCCTGCTGCCAGACAGCAGGCGGCGGCAGCGCTGATTCTGCTAAGCCAGCGGTGACGCGTCATGGTTGACGACAAGTTCCGACCAGCGCCGGTAATCCTCGGGCCGGTCGATATCCCATAGCGTTTCGAGTTCGCGCCAGCGCCAGCCGAGCGTTTTAAGACGCCCGAGTGTCGTGGCGAGAACCGTGTTGCCGCCCCATGCGATGCCGTCGAACAGATGCGCGTCGCATTGCGTGAGGCCGATCAGCGCGTAGCCGCCGTCTTCGGCGGGTATCAATACCGCATCGTTTCCTTCGGACAGCACCGCTTGTGCGTCGCGAAGATGTTGTTCAGTGAGTACCGGGCAATCGGTGCCGACAATGATTACGCGCGAGTGGCCTGCGAGCCCTTGTTCGAACGCGTGACACAGGCGCGCCCCGAGATCGCTTCCCTTTTGTGACGCAAGCGGCACACCGAAGCGGCGACCGCAATCGCGAAGAAAAGCGTCGCTGTCATCGGGTGCGCAATGCAGTTCGACGGGGCCCAGCCCTGCATTCGTCGCGGTGACGAGTGTGCGATGCAGCAACTGGCCGTGCAGCGCCGCTGCGCCTTCAGCGCCCAGCGCGGGAATCAAGCGCGTTTTCACTTCGCCAGCGCGCGGCGCTTTGGCGAAAACGATGGTCAGCGCATCACAGCTTGTGGACGACATAACGTTCCGCGAGTTTGTCCGGATTGGCACCCAGCCAGTACTGAAAACGCAGCCACCACATCAAGAGAATCGTGCGCAGCACGCCGTGTTTTTCCCAGCGGCGGCCCGAAGCCGTGATGCGGTGACGCAGCGCCAGCGGCTTGCCGAACGTCCTGAGCCTTTTGGTGAAGGCAATATCTTCCATCAGCGCAATCTCCGGGTAGCGCCCCGCTGCTTCGAACAGCGAGCGCGTCACAAAGATGCCTTGATCGCCCGTCGCAATACCTGTCACCCGCGACCGCAAATTCATCATGGCGCCGGCCACGCGCAGCAGCGGATGACTGCCGGTTAGCGTGACATCAAAGCGTCCCCATGTTTTGCGCGCGCGATTGAGGCCATCGACGATCACGCCATCTGCCGCCGGCGGAAGCCGGCAGTCGGCATGCAGAAACAGCAGCATATCGCCGCGCGCCTGCGTTGCACCGGCGTTCATCTGCCATGCGCGTCCGCGCGGTGCGCTAATCACATGATCTGCCAGCGGGCGCGCGATTTCAATTGAGTTGTCGGTGCTGCCGCCATCGACGACAACGATTTCTCCGCCGCGCGCGCGCAATGGCGCCAGCGCTTGCAGCGAGTCGGCGATACCTTCAGCTTCGTTCAGGCAGGGAATAATGACCGATAGCACACGCGGCTACTTTTTGGCGTCGTTAAGACCCCAATCATAATCCAGATGCTTGATCTCGGCTTTGCCGTCGCGAATGAGCTTCTGATGGTCGGCGTTATCGGAGAGGAGATTCGCGTATTTGGCGAAAAACTGCTCACGCGACTTGATGCCTTTAAGGCCGCTGGTGAAATCGACGGAATACCATTTGAAGATTTCCGAGACTTCCAGCGCGTTGTTGGCGGCGTTATAGCGGTTGCGGGACCGGTCGGATAAAAAGCGCGTAACTTGTTCTTCAAGTTGCGCATCCAGTTTGTCGGCGGCAAAGGCTTCTTCGCGCAGCATCGGGCAGCCGACGGAGGCGCAGTTTACCGCCATGTGTATGCGCGGGTCGTCGTACACGCCTTTGGCGCGGATGGTGTCGTGCTCGATATTGTTCAACGTAAATTCGCGACCAAATAATTTGAAGAATTTGTCTTTGAACGGATCACCGAATACCTTGCCGTAATCCCACACCGATTTGATGTTGGGATAACGCAGCAGGATTTTTTCGACCATGTTGGCGTTGTAGGCGTTGATCAGAAACGCAAGTTGCTGGTTCTTGCTCCAACCTTTGAATTCCGCTTCGCTGACTTTGGCGAGTGTTTCAAGATACGTTTTCAGCGCAGCGCGGTCGGCGGACATGCCCGCGTAACGCATCTGCGAGGCCTTGCCGCCGTCGATCACTACCGCGTGTTTTTTAAGCAGCGTGGTCCATTGCGCGTGCGAGTGATCGAACTGCGCCCACGCGGAAACGGTTGTGAGCAGCCACAGTGAGAGTGTTGTAACTATTTGTTTTATATGCATTTTTATCCACACCGATTTAATGATGTTCCGCCGGTTGTGCGGCCTTGGTGCCTTGTCCTAACAAACCAAATGCGGCGCTGATCACCGCGCCGACACTGCCTGCGCCGCGCCGCCAATCGTTAAATGTTGCCGCAAACGTTAACTGCTGTTCCGTTGTCTGCGCTTTTTTCCAAACACCCGCCGCGTATTTGTTGGCCTCGCCCAGCGTCGGGTAAATGTGGATCGTTCCTAAAATCTTGTTGAGGCCGAACCCGTGTTTCATTGCCGCGACATATTCGACCAATAAGTCACCGGCATGTTCCCCGGCGATGGTGACGCCGAGTATTTTATCGCTGCCCGGCAGCGTAATCACTTTGACCAATCCGTGCGCCTCGCCGTCGGCAATCGCGCGATCGAGGTCGTCTATGCCGTAGGTGTACACCTCGTGGGGAATGTTTTTTTCTTTCGCGTCGGTTTCATTCAAACCGACGCGCGCGACTTCCGGATCGGTAAACGTACACCACGGCACCACGGAATAATCGACCTTGAATTTTTTTAGATTGCCAAAGAGCGCATTGACCGCGCAAAACCACGCCATGTGCGCGGCAGTGTGCGTGAATTGATACGGGCCCGCCACGTCGCCGCAGGCGAAAATATTCGGATAAATCGTTTCCAGATATTCGTTCACTTCGACCACGCGCGCAGCAGGAATGCCGAGTTCTTCGAGACCGTAGCCCTTGAGATTGGCGATACGTCCGACGGCACACAGGATTTCGTCGAAGGCGATGCGCTTGTCGGCGCCGTTGTTTTCCACGATCAAATACTTTTCGCCGTTTTCGACAATCACGTGTTTTGCCTTGTGATTCACCAGCACGTTGATGCCTTCGGCCTGAAAGCGTTTCATTACAAGATCGGAAACTTCCGGGTCTTCGCGAATCAAAATGCGCGGCGCCATTTCCACTTGCGTTACCTCGGAACCAAAGCGCGCAAAGCATTGGGTGAGCTCCGATCCGATGGGCCCGCCGCCCAGCACCACCAGGCGTTTCGGCAGCTTGCGCAGATTCCACACGTTGTCGGAGGTGAGCGGGTTCGCTTCGGCCAGTCCCGGTATCGGTGGAATGAATGGCCGTGCGCCGGCGGCGATAACGATGTTTTTGGTGGTGAATGTTTTTTCCCCGGCATCGGTTTTGACTTTAACTTCCCACGGGGACACAATTTTCGCTTCGCCCTGCACGCATTCCACGCCGAGACTGGAATAACGCTCAACCGAATCATGCGGCTCGATATCTTTGATGACGCGCTGCACTCGTTCCATTACCTCTGCGAAATCGAAATCCGCGCTGGCGGAGCGTATGCCGAATTCCCTGGAACGTTTCATATGCGACAGCAATTTGGCCGAACGAATCAGCGCCTTCGACGGCACGCAGCCGGTGTTCAGGCAATCGCCGCCCATGTGGTGGCGCTCGATCAACGTGACTTTGGCCTTCACCGCGGCAGCGATGTACGACGTGACCAGTCCTGCCGAACCGCCGCCGATGACGACAACATTGCGGTCGTAACTCGCGGGGCGTGTCCAATTGGCGTACACTTTTCGTGCCTTCATGGCATCGAGAATTTTCTTTGCAATCAGCGGGAAAATGCCGAGCAGTACAAAGGCAAAAATCAATCCTGCGCCGATTTTAAATTCACCCAACTGCGTGCCAGCGTACACATAGACGATGGTTCCCGCCAGCATGCCGATCTGGCTTACCCAATAAAAAGTTACGGTTTTGAGCGATGTCAGCCCCATCACCAGGTTAATCACAAAAAACGGAAACACTGGCACCAGCCGTAGCGCGAAAAGATAAAACGCGCCTTCTTTCGCGATGCCGTCGTTGATCGGCTTCAGTTTGTCGCCAAATTTGCTTTGCACCCAGTCGCGCAGCAAAAAGCGCGACGCCAGAAACGCCAGCGTCGCGCCGGCTGAAGATGCGAACGACACCAGCACCGTGCCCCACAACAGCCCGAACACCGCGCCGCCCACCAGCGTCATGATCGCCGCGCCCGGCAGCGAAAGCCCGGTCACCACCACGTAAATCGCGAAGAAAATCAATCCGGCTTGCAGTGCGTTGGCCACGACGTAGGCGTCGATTATCGCGCGCTGTGATTTGAAATAGTCGAGGCTGAAATACTGCTTCAGGTCGAGAACAAAAAAGGCCGCCACAGCGGCAGCGATTAAGATGAATAACAGTAGCTTGCTTTTTTTCATATTGATTTCCCAGACATTGTTTCAGGCGGCAGCTATGGGTCGCGCCGCGCTGCCATTGCTTACAGCCAATCGATTCGCGCCACCCACCGTGTAATCCGGCCCGTGCGTTATGCGTTGATGGTACGACAAATGGCCTGCACTGCCGATCGGCCAGTTCGCGAGAAATTCTTGTTGCCACCGCGCATGATCGTAATGCACAGGCAGCGAATCGATATGCACCGTGCCGATGTCCGTGCCGTAGAGCGGCTCAATGTGCTTGGCGGGAGTGGTCGCGATGCGCGTGATCACGCCGAAATGCGTGTCGCGAAAATTCGGCATACCTGCCGCGCCGTTGTTGAATACGGCGCAGCGCCCTTGTTCAGTGTCGAGCGTGAGCGCCGCCGGAAGGCAGGTGTGGCTGCTGGCGATTATGCGGCATTGTGATGTAACTATTTGTTTTTGAATATTATTTTTTATGTCATCCGTGGCGAGTGCTTCCTGCGACAGTGACCAGCCAGCCAGCGATTCAAGATCACCATGCACGATAGCTGCACGTACGCCACCGACGTCCGCGACCCAATGCATTGGCAGCGCCGCGAGCCGCGCACGTAAATCGGCATGGCGTCGCGCGGTGTGGCGCAATTGCACAAGCATTTCATTGGAACGCCCGACTTCATCGGCGCCGACGTAATCCGGGTAAGCACATCCGCAACCGGCGTCGCTGTCATCGTCCGTGATTTCGGTTTCGACATTGCCGCGCAGCGCGTGATGGCGCAGCACTTCGCTGTTGATCTTGCGAAATCCCGCATCGTCGATGTTGAACCAGTTGAAGTCGCCGTTGAACACGAATGTTACCGGCCTCGGCTCGCGTGCAGCGAGTTCGAGCATCGCTTCCAGCGCGGGAAAATTGCCGTACAACCCGCCAATCACGTAGAGTGTTTCCGCGCTGAAATCAGCTTTGCACGCGAGAGCCGACGGCGAATAGCGATAGTGAAGCGGACAACTGCGGCCAGGTTGCAGGGCACTATTGCCGACGGTGGAAATCGCCATCTCGCAATCCGTCAGAGAATATCGTGCCGTATTTTACGGCTAAGGGCATCGAAGGTTGCCACCAGCGCGATGATCGCAAGCAGTATGGTGGCGAGCCGCCCCCATTGAAATAGCGACACCGCTTCCGATACCAGCAGGCCAAGGCCGCCTGCGCCGATCAGGCCCAGCACCGTTGAATCGCGCACATTGAATTCCCAGATATAAAGGTGTACCGACAGCCAGCGCGGCACCATCATGCGGCCGAGTCCGTGCACCAGCGTTTGCAGCGGCGTGAGTCCCAGCGCGGTTCCCGATTGCATCAATCGGGCATCGACTGCTTCAATGGCCTCGGCGTAGAGCTTGCCATACGTGCCGAACGAGTGCGCGGCGATGGCGAGTACGCCTGCCATGGGGCCGAGCCCGATGATGCCGACAAAGAGCAGGCCGAATACCAATGTATGCACCGATCGCGCCACGCCGAGCACGGTGCGCGCGCCGCGCGCCACCCAGTGCGGCAGCTGCAAGTTCTTTGCGGCGGCCAGACCGAAGGGCAGTGCAAGCATCGCTGCAATAAACGATCCGAGCGTTGCAATTTTGAACGTGGTCCACACCGCATCCGCTAATCCTTTCAGGAATTGCGTTTCCGATTCGCGTTCATTTTCGACCCGCAGCAGGGTGCCGTCGTCGGCGCGGAATTCCAGAACTTCGTTGCCGTACCAGATGTTCAGAAAGCTCGGCCATGAAAATTCGACCGCCGTGCGCTTGAAGTTTTCCCACGGGCGGCGTCCGAACGAGAGGTCATCGTTTATCGCGAACTGGATGAGCACGCCGCACAGCAGCGCTGCGTAAGCCCAGAAATAGAGTCGGAAGCGGCCCGTCGAGGCACCGTCGGTCAATCGATCACCTTTTCACCGGCGTCAGTTTGCCGGTGGCAAGCCCGGCGTCGCGGATTGGCTTGTAATATGAATTATCTTTTTTGACGAACCCGGTGTAGCGCGCAGGCAGCAGTTTGGGATTCGACTTCAATTCCGCATTGATGCTTTCAAGCACCTGCTGCAGACGGGCGATGAGCGCTTTGTCCTTGAATAATTCGGCGCTGACGGCAAGCGCATCGTTGGGCAAGGGCGCGGATGTCCAGAAAATGCGGCTATCGTCGGCTTTAATCAGCCCGTCGGCGATCATCGCGTCGCGATTGCGATTGTAATCGGCGCCGGCGTCGAGTTCGCCGCGCACCACTTGCGTTTCAATGGCTTGATGTTTGGTGTAGATCACTTTGCCGAGAAATTTTTCCGGATCGATTTTCATTTTATGGAACTGATGAAACGGAATTAGATAGCCCGATGTGGATCCCTTGTCGCCAAATGCAAAGATTTTTCCTTTCAGATCTTCAATCCGCTTGATGCCGCTTTTCGGATGGGTCACCATGATCGCGAAATATTCGGGCTTACCTTCGTAAAGAATAGTGGACACCGCCTGCGCGCCGGCTTGATGGTTGGCGAGCACGTAGCCCCATGGCCCCATCAGGGAGATATCGGTCTCGCCGTTGGCAAGCGATTTGGCCAGACCTTCCCAGGTATCCACTGTCCGCAAAATGACTTTACGGCCCAGTTTTTCCGCAAGGTAATCGGCTAATGGACGATAAGTGGCGTCGTTTTTTTCCCTGTCGGGCTGGAACAGCCCGACACCGAATTGCAAATCGCCCGAAACGGCGTTGGCGATTGTGAATGCGCCAAATGTGACTAGCGCGACGAATAAAACCAGAATGCGTGACAGCATGACGCTTCCTTGCTTAATCATGGAAAACGAGATGCAAAAGTTCAGGCGACGAGCGCGCCACCGCAACTGGAGCCTTGCCCCGCCGTGCAGCCGTAGCAGTGGTCTTTGACGACAATTGGATTGTTTGTGATGTCCGTGCCCATCAATTCGCGCAAATGTGTGCGCGGTTTATTTTTCCAGGCCAGCGGCAGGCCGAGCATCTGATTGAAGTCGCAATCGTAAACAAAGCCGCGCCAATCCACCGACAGCAGGGAGCGGCACATCACCGAATCGAGATTTTGTGGCTGATAGGCGTTTTTCAGTACGTCCATGTAATGCTCGAAATGGCCCTTTGAAATTAGCGTGCTGCCGAAGCGTTGTATCGGCATATTGGTGAGCACGTAAAGTTCGGTGAATGTGATGCCGAAATGTTCGCCCAAATATTTGCGGTAATCGCTTTCAAGCGGTCCTTGCGCCGGTGGTAGCACCGCGCCTTGCGGGTTGTAAACGAGACTGAGTTTCAGCGGCGACCCTGTGTTGCCGTAGCCTTTTTTATTGAGCAGTTGCAGTGCTCGGATGCTCGCGTCGAACACGCCTTTGCCACGCTGCTTGTCCACATTTTCTTCGAGATAACAGGGCAGTGACGCCACGATTTCTACCGTGTTGTCGCGCAGGAAATCCGCCAAATCTTCTTGTCCCGGCTCATGCAGAATGGTGAGATTGCAGCGATCCATCACGCGCACGCCGATATCGCGCGCGGCTTTCACTAGCAGGCGAAAGCGCGGATTCAGTTCCGGCGCGCCGCCGGTGAGATCCAGTGTCTGAACGCCCGTTGATTTCAAAAACGCGATGACTTCGAATATGGTTTCGCGATTCATCGCCTCGGTGCGCGTCGGCCCGGCGTTAACGTGGCAATGCAAACAGCTCTGATTACATTTGTAGCCCAAGTTGACTTGCAGCGTGTCGAGCCGATTACGGCGTATGGCGGGAAAGTCGCTGACTTCCATCAACGGCAGGGTGGCGTGCATCTATCGATCTCCAGTGACTTGTTATTTTTGCCGACGGCTGGCCGCGCCCGCAGGGTTTTGTCGAAGCGGTGCGTGTTTCCTTTCACATTTTCGCTTAACTC
>JBEBHE010000430.1:0-3076 GCA_040081205.1 Burkholderiales bacterium | reverse complement strand
GCTATATCCGTAATACCCTATAAGTTTAGTATACTACTCGGCCTTTTACCGAGTCTCGTTGCCGCTAACCTCATGTTTTCCCGAATTAAAGAAGAGATTGCCGTGGTGTTCGAGCGTGACCCCGCCGCGCGTAATACCTGGGAGGTGATTACCTGCTATCCGGGTTTCCACGCACTGCTGATGCATCGCGTGGCGCATTGCCTTTGGGGTGCCGGGCTGAACTGGCTGGCGCGTTTTGTGTCGCATTGGGCGCGCTGGATGACGGGCATTGAAATTCATCCGGGCGCTACCATTGGCCGGCGGTTTTTTATCGATCATGGCATGGGCGTGGTGATTGGTGAGACGGCGGAGATCGGTGACGATTGCACGCTCTATCACGGCGTCACGCTCGGCGGCACGTCATGGAATAAGGGTAAACGCCACCCGACGCTGGCGAGGGGCGTGGTGATCGGCGCCGGGGCGAAAGTGATCGGGCCGATTACCGTGGGTGAGAATGCCAAAATCGGTTCCAACGCGGTAGTGGTTAAAGACGTGCCGGCGGGTGCGACAGCGATTGGCATTCCCGCGCGCGTGGTGGAGTCGCAGGAATCATCGAAGGAAAACGAGGGGCGTTTTACCGCGTACGCGGTGGGCCGCGACGAAAACGATCCGCTGGCGCGCGCGATCAACGAGCTCATAAGCCACAGCAGCGACACCGATAAACGCGTCGATGAAATTCTGGCGGAACTTAAGCGGCTGCGTGGCGTTACCGCCGACGGGAACTTGCCGAAGCCATAGTTGACTAAATAAGTCGGGATAGGTAAACTTGAGCGAATTACTCGGCAATAGGGTTCTTGGGTTTATTTATTTAAGTATTTGTTTTTAAATAATATTTTATAGGTGACGCGATGCGGCTCACAACCAAAGGACGGTTTGCGGTAACGGCGATGGTGGATCTGGGGCTGCGTCACGGCAGCGGTCCGGTAACGCTGGCGGAAATCAGCGTGCGTCAAAAAATTTCGCTGTCGTATCTGGAGCAACTATTCGGCAAACTGCGGCGCAAGCAGATCGTCGATAGCGTGCGCGGGCCGGGCGGCGGCTATCTGCTGGGCAAGGACATGCGGGCGCTGTCGGTGGCTGAAATTATTCTCGCGGTGGATGAGCCTATCGATGCCACGCAATGCGGCGGCAAGGAAAACTGCCACGACGACAACAAATGCATCACGCACGACCTGTGGGCGTCGCTCAACCAGCGCATCTTCGAATATCTGGGTTCGGTAACGTTGCAGCAACTCGTGGATAACCAGCGTGCCAAGGAATCGGGCGTAGCACCCATACATGACATGCGTCCCGGCGTGCACAAGCGCGCGGCCGTTGCTGCCTAGATAGTTGTCGCACGCGATGGGCTTTGTCTATTTCGACCACAACGCTACCACGCCGCTTGACGTGAGCGTGCTGGATGCGATGCTGCCGTTTATGCGCGAGCAATACGGCAACGCGTCGAGCCGTCACGATCTGGGTATCGGCGCGCGCCGCGCCATCGATCAGGCACGCGAGCAGGTGGCGGCGCTGGTGAATGTGCGTCCGCCGCAGGTGGTGTTCACGTCCGGCGGCACTGAAGCGAACAATCTGTTCATCAAAGGCGCGGCGGAGATTCTCAAACCTTCGCAAATCGCTGTCAGCGCGATTGAGCATCCGTGTGTCGCCAAACCTGCCGAGGCGCTGGCCCGTAAAGGCTGGAGTGTGCGCAAGCTCGCGGTTACACGCGAGGGTAAAGTCGATTTGAATGACGTCGATGCTGCGCTGCAGACACCAACAGGAATCGTCTCTGTGATGCTCGCCAACAACGAAACCGGGGTGATTCAGCCGGTGGCGGAAATTGCAGAACGCGCGCGCACCGCCAAAGCGTGGATGCATACCGATGCGGTGCAGGCGCTCGGCAAGATCGCGGTGGATTTCGAGGTGCTCAATGTGCATGCAATGACACTCTCCGCGCACAAGATTTACGGGCCGAAAGGCGCCGGTGCGCTGATCGTCGATAAACGCATCGAGCTTAGCCCCTTGATTGCCGGCGGCGGGCATGAGCACGGTTTGCGCTCCGGCACGGAGAATGTTCCTGCGATAGTCGGCTTTGGCGCGGCCGCGGCGCTTGCAGCGAGTCGTCTAAGCGAGCTTGCGCCGAGACTGGAAAAGCTGCGCGCAAGAGCCGAGCGGGGACTGAGCGGCATGGGTGCGGTGCTATTTGGCGCGCAGTCGCCGCGCGTGCCCAATACCAGTTACTTTGCGTTCAAAGGCATCGACGGCGAAACATTGATTATCGAACTCGACAAACTGGGTTTCGGCGTGGCGGCGGGTGCTGCCTGTTCGAGCGCGAATCCGGAACCATCGGCGACGCTGCTGGCGATGGGCATCGTGCCGGAAATCGCGCGCGGCGCGGTGCGTTTTTCGCTCGGCGCGGCGAATACGGCGCAGGAAGTGGATGATTTTCTGAAAGCATTGAAACAAGTAGTTGCACGATTTAAGAATCTCACCGCGATGGCGGTGTGATAAGTGAGTGAGTACGGAGAACCATGATGACCATACAACTGACAGAAAACGCAGCTAAACAAATTCAGGCGCAGTTGACCAAGCGCGGCAAAGGCGTGGGGCTGCGCGTGGGCATCAAGAAAGTCGGCTGCTCCGGCTGGGCCTATACCTACGATTATGCTGATGATGTGAAAACGGACGACAAAGTGTTTGAAGCCTTCGATTCCAAACTGGTTGTTGATGAAAAGAGTCTGGAGATTATTGACGGCTCGAAACTCGATTTCGTTAAAGAGGGCTTGAAACAAACCTTCAAATTCGACAACCCGAATGTCGACGCAACGTGCGGCTGCGGCGAGAGTTTTAGTGTCAAAGAAAAAATATAATCAATACAAATACTTAGGTATTTTATGAGTAGCGCAGCGATACAAGAGCTCGTCAATCAGCCGTACAAACACGGCTTTGTCACCGATATTGAATCGGATACGGCGGCCAAAGGGTTGAGCGAAGACACCATCCGTTTTATTTCGGCGAAAAAGAACGAACCGGAATGGCTACTGGAATTTCGCCTCAA
>JBEBHE010000429.1:0-3078 GCA_040081205.1 Burkholderiales bacterium | reverse complement strand
ATCACGCGCATCCCGCCGCAGACGGTGTCGACCGACGACCGCAATTCGCTTAAAACATTGGCGCGCGATTTGAAGTCGGTGGTGTTCGGTCAGGACAAGGCCATCGAAGCGCTGACGACCGCTATCAAGATGGCGCGCAGCGGTCTGGGTAATCCGTTAAAACCTATCGGCAGCTTTTTATTTTCCGGCCCGACCGGCGTAGGCAAGACCGAAGTTGCGCGCCAGCTCGCGTACGTAATGGGCGTGGAGTTGATTCGCTTCGATATGTCGGAGTACATGGAGCGCCACGCCGTGTCGCGCTTGATCGGCGCGCCGCCGGGGTACGTGGGTTTCGATCAGGGCGGGCTGCTGACCGAGCAGATCACCAAGCAGCCGTACTCGGTGTTGCTGCTCGACGAAATCGAAAAAGCGCATCCGGATATTTTCAACATCCTGTTGCAGGTGATGGATCATGGCACGCTCACCGACAACAACGGGCGCAAAGCGGATTTCCGTAACGTGGTGATTATCATGACCACCAATGCCGGCGCATCCGAGCTCTCGAAATCCAGCATGGGTTTTGCGCCGAGCAAGCAGACGGGCGACGAGATGGGCGAGATCAAACGCCTGTTCACGCCGGAGTTCCGCAACCGGCTGGACGCGATGATTTCGTTCGCAGCGCTGGATCGCGAGGTGATCCTGCGCGTGGTCGATAAATTCCTGATGCAACTTGAAGACCAGTTGCACGAGAAGAAAGTCGATATCACATTCTCGCAGGCGTTGAAGGACTATCTGGCGAAGAAAGGTTTCGACCCGGCGATGGGTGCGCGGCCGATGGCGCGTCTGATTCAGGACACCATCCGCAGCGCGCTGGCCGACGAATTGCTGTTCGGCAAGCTGGCCGGCGGCGGCAAAGTGACGGTCGATCTTGATGCCGGCGACAAGGTAAAACTGATTTTTGCTGAGGAGAAAAAGCCGGAGGCCAGCGTCGTGTGACGGCTTGATGTTTACGGCAAAAACCCCGGCACGTCCGGGGTTTTTGTTTGGTGCGCGGCGTTTGTCGCTTTGCATTCTTCGCGGCGTTGCTATACTGTCAGCAATCATTTCGAAAAGGAGTTGCACATGAACACGCAACGGATGATCGTCTGGTACGTTGCCGCGCTGATGGCGGGCGCCGCTATTCCCGCGCAGGCGCAAGACCCCAATCCCCATGCCGCGCGCGCGCTGGCCGCGACCTGTTTCACCTGTCACGGCACCGATGGGCGCAGCGTGGGCGGCGTGCCGCCGAGTCTCGCCGGGCAGGGGAAAAATTCCTTGTATCAGCAACTTCGGGATTTCAAGGAAGGCAAGCGGGCGGCCACGGTCATGCATCAGCAGGCCAAGGGCTACACCGATGCGCAGCTTGAGCAAATCGCGGGCTACTTCGCCTCGATAAAGCCTTGATACTCTGAAACGAAGCGGGAGACAACCATGACAATTTCCAGACGTGAATTCATGCAATGGACAGCGGCTGCGAGCGCGACTGCGCTCGCGGGCTGCGCAACCACTGGCGGCGGCAGCGCGCGCGTGGTAGTGATCGGCGCGGGCTTTGGTGGCGCTACCGCAGCGAAATACGTGAAGATGTGGTCGCCGGATATCGATGTCACCGTGGTCGAACGCGACGCCGGCTTTATCTCGTGCCCGATCAGTAATCTGGCGCTTGCGGGCAACACAACGCTCGGCGAGATCTCGCGCGACTATAGCGGACTCACTGACCGCGGCATCAATGTCGTGCGTGATAACGCGGTGGCGATTGATCCTGTCGCGAAAACCGTGCGGTTGGCAGGCGGGAACACGCTCGGTTATGACCGCCTGATCGTGTCGCCCGGCGTAGAGTTTTTGTACAACACGATTCCGGGATTGAACAACGCGGGCGCGCAGATTCAGGTGCCGCACGCATGGAAAGCCGGTCCGCAGACGCTCGCGCTGAAAAAACAATTGGAGTCGATGCGCGATGGCGGCGTATTCGTGTTTCATATACCGCTCGCGCCGTATCGCTGCCCACCGGGGCCGTACGAGCGTATTTGCCAGGTGGCGGATTATTTCAAGCGCGAAAAACCGAAATCAAAAATTATCGCACTCGACAGCAATCCGGATATCGTGTCCAAGGCGGGCTTGTTCCGTGGCGCGTGGAACAATCTTTACAAAGGCATGATCGATTACCGGCCCAACAGCGAAATCGCCGATGTGGATGTCAAAGGGAAGACGATCAAACTGCAATTCGGTGATGTCAAAGGCGATGTGCTGAACGTGGTTCCGCCGCAGCGTGCGGGTAATATCGCGCAGCAGGCCGGATTGATTACCGCGAACAATCGCTGGTGCGGCATTGACTGGCTGACGTGCGAATCCACGGCAGTCAAAGGCGTGCATGTCGTGGGGGACGCCACACTGTCGGCGGCCGCCATGCCGAAATCCGCAAGCATGGCCAATCAGCATGCCAAAATCTGCGCGGCGGCAGTGATCGCCCTCATCAAAGGGCAGCCGGTCAATCCCGCGCCCATGCTGATGAATACCTGTTACAGCTTCGTCGATGCGAAAAACGTGATTCACGTGGCTTCGGTTCACGCCTACAGCGCAGCAGACAAAACCATGACGGTGGTTAAAGGCGCCGGCGGTGTATCCGATAAGCCGAGCGAACTCGAAGGCGCTTATGCGTGGGGATGGGCTAAAAACATCTGGGCTGATGCGTTGGCATAGGTATGACGGTTACATTGTAAGTCATTGCTGATATTTCAAAATAAAGGGCGCTGACTCACGGTCAGCGCCCTTTATTTCGGAGTAGTGTTGCGTCGCGGCGGGACCAACCACAACGTTGCCGCGACCACCAGCGCGCACGCGGCGTAAATTGCTGTGAATACCCATTCGGGAGCAGAAAAAAACATCAGTTGATGCACCCAGCGCGCGATAAAGCTTTTGTCGATGGTGCTGCCGCCGGCTGTGAGACGTAAGGCATCTTCCCATTCGGTTAGCGGACATGCCATGCCGAGCAGCGCTTCACACGTGACAAACACAATTGCCGCGAGATGCGCGAGGCGAAATTTAAGACTGCGTATCCAAGGC
>JBEBHE010000133.1:0-11585 GCA_040081205.1 Burkholderiales bacterium | reverse complement strand
GAATCACTGCCGATGCCATCACCGCCAGGGTCAGTCGAGCAGGTGTTTCCAGTGTCATGTTGTTGCAACCACACGGCGCGGCGTATGTGGTTTGCCACGCCGCGCCTCACACGGTTATTGAACCAGTTCTCTCCACGACACCCGCTGCCCGCTGCCGCCGCCGCCGCCCGACGATACCGGGGTCTTGATCGGCGCGCCTGTCGAGGACCGGGTTAGGCCAACCAGCGCGCCCGTGGTGGTGCGGTAAAACACGCTGCCGACCAGCAACGACGAGGCTATCTGCCCTCCCGCCACGCCGCCCGGTGTGCCCGGAATATAGGATCCGCTGTTGTAGCTCAGTTGATAGAGGAATCCGTTACCGCCATCGGAGCAAGCCTGCGTATTGGGTTCGTTGGATGTGACAATCAGCACGCCCTTAACCAGCGTCGGATCAAGATTGACGCGCTCGCCCGGTGAATTGTTGCCGGGATTGAGATCGACATACCAGCCGTTGATACTGGCGTTCGTAAAATCGACCGTGTTATTGGTGACCGTGCGCGTCGTGGTTCCGGACATCACTTGCTGCACCAACCCCGCCGCGGGCAGCCGGGCGTTGCCCAGATCGGCGCCCGTGTCCCTGATGGCGTAGATCGATTGCTGGAACGCGTAGGGTTCGGGCGGCGCAAGACTGGCCGGATCGCCCAGATCGGTGCCGCCAAGCAGCCGCCCCGTGCCGAAATACACCACGTTGAAGCCAGCGGTAAATTGCGTAACCTCAGGCCGGGTCGTAATGGACTGCGGGCGCGCCGGCGAGCTACCATCCATGAGTGTCGCAAGACGCTGCACGGTCACCGGCGTGGCGCTCATGTCGTAGCGCCACACGTTACCCATCAGGTCGCCGCCGTAAACGATCGTCGCCTTGTTGTCTTGTGAGGCGTTGATCGCAAAGCCGGTGATTTTTGCAAAGCCGCTGGGCGTGGTGGTATCGCCGACACCGGTGGTTATTTTTTCCAGTACCGCGCCGGTCGCGGCATTCAGCACATACAGGTAGCCGGCGCCGTCTCCGGGCGTAACGTTGTTGTAGCCGGATGCGACGATCACAATCGGCGTCGTGCCGTCGTGCCGCTTGGTGATGATCGGGGTGCTGAAGGAAAGCCCCATGTCGGCATCGGCATTGGCGCACAGCGCAGCATCGGAGCAGATTTCCCACAACCCTTTCGGTGCATTCGGGTTCGTAACGTCCAGCGCGAAATAACCGCGCCCGCCGCCGTTGAGGCCGCTGACGAGGATGGTTTTCCATGCGCCGCCCGTGAATACGTCCATGGTGGCGGGCGAGCCGTCCGCGGTATAGATGTGGCCGATGTCGTAATTTTTGCTGGCCAGCTTCCACAGATTCGGCATCACCATTTTCGGCACATATGCCCACATCTCGGCACCGGTGTCGGCGTTCAAGGCGTGCAGCATGCCGTCGTTGGCCATGATGTAGAGTACTTTCTGGCGGCTGGCTTGCGCGGTCTTGAAGGAGGTGTAATCGGGTGACACCGCATCCGCGAACGCGAGGTTGGGCGGGCCCTGAAACACCGGTTTCGAGTTCACGGTATCGCCCAGGATGTATTCGCGCGCGCGATAAAGACCGGTACTGGCGTCGATGCTGAGCTCGTTGCCGCGGTGGCCGCGCAACCAGTTGACCAGGTTGGTGCCGAGGTTCGCGGCGGCAACACGCGCGCTAAAGGTGGCGGGCGGACATTGCGGCAGCGCGGGTGCATTGCAGTGGTTATCGAAGTAGGCCTGCTCGGATGCCGACAGGTTCGCATACAGGAACGGCTTGAGCTTGTCGGTGGCCAGCGGATCAATGGTGTAAATGGTACGCGTGTCGGTGGTGCTGGTGGTGCGGGCATTTAACTGCGTGGCCGCGGACCACTCAATCGCCGGCAGCAGTTCGCCAGTTGCCGCGTCGAGCCGCTGCGCGATAATTTCGCCGTCCCACTTGCCGGTGCGGTAGGTCGAGCTGAACAGCAGGTTGTCCGTCGGCGTCAGGTTAGGCGTGCTGGTTGCCGCCGAAGAGGCCGCGCCGGTGGCTTCGTTGATCGCGGCGAGCGTCGAGGTGAGGCCGTTTTCCAGTGTGGCCGGATCCTTGGCGCTGAAATACTTGCCGCGGCCATTCACGGCGGCGTGCCACATATCGTCGATCGCGGTAGGATTATCTCCTATAGGCGTAGGCCAGTTACAGGTGCCGGTACTCCACGAGCAGCCGGTGGCGGCGGTTTTGATTTTGACAAAATCGCCGGACACCGCCGTTTCGTAGTTCGGGTCGTAAATCATCTGTCCGTCCAGCCCCAGGCCCAGCGTGAAGGTAACCATGTGCTGGTGAAAGTTGGGGGCGCCATCAGGTCCCTTGACGTTATTGGTGGATAAACCGCCACTGGTACGCAGATCGGTCTTGTAGTAATACATGGCCACATCCGCCAGCGTGTCCCCGGTTCCGCCGTACGCGGTAGTTGACGTGGGTGCGCCGGTTACCGGCACGGACGGATTCGGGCTCAGCGGAATGGCGACCGTCGTGCCGCCGTTGTTGGAGGCCACCGGCGTGCCGGGTGTAACCGTGGTCGCAGCGGCGGTTCCTGCACCGGTAACCGTGGTGTTGGTTGACAGCGTCGAGAACGCGGTCGCGGACGCTGATTTGCCGTTGGTGTTGCAAGGATCTACTGTGGAATACGTAGGGCCAGTGCTGGTTGCGCCGAAGGTGGTGGTCGGCGCGCCGGCGCCCACGGTCGTGGTAGTGCGGTTGTATTGAATCACCCGTTGCACGATCAGCGTGCGCGTGCCGGAACCCGAGCAGGTAAACGTGGTTTGCGGGTTGCCGCTGATCGCGTTATTGGCCGGCGCGCTGAAACTGGTGGCCAGGCCGGAGCCCTCCGACGTGCTTTCCCATTGCCCGGTTTCGCGGCGCAGATCCACCACTGTCGTGGTGACCGTCGCGCAGGCGCCGACGTTGGTGAACGCATAGGCTGTGCCGCTGTATACCGGTGCGGCAGCCACGCCGTCGGTAGTGACGACCCGCTCGTTGTAAGTGGTGGTGCGCTGCTTGATGCGGCCTTGCCCGGCCGCGCAGGTGCCAGCCTGGTTGGCGCCAGCGCCCACGCCGTTGATGGTGGGGAAGGTGCTGGTGGCATTCGCCACGAGAACCTGTTCGTCCACGCGGGTGATCGGCGTATCGGTGGTGACGATCAGCGGCGTGGTGCAGGCAGTAATGTCCTGAAACGTATAAACCGTGGTGGGCGCGGCGGCGACACCCGTGCCGCCATCGGTGTAGGTTACGTTGGCATTGACGGTGCGGGTTTGCTGCTTGACGCGGGTTTGTCCGGCGGCGCAACCGCAGGCTATGTCATCACCGGGAAAGGTGGTGTTGGCGTTGCCGACGCAGATTTGCTGCGTCAAGGTCACGGTAGGCGTGGCCTCTGTTACCACCGTGCCGGTGCCGTCGAGTGTGCCGGTGGCACGGCTGACGAAGGTGCCGGGCGTATTGTCCTCATTGCCCATGGTGTTGTTGTCGGGATACTTGCCGCTGTTACCGTTCCAGTAACCGTCGGTGGTGAGCAGCGTGTAGTTTCGCTGGCACGAATACTGTATGGGTTCTTCCGTCATAAAGCTGTTGATGCCGGTGGTGACGCCGGCATAGTGCCGGCCCGCGCGCGACAGCGCTTCGCGCAGCGGCGTGCCGGAACCGGAGCTGGGAAACTGTCCGTAGAACTTGGTGAACCAGTCTTGTTTTTGCGTGGTGGGTGTGGTCTCGAACTTGGCGATGGGCAGGTAGCGGGAAGAACTGGATGCATTGATGGTCAGGAAACCGACGCGATAACGCTCGTCCAAGCCTGAAAACACGCGGCCTGACACCGTTTTCATTTGCAGGATGCGCGTGCGGTAGTAGCCGTACCAGTTGGCGAAGTTCTGCATTTCCTCGGCATAACTGCAGCCGGTAGGTCCAACCGTGCCGGTGCAGTCGCTGCGTCCAGTGCCGCGCGGGTAGGAGGTAGTCGCAGGCAAGATGTCATAACGCTTGAAGGTGCCGAAACGCGGATAACGGTACGTGCCATCCACCGTCGCCCGACATGTCGCCGGGCTGCCGCCGGTGACCGAGGCCTGCGTCAAGGTCGTGCCTGCGTTGGTATTGCACCAGCGCATTGGTGCCGGCTTGTCGTAAATCACAGCGCCGATCGTGGTGGGCACCGTCGACGCGGTACACACGGTCAAGCTGGCGTCAGTGCAATGCTCCTTGGGAGAGATAACATAGTAATGGGCGTTGGTAACGTCTCTGATATACCGATTGGAGAATGTGGCATTGGGCAAGCCGTCCGTAGCGCTAGCGTAGTCGAACGTAGCGGGTTGGGGCGTGACGCCGTTACGTCGGCATTTCGTAGTGTCATTGAAATCACCGCCGGATGCGGAGCCGGTATTACACCACCAGATGTCACGATAGGTGGTTTCCAGGTTCTTGGTGCTGGTGTCACCGGCATTGTACGGGTCAATCCTGGCGCCGGTGGCCGTTTGGGCGCCGAGGCTGACACCCAGGTAGTTAACCGCCGGGGCGTACGTTACCGCCGGGTTGTAATACTGAATATTAAATTGCGAGGCATAGTAAGGCGGGTAGCCAAGATCGCAACTATTGCCGGTCATGCTGCCGCTACTTTTGCATGTATTGCTGTCGTTCACCTGATCCGGCGTGTAGTCACGCAACATACTGCCCGAGTCGTCAAGTATGAACATCAGGTTAGGCAGCACCGTGGCGGTGGGCGACGTGCCCAGCGGCACCGACGCAATATCCGTGGTGGTTGCATGCACGTATAGCGTGCCTGCCGCCAGCGCGGCCAAAACCGTGGCGGCGCGCAACAAACCCAATAACCATTGATGTCTCATAATAGCCTCTGAAGCGTAGCGTGCGTTTCGTGTTAAATTTATTAACTATTTGTTTTTAAATAGAAATTGTTATCATCGACTGAATGTAGCTCTTGGTGTCGCGCGGTCCTTCGCTGCGCACCGTAACCCGGTAATAGACGCTGCCGGTGGACGGGAACACGACGCCGCCAATGGTGAAAGTGTCGCCTTCCACCGGCTTCGGTGTCGCGGTGGCGGTGGGATTATCGATGCCGCATTGATTGGCTACGGCAGGCGAACCGCAACTGCCGTTATAAGCGGTGTTGGCGCAGGTGCACATGCGATGAATCACGTAGTACGTCCGGTTACCTGCGGTATCCGTGCCGGTGCCGGTATCGGTGGCCGCCAGTTTCTGGTTGGTCCATGCCGAGCCGCTGGTCCAGTCAAACGGCTGGGAAGAGTGATACCCGGCGGCGGCGTTATCACTGGCGAGCGTGCCTTTATTCGCGATCAGCCAGGCCACGGCCTCGGTTACGCCCCGATCAGCGGCATGTAATGCGCGTTGCTTGAAGGCAAGGTTGCCGGCGATCAGTGTGGTGGTATCGACCGAGCGCAGGATGGCGATGCCGCCGAGCGTCATGGCAACCAGCACGATGAGCGAAATAATCAGTACCGCCCCGCGGTTGGCGTGGCGGCTTCCGATGCGGCGGATGTGGGCTAGGCGTGAGTTCATGATGTAGAACGTCTCCAGATCATGTTGCGAATGGGAATGATGGTGTCGAGGATACGGTAGCGGTAGTGCCGGTCGTCGGCGCTGAGCGTCCACACCGGCCCGCCGGTCCACATATTCAGAGTGGCGGGACTCACGTCGGTTTTTTCGTATTGGCCTACGCGCGCGACAAGCGCCACGCGTATGGTCAGCACTTGCGTCCATTCGGCGGGTGTCGTTGGTGGGGTGTCGTTGTAGGCATCGACAATGTTGTCACCGTCGGTGTCCTTGCCGTATTGCGCCTGCATCTGGACGATGCCATCCATGGTGGGCGATGCCGTGCCGCGAAACGGTTGCACCAGCAGTTGGCCGTTGCTGACCGTGTAGGAATTGACGACCGGGTTTCTGCCCAGATTGAATACTTTGGTCGAGCCGAAGTTGTAATTGGGCCCGATACCGGCTGCTTTGTTGAAACGGGTGGCGGTGGTTTGACCGCCCAGATCATAGGTGCCGCTGGCATGAACAATGGAATCCGTATTGCCGACGCTGGTCGGCAAATCCTGCACCTGGGCCAGGATGCAATCCGGCACCTGAGGCGAACCACGCAATTCCGCCAACACGATAACGTCACCCAACTCGAACCCATGCCGGTTGCTGACGCGGTAATTGGCGGTGGCCGATCCCAGATTTTGATTCAGGCTCGGGGCAAAGTGCGCGATGGAGCTGCTGCCGTACATCACCGTCAGTGTGTCGGGTTGCGGCGTGGCGCCGGTGACCGGGTCAGGTGTGGCGCTGCCTTGGGTAATCTGCACCGGAACAAAGGGCAGGGTAAACGCTGTACCGCTGGCGGACTCGTCCCAGCCATTGACCGAACAACCGAAGAATGTCGGATCGTTGATGCCAAAACCTGCCTGCCGCACGTCGCGCTCGACCGAGTGCATGGACAACGCCAGATTGGATTGGGCGTCGCCGCCGCTGGTGGTAGCACGCTTCTGGCTTTCAAATACGGCAAATACCTGAAAGATAACAATGGTGCCGATGAGCCCGATGAGGGCGGCTACCATCAATTCAACAAGGCTGAAGCCGGTTTGCTTTTTACGCATGATGTAATGAGGCGTCATGGATTGAAATCGAGATAGGCGATCGCGATGTGGTTGCTCGGGGTCGATGCGGCCGGCGGCTGCCAGAAAACGGTAACCGTCACCTGCGTACCCACCACCACCACCGTGGGTGCATTGGCGCCGGTTGCATTGGGCAGCACGGCATTGACGTCATTAGCCCATGCTGCGGCAAGTGTCGGGATATTGTTGCCCCGATTGGCCCAAATCTCACCGATCATGCGGTCGGCCATATGCGACGCTTCAGAGCGGTATTTCGCATCATTGACCTGGGATATCGCGGTGGCCTGCATGCCCACCAGCGCCAGAATACCCATGGAGAAAATCAGCAGCCCGATCAGCGCCTCCAACAGCATGACGCCCTGTTGTTTATGGATGGAATGAGTCATTGCGCAATGTCTCCGGTTTTTCTAGGGTGTCGGTACGCAATCGGTATCAACCGCGGGCTGACACCGTTGTGGATCGGTGACGTCTGTGCGCAAGGGATCGCACATTCTTGCGATGCCGCCGGCGGAAACCATAATGCACATATTTCTCAATTGCGCCGCATTCGCGGTGTTTCCGTTAACCTTGATGGTGGTAATCGCGGCGCTGGCGTCCGCATTGGTTGTGAGGGCTCCGAGTGCCGTGAACGTCAGGGTGGTGGCGCCGGCAGGCGTCGGTGTAACGGTTACGGAATCCGCGCGGCCTTCGGCAGCACGCTGATTGAGGACGGAGCCGTCGCTCGCGAGATTAACGGTATAAGACGTCCCGGACGCATCCAGGACAATTCGGACATTCGCATTGCGCCTGACGGCTTCCGTGCGGGCGAACTGAATGCCGTTGGCAATTGCCTCAGCGTTGGTGCGTATGGATGAATTGCCCAGAAAAGTGCTCATCGCAGGCACGCCCAGCGCCAGCATGATGGCCAATACCGCTACCGCGATCAGCAACTCGATGAGCGTAAAGCCGCCGTTGCCGCGCATATGATTTTGGGGGCGGCTTAACATGATCCGTTGGATTTGGTGACCCAGCACGAGGTGGACCCGGTCCACGTGGAAGGCGCGGCCATCACGGTGGTTTTTACGTTGCTCTCGTTGATGGTGTACGCAAAGCCGCCCAGGCCTTGCGCCGCAACACCGGTGGCGGTGATGGTGTAGCTATGGGGCGAGGAGGAGGTTACGCAGGCGTAAGTGAAGTACTTGGATTCAGATGCCGGCGGGCTGCACGGGCCGCCGACATATTGACGGTTGTCCTGAAAGTATTGTTCCATCCTGACGCGCAAACTGCCGAGATTGGATGTCGCCTCGGCGATTTTGCCGCGTGTAACGTAGTCCTGGTAGGCTGGCAGCGCCACTGACGCGAGGATGGCGACAATCGCCACCACAATCATCAACTCTATCAAGGTAAAACCGTGTTGTCGTTTGAACATGCTTTTTCTCCCAGTGTTGAAAGTGTATCTAAGACGCTGATTCATTATCAAAAGTAGCTGATATGCGGATAGATTATCAGGATGGGCGGCAAATGGCGTCTGGTGAGTGAGCAATTTGTCACGGTTATCGAGGCTTGTGGAGCACGAATTAGACAGTGTCCAGATATTTGATTAGAATCAAACACATGGATTCGGGAGCCGACACAACACTGACGTTGCTTAACACTGCGGCTTACACGCGCGAAGCAGTAGCCGCGCTACTGCGTCAGCACGATATTACGCCCACCCATCAGCGCATCGAGATTGCCCATGCACTGTTTTCGCGTTGCGAGCATTTGTCGGCGGAACGGTTGCTGGCAATTGTGAACGAGCGTGAGGCCGAGACGTCCAAAGCCACGGTTTACAACACGCTGAATCTGTTCGTCGCGAAAAAACTGGTTCGCGAGGTGATTGTCGATCCGGCGCGTGTGTTTTATGACCCGAACACGGCGCCACATCATCATTTTTACAATGTTGATAGCGGCGAGCTGTCGGATATCGATGCGGGCGAGGTCGAGGTTGCGCGCTTGCCGGCGTTGCCCGAGGGAATGGTGACCGACGGTGTGGAAATTATTGTGCGGATTCGCGCGATGGGTTCAACCGGTTCTGCGGGGTCAGCACAGTAGATAGATTCCGGGTGCTACGCGTCGCGTATTGTGCGGGCTTCTTCGGCAAACAATCGCAGCAGGCTTTGCACGGCATCCGCGGGCAGCACGCCAATCACCGCGCTGTAGGCCGCGATGTTTGCGGTCGCCGCTTCCTGAATTGAACCGGGCACGCCCGTTGTTGCGGCGGGAAACGCGCGTTCCAGCATTTCCTGCTGCAAACGTTCGGCGTGCAATTCGCAGCGTTTGATATCGTTGCGCAAGGCTTCGGTGACTTGCGCGTCCATCGCCGACACGCCGTTTTTCAAATCACGCCGCAGGGCGCGCAATGGCTGCACCGCGCGCGTACGCCAAGCGGCCGCTACACTGTCAATTTTTTTCACGTCCGCAGCACTTAATTGCCGTTGCTGGGATGAAAAAAATAACAATAAAAACAATACGTTAACATCCACTCCCTGCTGATCTTGCAGCGCGAGACACAGCGGCGCCACACCATCACGCGCGTAAAAGCGCAGCGAAAATCGCCAGAAAGCGGATTCACTGTCTTTCATCGGTTTTTGCGGTAAATCAGCACCCCGGCTTGCGCGGCGCGGGTAGCGCGGTGTCTTTCCAGCGCTTGACCACGCCGGCGTCGATGCCCAGCAAATCCAGCGCGCGTCCCGTGCTTTGCGTAACCAGATCGTCGATGGATTTCGGCTTGCTGTAAAACCCCGGCACCGGCGGCATCACAATCGCGCCGTTCAACGTGGCTTGTTCCATCAACCGGATATGCCCCGCGTGCAGCGGTGTTTCACGGAACATCAGCACCACGCGGCGGCGTTCTTTGAGACACACGTCCGCGGCGCGTACCACCAGTTCGTCGTCGTAGCAGTTGGCGATACCGGAGAGCGTCTTCACCGAACACGGTGCGACCAGCATGCCTTCGGTTTTGAATGAGCCGCTGGAAATCGCTGCGCCGATATCCTTGTGGTTGTAAATCACGTCGGCGAGTTTTTTCACGGTGTCGATGTCGAAATCGGTTTCTTCGGCGATGGTGCGCGCGGCCGACGGCGACAGAATGACGTGCGATTCAACCGCTTTAATTTTGCGCAGAATTTCCAGTGCGCGTATGCCATAGATCACGCCGGAAGCGCCCGTGATGGCGACAATGAGTCGTTTCATAAAGTGATACTTGAAATTTTCCTGAACCTAAACATCACGGCGTGGATTGTTGATTGTGACGGCGAGCGCCATCCTGTAGCATTTGAAACGATTGTAGCAGAACCCCTCCGTTCAAATTCGCGTAGCCTGACATCGCCGAATCATTATAAATATTTGTTTTTAAAGGAAAAATTGTGAGACCTTTTGAAGGCATCAAAATCATCGACGTCACGCATGTGCTGGCCGGTCCGTTTGCCGCGTATCAACTGGCGCTGCTCGGCGCGGATGTGATCAAGGTTGAAGACCCGCACGAATGCGATCAAAGCCGCGAGGGCGGTTCGGATCACGAATTAGGTGAGAAGAAAATGGGCTTGCAATTTGCCACGCAGGCATCGAACAAGCGTGCGATCACGGTGAATCTCAAAACCAAAAAGGGCCAGGAGATCATCAAAAAGCTGGTGAAAGACGCGGATATTTTTGTCGAGAATTATCGTTCGGGTGCGTTTGCCAAACTCGGCCTTGGTTACAAGGATTTATCCGCGATCAATCCGAAACTGATTTATTGCTCGATGACGGCATTTGGGCAGGACGGCCCGCGCGGGCAGATGACCGCGTACGATCATGCGATTCAATCGACCTCCGGCATGATGCGTACCACCGGCACTGCGGAAGTAAATCCGATCAAGGTGGGTTCGCCGGTGGTCGATTACGCAGTGGGCACCATGAATGCGTTTGCGTTGTCGGCGGCGTTGTTCCAGCGCGAACGCACCGGCAAGGGCCAATATATCGATAGCGCCATGATGGATGTGGCGATGATGTTGATGGGTTCGCACCTTACCAACTACCTCTACACCGGCAACGAACCCTCGCCCCGAGGCAATCGCATGGAGCATGCCAGCAGTCAGGGCTACATGGCGAAGGATGCTTACATGATGATTGCGGCCAGCAATAAAGGCCAGCACGAACGATTTTTCAATGCCATCGGACGCCCGGATATCGCGAAGCAATCGTCGCACAAAGAGCGTCGTGAACATTACAAAGAACAAACCAAAATCGTCGAAGACATCATCGCCACCAAAACCGCGCAGGAATGGGAAGACTATTTGCAGAGCAAGCACGTGCCCGCCACGCGCACGCGCAAGATTTCCGAATCGATCAAAGATCCGCAATTGCAAACGCGCAACCTGCTGCACACCCATAAGAACGCGCCGGGTTATGGCGGCAAAGACCTCACCGTGCCGGTGATGGCGTTCAAGTTTGCGCACGGTGGACCGCAAGTGACATCACCACCGCCGGGGTTTGGCGAGCACACGGATGCCGTGCTGGGCGAGTTGGGTTATAGCAAGGACGACATTAAAGCGATGCGGGCCGAGGACGTGATTTAGGTCAGGATCAACCGGTATTTGTTCCGCTTAACAACCCGCTTGTTATTCCCGCCTGCGCGGGAATGACAATTTGGGTGGAAAACTTGTTTGTGCCCATGCGGCGCAGCGGAATCAATTTACCTTCAAGTTCAGTTTCCGCAGCACCTTCTCGTTGCGCGCCATCTCAACGCGGATATAAGCGTCGTACTGATCCGCCGTCATGTTGCCGATAGTGAGGCCTTGTTTGCTGAAGGCTTCTTTGACTTCGGGCAATTGCAGCGCCTTGGCGAATTCATTGTTAAGCCGTTCCACCACGGCGCGCGGCGTGCCTGCACGCACCACCGTGCC